>JAJPHF010000011.1 GCA_021325365.1 Pseudomonadota bacterium
ATCACCTGGTAGCTGAAGCCGGGCGGGTCGGAGCCCTTGTCGGCCACGATGCGCAGCGGGATGTCGCGCGCCATCGCGTTCAGCAGCGCCGCCGACACCGCGGGCGCCAGCACGTCCAGGTCGCCGTTCGCCAGGGACGGCAGCAGCTCGCTGCTCCCGCGCGTGATGTCGACGTCCAGCCCCTGCTCGGCGAAGAAGCCGCGATCCATCGCCAGGAAGATGCCCGCGTCCGAGGCGCCCACGTTCGCCCCGACCTTGATCGTGACGAGACCGCCGGCCGGTGGCGCGGCGGCCTGCGTGGCGGGCGCGGCGGCCGGCGCGGCCCCGCTGGCCGGTCCGCTCGCGGCCGGCGCCGCCGGGCCGGGCGCGGGCGCCTGCGACGGGCCGCAGGCGAACAGCGCCAGGAGCCCCAGCCCGAGTAGCAGGACGATACGCATTGCCAACCTCCTCACCCCGACGCGAGGATCGCCGCCCGCGCTCACGCCCGCCAGCCGCCACGTAGCCCTCGGCCAGCGCGCTCGATCCGCGGGAATGCGCCCATTGTAGCCCCGCCGGCCAGGCGCGACAAGCGCCGGAGCGGCGCCGCTCCCGAGCCGGGGGTGCTCCTTGTCGCCCCGCGCGGTATAGTGGCGTGCGAGCCGGTCGTCGCCCCGCGCGGGCGCCGGCCGCCGTCGCGGACCAGCGCCCACGTCGCCTGGGAGAGAAGTCATGGAGGTCGCCCCGGGGCTCTGGCGGCTGGTGCTGCCCCTGCCCCGCCACTTCCTGCGCGCCGTCAACGTCTACCTGCTGCGCGACGCCGACGGCTACGTGCTGATCGACTGCGGCCTGCCGATCGCCGAGGCCTGGCAGGCGCTCATGGACCAGCTCGACGCCCTCCACGTGCCGCCGACCGCCATCCACACGATCATCGCCACCCACGGCCACCCCGACCACTGCGGGCTAGCCGCCCGGCTGCGCGCCCACTGCGACGCGCGCGTCTGGCTGCACGCTCGCGACTGGCAGTTCGTGCAGCAGCGCTTCCTCGGGGCCGAGAGCTACCGCGCCGTCTGGCGCGACTGGCTGGCGCGGCACGGCATGCCGCCCGAAGAAGCCGCGGCGGCCGCCGAGGGGCCGGGCCTCGTCGGCCGCAACATCGGGCTCGACACGCCCGACCGCCTGCTCGACGGCGGCGAGGATCTCACGGTCGGCCCGTACCGGCTGCGCGTTCTCTGGACGCCAGGCCACACCCCCGGCCACGTCTGCCTGTACGAGCCGACGCGGCGCTTCCTGCTCTCGGGCGACCACATCCTGCCCCAGGTCAACCCGAACGTGAGCCTGGACCCCGAGACGGGCACGAACCCGCTGCCCGGCTACCTGCACTCCTTGCGCGAGCTGGCGGCCATGGCGATCGACCTGGCGCTGCCCGGCCACGGCGAGCCGTTCGCGGACCTCGCGGCGCGGGCGCGCGAGTCGCTCGGCCACCAGCTCGACCGCCGCGCCCGGCTCCTGGCGCTGCTCGGCCCGCACCCACAGACGGCCTACGCGCTCGCCAGCCAGGTCTGGGCCGACAGCAAGCCGAACAACTGGGACGCCTTTAGCGGCCACCTGCGCCGCAACGCCCTCGGCACCCTCACCGCCCACCTGGAAGCGCTGGTGACCGACGACCTGATCGCACGCCACGACGGGACGCCGATCGGGTACGCGCGGCGCGGCTAGCCGCGGCAGCCCGCTCTCAAGAGAACTGCCTTTTCCATGACCCGGGTGCCGCGCTGACAGAGGAGAGATCGCACATGACGACCACCGCCCATCTGGAGCCTATCCCCCACCCCCCTGGCCACCTATTCGTGGGCAACCTCTTCGATCTCGACGCCAATCATCCCATTGAAAGCATGATGGATCTCGCCCGCGAGTACGGGCCGATCTTCCAGCTCGACCTGCCCGGCGGCAATACGCGGGTCATCGTGTCCGGGTACGAGCTGGTCGACGAGCTGTGCGACGAGTCGCGCTTCGACAAGATGCTCGGGCCGGGGCTAAACGCCCTCGGCAATGGCCCCGTCGGGCGGGGCCTGTTCACGTCCGAGACGTCCGACCCCAACTGGCGCAAGGCGCACAACATCCTGCTGCCGGCGTTCAGCATGGATGCGATGCGCAACTATCACCCGATGATGCTCGACGTCGCCGTGCAGCTCCTGCAGAAGTGGGAGCGCCTCAACCCCGACGACACGGTGGACGTGCCGGCCGACATGACGCGCCTCACCCTCGACACCATCGCGCTGTGCGGCTTCGGCTACCGCTTCAACTCGTTCTACCGCGACACGCCCCATCCCTTCGTCGTGGCCATGCTGAACACCCTCGAGGCGGCGCAGGCGCAGTCGCGGCAGCTACCCCTCCAGCGCCGGCTGAATCGCCGCCGGTCGGGATCGCTCCGGACCGATCAAGCGCTGATGGTCGAGACGGTGCAGCAGATCATCCAGGCCCGGCGCGAGTCCGGCACCCTGGGCACCGTCAACGATCTGCTCGACCGCATGCTGACCGGCGTCGACCGGCAGTCCGGCGAGAAGCTCGACGACACCAACATCATCTCCCAGTGCATCACCTTCCTCATCGCCGGCCACGAGACGACCAGCGGCCTGCTGTCGTTCGCGTTGTACGCTCTGCTCAAGAATCCGGCCGTGCTGGCGCGGGCGTACGACGAGGTGGACCGCGTGCTGGGCATCGACCTGAGCGTGCTCCCCACCTACGCGCAGGTCCACCAGATGCCGTACGTCTCCCAGATCCTCGACGAGACGCTGCGCCTGTGGCCTACCGCGCCAGCCTTCACCCGCCACCCCTACGAGGACACGGTGATCGGCGGCAAGTACCGGCTGGACAAGGACACCGGCGCGACCGTCCTCCTCGCCATGCTCCACCGCGACAAGCAGGTGTGGGGCGAGGATCCCGAGGCGTTCGACCCGGACCACTTCAGCCCCGAGAACCGCGCCAAGATCCCCCCGAACGCCTACAAGCCCTTCGGCACGGGGCAGCGCGCCTGCATTGGCCGGCAGTTCGCCTTGCAGGAGGCCAATCTGGTACTGAGCATGCTCCTGCAGCGGTTCGAGTTCCTCGACTACGCCAACTACCAGCTAGAAACCAGGCAGACGCTCACCATCAAGCCGCACAACTTCCACATTAAGGTCAAGCCGCGGCGCGGGCGCGCGGCCACCGCGCTGCTCGTGCCCGCGCAGCCCGCCGCCGCGCCCCAGCCCGCGACGACGCCCGTCGCCGCGCCCGCGCCCCTCCCCGACGGCCACCACACGCCGCTGCTGGTCCTCTACGGCTCGAACCTCGGCACCGCCGAGGGCCTCGCGCGCGGCATCGCCCAGGACGCGGCGGACCGCGGGTTCGTGGCGACGGTCGATACGCTCGACGATCACGTCGGCTCGCTGCCGAAGGAGGGGGGCGTCGTCGTCGTCACCGCCTCCTACAACGGCCAGCCGCCCGACAACGCCGCCAAGTTCTGCCAGTGGCTCCAGGACCCCGCGCTGCCGGCGGATGCCCTCGCCGGGGTGGAGTACAGCGTTTTCGGCTGCGGCAACCGCGACTGGGCCGCGACCTACCAGGCGATCCCCACGCTGATCGACACGCAGCTGGAGAAGCACGGCGCCAAGCGGATGTACCCGCGCGGCGAGGGCGATGCGCGCGGCGACTTCGACAGCGACTACCACGCCTGGTACGACCACCTGTGGCCGTCCGTGGCGACGGCACTCGATCTCCCGAGCGCCGCCGCCCAGACACGCACCACGGGGCCGCGCCTCTCGGTGGCCTTCGTCAACCGGCAGGCCGCCAACCCGATCATCATGTCGTACACGGCCACGGGCATGACGGTGCGCGTCAACCGCGAGCTGCAGCACCGGGACTGCGAGCGGCCGTCCGAGCGCTCGACGCGGCACCTGGAGATCGCGCTTCCCGCGGGGATCGCCTACAGCGCGGGCGACCACCTGGGCATCGTGCCGCGCAACGGGCTGGCGCAGCTCCGGCGCGTCCTCCTGCACTTCAAGCTCGACGCCGGCCTGTACGTCACGATCACCCCGCACACGAACGCCACCACCTACCTGCCCGTGAACGAGCCCGTGCCGCTGATCGGCGTGCTGGCCAACCGCGTCGAGCTACAGGACGTGGCGACGCGCTCGCAGCTCGCCACGCTCGCCGAGTACACGCCCGACGCCGCCCAGCGCGACGCGCTCCTGGCGCTCGCGGGGGACGACGACGCCAGCCAGGCAAAGTACCGCGAGCAGGTGTTCCTGCCGCGCAAGTCGGTCCTCGACCTGCTGGACGAGTTCCCGGCCTGCGCGCTGCCGTTCGAGGCGTATCTGGACATGCTGCCGCCGCTGCGGCCCCGCTACTACTCCATCTCGTCGTCGCCGTTGGCGGCGGCGGACGCTTGCAGCATCACCGTGGCGGTGGTCGACGCGCCGGCGCGCAGCGGCCACGGGGAGTTCAAGGGCGTCTGCTCGAACTACCTGGCCGCGCAGCCGCCCGACGCCACGGTCTACGGATTCATTCACAAGCCAACCATTCCCTTCCACCCGCCCGAGAACCCGCACCTGCCGATGATCATGGTTGGGCCTGGCACTGGCGTCGCACCGTTCCGGGGCTTCCTCCAGGAGCGCGCCGCCCTGAAGCAGCAAGGCGTGCCGATTGGCGAGTCCCTGCTGTTCTTCGGCTGCCGCGATCCCTTGCAGGACTTCCTCTACGAGGACGAGCTGCGGGCATTCGAGGCGGCCGGGGTCACCCGTCTGTTCACGGCGTTCTCGCGCGAGCCGGGCAAGCCGAAGACGTACGTCCAGCAGGCCATCCAGGAGCACGGCGAGGACGTGTGGCGGCTGCTCCAGCAGGAGGCCACGATCTACGTCTGCGGCGACGCCTCCCGCATGGCGCCCGATGTCCGGCAAGCGTTCGCCGGCCTGTTCCAGGCGCGCACCGGCGCCTCGGCCGCGGACGCGCAGGCGTGGCTCGCCGGCCTCGTAGCCAACCACCGCTACCTCGAGGACATCTGGGCGTCCGCCACCTGATCGGACCAGGGCGCGCCAGTCTAGCCCTCGCGGCGCGCTGCCGCCAAGGCCAACTGGCGGGCGGCGCGGTCCCGCGAGGGCCGGGCCACCAGCCCGCCCCCGCGCCCGGCAGCCAGCCGTGCTCGGGCGCCAGGGCAGCTTCGGGGCGGACACCGCCGCCAGCCGTCAGGTCGCCGAAGGGCTACTCAGGGTGGTAGCATACTGCGGGCAGCAAGGGCGCCTGCTGTTGGAGTTCCTGGTAGCTTCAAGCGAGGCCGCCCTGCCATCCAGCCGGCCGCCGTCTCTGCTCTGGGCACTACCGCGGTTTTCGCGAACATTGAGCCAACAGGGTAGGGCAGGGGCTCGTCCCCTGCCGCCCGGCCGACCCGGCCCGGCTCGATCATCCTGAACACCGCTATAGAGTGGGCCTGAACGGTAACCAACGATCTGTCAGGGATTGCGGAGATGTTCCATGCCAACTCTAGAAGACAACCTGAGGCAGTGGAACGAAACATACAACTGGCCGCAGGGTGGCGACGAGTGGTCATCATTCTGGGGCGGCGCCGACGCGCAGTGGTACAACACCATTGTCCCGCGTATACACGCCTTTCTTCCCGCAACCGCCATCCTTGAGATTGCACCCGGGTTCGGACGCTGGTCCCACTTCCTAAAGGACTACTGCGAACGCTTGGTCCTAGTAGATATCTCCGAGAAATGCATTCAGGCGTGTCGCGAAAGATTCAATGATTTCGCACATCTGGAATACCACGTGAACGACGGGCGATCATTGAGTTTTATCGATGACGGCTGCATTGACTTCGCTTTCAGCTTCGATTCACTTGTGCATGTTGAGGACCATGTGATTAAAGCCTACTTGGCGGAACTCGCCAGGGTACTAACAAGTGACGGGATCGGCGTGATTCACCATTCAAATCTACATCAATACCAACACTATTTGTCATTGATTAACAAAATGCCATATCGCGTGCGGCGCAGACTTGATAGATTGCATTTGATTGAAACCTTAGATGCACATTGGCGAGCACCAAGCATGAGCGCGAGCAGGTTCCACGAGTATGCTAGAGCAGTTGGATTACAATGTATTAGCCAGGAGAAGGTTAATTGGGGCTCCAAACGCCTGACCGATTGTATCAGCGTCTGCACCCCCAGGACTTCCCGTTGGGCTCGGCCCAACAAGACGTTGAACAATTTTCACTTTATGCTCGAAGCACAGCGATCGTCCCTGCTATCAAAGCTTTATGGAGCAGACTCATTCGGAGTCGACCCTACTCGATGATCGCCAGTTGCACATCGCGACATGCTTGCGCTCGCCCTACCGCAAAGGATATGTCACGGTGAGCGTCGAGAAGGCTCCATGTTTGCCTGTCTGCTCGGCCACTGCCATGCATAGGCGGCGAGGCTGTCCGGCGCTGCGGGCCATCCTCCAGAAGCCGTTAGTGTAGATCGACTGTAGGCGTTCAGGCACGCGGCGGCTCCGCCTCCTGTGCCGGACGACGGCTCCGTGCCAATAGCGTCCTATGTAGCGGCGTTGCTTGCCGCGCCCTGCCGGGGCACCACCCGGCCCGGTGTCCCAGCGAATCCGTCGATCGGGTGTCCCTCCCCCTGTCCCCCTGGGAGAGGGTCGGGGTGAGGGCGCCTTCCCTCGTCCCTCCCCCTCTCCCCCTGAGAGAGGGCCGGGGTGAGGGCGCCTTCCCTCGTCCCTCCCCCTCTCCCGCTGGGAGAGGGCCGGGGTGAGGGCCCGCCCCCAGTACCCGGCCGCGAGGCGCGCCGGAGAGCGCCCGCCCGCGGCGCGACGTGGTCGCCGTCCCTGCCCGTGCACGCATCCCACCGCGCTCGCCGCCCGCGCCCATGCCCGGGACAGCACCCGCCGGCCCGGCCCGCCGCGAGCCATCGGAGGATTATCGTACGGGGTAAACGATGCGGCCTTCCGCGCCCGGCCAGCGCGCGCAGACCCGCGCCCGGCCTGCCAATTCGCCGTACGGAAGGGAGGATCGTTTGACCGTTCCTCGGATTGCACTTCGTTCAGGCGTCGGCCCAGCGCGTCGGCGGCTCAACGGGCGCCTTCACGCGGTGCCGCAGCAGCCGGTTCGTCGCGGCCCGCGCAATCATATAGGGAAGTGCCACCAGCAGACAGGCCACGGCCACCGTCTCGCCTGGATACACGGCGCCCAGCGTGACGTACGACAGCACGGCGTCGGTGGCGATTGCTATGACAAACGGCTTGGCGATCGCCACCGCTCCCTGCTGGATGGCGGCTCGCCGCTGCCCCTTGCCGAACAGCACGCCCCACACGTAGGGCGGCCGCCCTGCCTGGGCATCGAGCCGGCCATCCCGCACGCCAAGCAGGATCGCCACCAGCGGCTGGAGCACGAAGCGAAGCGACCCCGGTCCGCCGATCCGCGCGGCAAGACCGGCGACGAAGGCCGCGAAACTGGTGTTGCGCTCCATAACGGGTCGCCCCTCTCGCACTCAGCGGCCGCGCCCTCGCCCTTGTTGGGGCCGCGGCCGAGGGGGCATCGGGCTGGGCGTCGCACGTCTACGGCATCGCGCCTTCGCGTGCCTACTAAGCACTCGGCCAGAGATTGTGTGTCTGTTTGGCTTCGCCAAACTCACACGCCAGCTCGGACCGGCGGCTTAGATAACGCCTTCAGCGCGCAGGGCCTCGACCTCGGCAGGAGTGTAGCCGAGCGCAGCCAGGACTTCGGCTGTATGTTGGCCGAGCAGCGGCGCGGGGGCGCGGATGGCGCCCGGCGTCTCGGACAGGCGCACTGGCACGCCCAACACGCGCGTCGGCCCGACCGCCGGGTGCTCCAGCGGCACCATCATCTCGTTTTCGACGATCTGCGGCTCGAAGAACACCTGGCGGCGCTCCAGCACCGGCGCGCACGGCACGTCGACCTCGTCCAGCAGCCGCAGCCACTCGCGCGACGGCCGGTAGGTGAACAGCTCCTCGATGATCGGGAAGACGTCGGCGCGGAACGCCGCGGCCTGCGCCGGATCGGTGAAGCGGGGATCGTCCGCCAGATGCTCCAGTTCCAGCAGCTTGCAGAGCCGCGCGAACTGGTCGGCCTGGAGCGCGCCGACGTTGATGTAGGCGTCGTCGGCGCAGCGGAAGACGCCGTAGGTCGGGCCGCCGTACTCCTCGTCGCCGCCGGGGTCGTTCTCCACCAGGATCAGGTCGTTGAGCTGCATGGCCAGCGCGGCCTGGAGCAGCGACGTTTCCACCTTCTGGCCGCGTCCCGTGCGCTCGCGCGCCCACAGCGCGCACATGATGCCGTACGACAGCAGCATCGGGATCGAGCAGTCGGAGATCCACACGCCGGCGGTGATGGGCGTGCCGTCCGGCCCGCGCCGATACATCGCGCCGGCGAGGCCCTGGGTCATGCGGTCGTAGCCGCCCTTGTGGGCGTAGGGGCCTTTCGTGCCGTAGGCCGTGACCGAGGCGTAGACGAGCCGCGGGTTCACGGCGGCGAGCGCGTCGTAGCCGAGTCCCAGCCGCTCGGCCGTGCTCGTCCGCAGGTTGTGGATCAGCACGTCGGTGCGCTCGACGAGCTTGCGCAGCACTTCCTGGCCGCGCGGGGTGCGCACGTCGAGCGTGACGCTCTTCTTGTTGCGGTTGAAGGACATGAAGACGCGGCTGTTCTCGCGCACGTAGGCGGTCATGCCCAAGCGGCGGGCGCTGTCGCCCTTGCCGGGCGGCTCGATCTTGATGACTTCCGCCCCCTGGTCGGCCAGGTACATGCTCGTGCCTGGCCCGGCCATGTGCTGGGCGAGGTCGATCACCCGAATCCCTTCCAGCGCCGACGCCATGCTACACCTCCCTGGTCGCGACGGTTCGGGCCAAGCCAGCAGGGCGCGGTTACCAGCACCCCTACCGTGGCCCCGGCGGCGGCAACCAGCGCGCGGCAAGCGGCACGCCAACACCCGCCGTGGGCCTCGCTGGCGCAATGATACAGCCTGGCCGCGCCCGGAGCATTCGGGGTATCCTGCGCCAGTCGCGGGACGGCGGCGGAGCGCGGGGCGGGGCGAGCGGCAGCCGACGGACGGCGCCGCCCGGGCGGGAGAGAGAGGCCGATGGGACAGGTGCACTACGACAAGCAGGGCCGCATCGTGGTCGTCACGATGGAGGGCGACAACGACCTGAACATCGGCATGGTCGGCCCGGAGCTGTACGCGCGGCTGGACGAGTACGCGGCCGACGACGCGCTGTGGTGCTGCGTCATCACGGGCGCCGGCCAGCGCGCCTTCTCGGCCGGCGGCAACCTCCAGCGCATGGCGGCCGCCGGCGGCCCCGGGCGCGGCTCCGTCTGGGACCCGCCGCCGCCGAACGTGATCACCGGCCAGCCGCTCTGGAAGCCGCTCATCGCCGCCGTGAACGGCTACTGCATCGGCGCGGGCTGCATGCTCGCGCTCGCCTGTGACATCCGCATCGCGTCGGAGACCGCCCAGTTCGGCATCCCCGAGATCCAGTACGGCTTCCCGCCCGGCCTGGGCGCCCCCCAGCGGCTGCCGCGGACGATCGCGCTGGGCCCCGCGCTGGAGATGCTGCTGACGGGCGACCGCATCTCGGCGCAACAGGCGCTCCAGTGGGCGCTCGTGAACCGCGTGGTGCCGCAGGCGGCGCTCATGGACGAGGCGCTGCGGCTCGCCGGCCGCATTGTCGCCAACCCGCCGCTCGCCGTCCGCGCCACCAAGGAGCTGGTCTACCGTGGCCTCGAGATGTCGGTCGCGGACGGCATCCGCCTGTCGGGCCTGTTCGGCACGCTGAGCCGCGACACGGAGGACGCGCGCGAGGGGCTGCGCGCGTTCAAGGAGAAGCGCCCGCCGGAGTTCCAGGGGCGGTAGTTGGGGGATGGCAAGTTCGGGGCCACGCCCAGGCCCCCGGCAGCCTGTAGCGCGGCATCCTCGGAGAGGCGGAGACGCGATGTGGCGAGCGGCTGGCACGCTAGCAGTGGCGCTAGTGGTGGCATGCGCAGGCGGACCGCGGGCGACGGCGTCGCGGCCGGAGGCTGGCAGCGCGGCCACCCGGGCGCTGGACGCGGCGCCGGGTCCGCCAGCCGCGACGATGACCGCCACGGCCGGCGCTGCCACCACCAGCAGGCCCGCGGACCAGGAGGCCCCGCCGGAGAAAAGCACCCTCGCCATCGGGGCGGTGCTCACCGGGTCGCTGTACCTGCCGCTGATCGTGGCCGACGAGGCGGGCTACTTCGCGGCCCACGGGCTGAGCGTCGAGGTGAGCGGGCTGGCGGCGAGCGCGGCGGCGCAGGCGCTCGTCGCGGGCAGCGTGGACATGTACCTGGGCGGCGCGACGGCCATCGCCGCCCACCTGGCCGGCAACGACGTCATCTACGTCGGCGCCGCCGTGGACAAGAGCACCCTGATGCTGATCGGCGAGCCCGGCATCACGACGTTCCCAGACTTCCGCGGCAAGACGATCGCCACGACCTCGCCCGGCGCGTTCGGCGAGATCGCGCTGTTCCAGACGGCCAAGGAGTTCGGCATGCGGCCCGGCGAGGACTTTGCCCTCAACTACAGCGCCAACTCCGACACCGTGTACGCCGTGTTCCTCAGTGGGGCAACGCAGGGCGCGATCACCTCGCCGCCATCGTCGCTGCGACTGCTGGACGCGGGCTACCCGCTGGTCATCGACTACTATCAGCGTGGGCTGAAGATCGTCGGCCCCGGCGTCTCGGTCACGCGGGCGTTCACCAAGACGCACCCGAACACGATCAAAGCCTTCCTGCGCGCGTATCTGGACGCCACGAAGCGCATCTTCGACGACCCGGCCTACGCTACCGACGTGACGCGCCGCTTCACGAAGGTGGACGACCCGAAGCTGCTCGCGCAGGACTACGAGTTGGGCCAGAAGGTGTGGAACAAGGACCTGACCGTGGATCGCGCGGCGATCGAGGTGGTGCTGCAGAACTCGCCGCTGCCCAACGCGAAAGACGCCGACCCAACCGACTTCTACGACAACTCGCTGATCGGCGAAGTGAACGCGACCTATGGCGCGCGGCTGTTCCCCGAGCTGGCGCGGCGTTGAAGATCCTACCTATGAGGACGGCGGTCTGTCCCGACGCTGGCTGCGGCGCGTGCGTCCTGATACTCCTCGTCGCCATCCCAATCCGCTGCTGGCATGACGGATCGCCACCGTGTCAGCACGGGCCGTCGCAATTCAGGACTCCAGCCAAGCCAGAAGGCAAACACGGCGCCGGTTGAGTTCACAACGTAGCCACTAATTTGCTCGATCCGGTCGGAATCACCAGTTTCTGGTACGTACCGCCCCTCCCCTGTCACCCAGAATAGGCCGTAGGGTCCTACACCGATCTCGGGCTGCTGCCGAAGCAGCCGATCGAGCACTTGCCACTGCGCTCTACCCGTGGACGCGGCCGGATTAACGTTCATACGCGTTCCTCAGTGTCGCCGGTAGCTGGAGTTAGGAAGACTCAGTACATAGTCTTCGCCATTCTCAGGCCCGAAGTGCGTTAAAATCCGCGCCCCGTCGCCTCGCAGCACCGTCAGGAGCCCGGTCTCCGGATCGAAGTACCCGATACGCGGTCGGCCGGAGGCTCGATCGTCGTACGTGAATCGTACCCCATCTCGGATCGTGGCGCGGGCGCTCGCATCGTATTCAAGGATGCCCGTGCAATTGGTGTCCCAGCGATGTGCTGCGTAATGATCAGCTAGCTCCTCGGCATCAGCCCATGGAGCTTGCGCCTCGTCCATCACCATTATCCCGGGCCGCAGGATCTATGCCATCTGGCTCATCCTAGCAAACGACCCGGCAGGGCGATTATTACAGCCGCAACTCTATTGCTATCCTATCCTCCGGCCAAGAATTCGTACAGTCCGTCGGGTCGCGTGTACAGCCCGGCCGAGTCAGCCACAGCCAGGGTCAGGCGAGCACGCCGTCTTCGGTGAGCTGGGCGATCTCGGCAGGGGAGAGGCCGAGGAGGTCGCCGAAGACGTAGGCGTTGTCCTGGCCGAGCGTGGGAGCGTGGCGCCGGATGGCGCCGGGCGTGTCCGAGAGGTGGATGGTCAGGCCGGGGTAGTCCAGCGGGCCGAGGGCGGGCTGGTCGATCGTGCGGAAGAAGCCGCGCGCCCGCAGGTGGGGGTCGGCGGGCACTTCGTGGGCGGCGCGCACCATGGCCGCGGGCACGCCGGCCGCTTGCAGCCGCGCCTCGACCGCCCCTGGGCTGAGCGTGCGCGTCCAGGCCGCCACGTGCGCGTCGAGCGCGGCCGCTGCGGCCAGCCGCCCGGCCCGGGTAGCGTAGGCGGGGTCGGCGGCCCAGGCGGGGCGGCCGAGCGCGGCGCCGAAGCGCTGCCACTCGTCGTCGCTCGTCACGTCGATCACGCACCAGGCGTCCTCGCCCCGGCAGGGATAGCACCCGGACGGCGCGTGGTACGGGCTGCGGTTGCCCAGGGCGGCGGGGACGTGGCCGTTGACGAGATAGTCGAGGTAGGCGGTGCCCAGCATGGCCGCGGCCGTCTCGAGCTGGGCCAGGTCGATGTGCAGGCCACGCCCGGTGCGCTCGCGGTACAGCAGCGCGGCCAGCACAGCGACGACCGCGTGCTCGGCGGCGATGTAGTCCACGAACGAGCCGTGGCTGTAGCCCCACAGGCTCGTGAGGCCGGAGTAGGCGTGCAGCAGGCTGCCGTAGGTCACGTAGTCGCGGAGCGGGCCGGTGCGGCCGAGGCCCTGCATGTCGAGCAGGATGATGTCGGGCCGCAGCGCGCGCAGGCCGTCGTAGTCGAAGCCCCAGCCCTGCATGACGCGCAGGCTGAAGTTCTCGGTCACGACGTCGGCCGTGCGGACCAGGCGGCGGACTAGCTCGCGGCCCCGCTCCTGGCTGAGATCGACGGCCACGCCGCGCTTGTTGCGGTTGAAGTGGACGAAGCCCGGCGCGACGCTGGCGCCGCTCGGCTCGACGTAAGGGCCGCCGAAGCCGCGCGTGTTGTCGGGCCGGCGGCGCGACTCCAGCTTGATGACCTCGGCGCCGTAGTCGGCCAGGTAGCGGCTGGCGGTCGGGCCGGCGAAGGCGGTGCTGAACGCCAGCACGCGGATGCCCGCGAGCGGGAGCGCCGGCGCGGCCGCCCGGGCGGCCGGGTCGGCCGGCACGGAGGCGGTCGTCCCGGCCGGCGGCCGATCGGCGCGAGCGGCAGGGGCGGCAAGCTCGTGCAGGATGGCGGCGTTGTGCTCGCCCACGCGGGGCGCCGGGCGGCGCAGCGCCCAGCCGGCCTCGCTGAAGCAGTAGGGCGCGCCGGGCATCAGGTGCGGCCCCAGGCTCGGGCTGGTGGCGGGAACGAAGAAGCCGCGGGCGGCGACGTGCGGCGCGGCGATGAAATCCGGCACCTCGCTCACGGGCAGCGCCGGCACGCGCAGCCGCTGGCCCTCGGCGACGACCTCGGCCACCGCTCGGTCGCGCAGGGCGCGCGCGACGGCGGCAGTCAGCTCCGCGTGCGCGGCGGCGCGGCCCTCGCGGCTGTTCCACTCGGGCCGCTCCAGCTCCGGCGGATGGCCGAGCAGCTCCTTCAGGCCGTCCCACTGCGCGGGCATGATGATGCACAGCTCGACCGTGCCGTCGCGGCAGGTGTACTTGCCGGAGGGCGGGGTGCGGGGGTTGTGCTGGCCGAAGCGGCCGTGGTCGCCCTGGCCGGGCAGGGCAGGGGCCAGCTGGGCGGCGAGCACTTCCAGCGCCGCCACGTCGACGTGCTGGCCGCGGCCGGTGCGGCGGCGCGCGAGCAGGGCGCAGAGCGTGCCGGCGGCGGCGTCCACGGCCGCCAGGTCGAAGGCGAGCTGGCCGGGCGCGGCCACCGGCGGCCCCGCCGGCTCGCCGATCGACTTCATCAGGCCGCTCATGGCGAACACGACCAGGCTGGTGGCGCGGGAGCGGGCATACGGCCCGTCGTGGCCGAAGCCGCTCAGCGACGTGACCACCAGCCGCGAGTTCAGTCTGTGCAGCGTCGCGTAGCCGAGGCCGAGCGCCTCGGCTTCGGCTGGCGCGGCCGTCGTCAGCACGGCGTCGGCGGTGGCCGCCAGGCGCCGGAACGTCTCCTGTCCCTCGGGCCGCACCAGGTCGAGGGCAAGGCTGCGCTTGTTCGTGTTGTAGTACGCGAAGAACAGGCTGCCCTCGGGATCGGGGCGGTCGTCCTTGAACGGCCCGAGCGCCCGGGCGGGATCGCCGCCCGGCGGCTCGATCTTGATCACGTCCGCGCCGAGATCGGCGAGCAGCTTGCCGCAGTACTGGCCCCAGGGCGCGCACACTTCGAGCACACGGTAGCCCTGGAGCGCGCCGTCGGCGGGCGGATGCTCGTTCACGGCTCTCTACTCTGGTTGGGCGCATTGAGCGGCGACCGGCGGATTGTAGCACGGGGCGCGGCGTCGGCGGACGAGCCCCGATGCCAGGTTACGGCGTGGGGTGGAGCACCTCTGGGAAGAGGACGGCCGCGTAGGTGGCGTTGATCTCGGCGATGAGCGAGTTGTCGTAGAAGTCGGCCGGATTGGCGTCGCGGGCGTTGGGGAGCGGCGAGTTCTCCAACACGATGGCGATCGAGGCCGGATCGACCGTCATGTCCCGGTTCCACAGGCGGTAGCCCAGCTCATAGTCCTCGGCCAACAACTGTGGGTCGTCTACCTGGGCGCGCTGCCCGTGGATCGCCATCGCAAACTCGCGGTCGTCGACAGCCCGCCGCATGCCGTCGAGCAGGGCGCGCATGTAAGCTTTGAGCGTGTTCGGGTTCTCGCGGGCGAAGCCGCGCGTCACGGCCAGCGCCGGCCCGATAATCTTGAGCCCCTGCCGGTAGTAATCCACGATCACCGGGAACCCGTCGCGGGCGAGCTCGGTGCTGTTCGGCGGCGTGATGATCGTGCCCTGGCTGCTGCCCGAGCGAAAGGCGGCGGCAGTGGCCGCGCCGCTCGGGTAGTAGCTGATCTCAAAGTCCTCGTGGGGCACCAGGCCGTACTCGTGGGCCGTGTGGAGCAGGGCGATCTCGCCGAAGGCGCCGGCGGCGCCCGTGGCGACGTTCTTGCCACGGAGATCGGTGAAGCGCGTGAGGCCGTGGTCGCCGAACAGGGTCAGCGAACTGCGGTCCACGAGCGAAGCGACGTAGATGATGTCGGCACCACCCAGGCGGGCGGCGATGGCCGCGGTGCCGCCCTGGTAGATGTCGATCGTGCCCGAGACGAGTCCCTGCACGGCGACGTTGGGAGCAACCGTGCTCACGGTGACGGCGAGGCCGTGCCGCTCGAGGTAGCCGGCCGCGTTCGCCACGTGCAGCGGCAGCCCCGTGCTGCTAACACCGGCCTCGGCCACCGCGAGCATCGCCTTCTCGGGAAGGGCGCCGGGTGCCAGCGCCGGAACGGCGGGCGCCGGCGCGCTTGCCGCGGCCGGTGTGGCGCGGCTGGTGGGCGCCAGCGCGCCAGGCGGCGCGGCCGGCTCTGGCGCGCACGCGAGCATCACTAGCAGCGCCAGGACCCCGAGCGCGCGAGCCGCGCGGGGGCGCCCGCGCGCGGTTTGGTGACGCGCATCCTGCCGCATGGCTACGTCCCCTGCAGGCCACACCGCCGGGGGATGCCGGGGCTGCGGCCCGACGGCCGTGGGCGGCCATGAGAGCCGCCCCTACGAGTAGCCGCCGTCCGGCGGTGCACGCTGAACCAGCGATCCAGGCCACAGCCGTGGCGGCAACCGCGCCCGCCGCCGGCCAGCATGCGCGTCGCCCCTACAGCCCGTAGAAGGCGCGCGGATTGTCGTAGGTGATCTTGCGAACGGCCGCGTCGCTGATCTCGCCCGCGGCGGCGCGGCGCTGCAGGCGGCCGACGAAGTCCAGCTCCATCGCCTGGTCGCTGTGCGTGAAGTCGGAGCCGACCAGCACGTTGTCCTCGCCGGTGTGCTTGAGGATGTAGGGCAGGTCTTCGTCCACCTGGCAGGCGACATACAGTCGGTTGGCCCTCAGTACGTCATCCGTAATCTCGACGGATGGGCCGCTGATGGGGCTGGCCGCGCGCGTAGCCGCCCGCTCCTGGCGGCGACGCAGGTCGTAGAGCACGAACGGCACCCAGGAGGCGGCGGCCTCGATGAAGCCGAAGCGGAGCGTGGGGAACTTGGCGGGGACCTCGTGCAGGATCATCGACTGGAACGCGTGTACCACCGGCAGGGTAATGCGGTAGAAGCTGCTGTACGAGAACTGCCGCGCCGGGGTGAAGTCGGGCACGCCCGAGCCGGTGTGGAAGCAGATCGGCAGGTTCAGGCGCTCGGCCTCCTCGTAGAGCGGGAAGAAGTACGGGTCGCAGGGCCACTTGCCGGCCTCGCGGTCGCCCTTCTTCATCACGCCGACCGCCCCGTGGTCCTTGGCGAAGCGCAGCTCGGCCAGCGCCTCGTCCATGCTGTGCAGCGGCGGCAGGCACACCCACCGCAGCCGCCCGCGTGACCGCTCGGAGCGGTCAGCCAGCCAGCGGTTGTAGCTCCGACGCAGCGCCCGCTCCAGCTCCGGCCGCTCAGTGAACTCCACTAGCATGAGCGTCGGGTACATCACCTGCACCTCGACGCCCAGCTCGTCCATGGCGCGCAGGCGCGCGTCCACGTCCAGCAGCTCGCGCGTCTCGACGGTGGTGCGAGTGGCCGCATCGTTGCGGACGAAACGGAGCTGTCGCTTGCCGTCGATCAGCCAGTAGCGGCTGGGCGGGAGCGACGGGTCGGGGTTCTCGGGAAAGACGGTCGCCGGCTTCAGCGCCTGCTCGTCGGGCGCCAGGAACTCCCAGGTAGCCTCAGTCTCGTCGACGTGCGTGTCGGCGTCGATCACTGGCATGGTACCCACCCTCCCTTTGGCCGCCACGAATTGCGCGCCTGCGCCGGGAGCACGCCGGCAGGCGTGGGGCATCGGCCCCGGACCACGGTTATACACTCTCGGCCGGCTTCGCGAGAGGGGGCGCTTTGACTTTGGCGGGGGTTCGCTCTATGCTGGGCCAGACGCGCGGCGATTCTACGGCGGTGTGTGGCCTGCCTGGACCGGCGACCGGCGCCGGGGCTGCGGCCTGCGGGCCGCGGGCGGCCACGAGAGCCGCCCCTACGACGGCCGACTAGCTGCCCGTTGCTAGCGCGTGGAAGGAGCGCCTAACCCGCGTGGAGGAGAACCAGTCATGGCCGACTGCCGGGCCGCCGTCATCACGGCTCACGACCAACCGCTCGAGATTCAGCGCGTGCCCATCCCCGAGCTAGAGCCGGGCGCGCTGCTGGTGCGCATCGAGGCCTCGACGCTGTGCGGCACGGACGTGCATCGCTGGCACGGCCCGCTCGGGGGCGGCGACAGCCTGCCGATCATCACCGGCCACGAGCCGTGCGGCATCGTCGAGCAGATCAACGGGGAGCGGACGGACATTCTGGACCAGCCGGTGAAGCCGGGCGACCGGGTGGTATGGAGCTACGTGAGCTGCGGCTCCTGCTACTGGTGCGCCGTGGCGGTGCAGCCTTGCGTCTGCCCCCACCGGGCCTCCTGGGGCCACAACCGCAGCGACCAGTACCCGTACCTGCTCGGGAGCTGCGCGGAGTACATGTACGTGCCGCCGCCCTGCCTGATCGTGAAGGTGCCCGAAGCGGTGTCGTCGCCCCTGGCGGCGGCTGCCGCCTGCGCCTACCGCACGGTGATGCACGGCTTCGACCGGCTCGGGGCCATCAAGAGCCACGAAACCGTAGTCATTCAGGGGAGCGGCCCGCTCGGCAACTTCGCGACCGCCGTGGCGCGCGACCACGGCGCGAAGCAAGTGCTGGTGATTGGGGCGCCCGCCTCGCGGCTGGAGGTCACCAAGCGCATGGGCGCGGACGCCGTGCTGAACCTGGACGAGGTGACCGACGTGGCGGAGCGCCGCAAGTGGGTGCAGCGCCACACCGGCGGGCGCGGCGCGGACGTGGTCATCCAGGTAGCGAACAACCTGGCGACGCCGGAGGGCCTGGGGCTGCTGCGGCGCGGCGGGCGGTTCGTCCACATCGGGGCCGGGGGCAAGAACGCGATGATTCCCGTGGAGGACCTGCCCGAGGAGTTCACGCTGTACACCGTGCGCTCGGGCGAGCCGCGCCACTGGCTCCAGGCGCTCGACTTCCTAGCCTCCCGCAAGAACACGTACCCCTTCGACGAGATGATCAGCGCGAGCTACCGCCTGGACCAGGTGAACGAGGCGATGGCGGCGATGGCCAGCTACCAGGTGGTGAAGGCCGTCATCTACCCGAACTAGGCAAGGTGTCGGAGGAGATGGGGCGGACCTCGCCCGCCCCATCTCCTTAACTTAATAGGAGGACGCATGCCCCGACTGCCCGCGCCCAGGCGCGACGAGCTGGCGCCCGAGGACCAGGCGCTGTGGGACCGCATCGGCGCCGCGCGCAGCGGCACGGTGAGCGGCCCGTACTCGGTCTTGATCCGCGTGCCGGCGCTCGCCGACGCGCTGGACGGCGTGAGCGGCTTCTTCCGCGACGCGGTGGCGCTGCCGAAGGCCGACCTGGAGCTGGGCGCGCTGGCGGCGGTGCGCGAGACGGGCGCCCGCTTCGCCTGGAACCGCCACGAGTTGCACGCTCGCCAGGTCGGCACGCGCCCTGAGGCCGTCGAGGTGGTGCGGGCGCAGGGAGCGCTCGACGGGCTGACGCCGCGCGAGCAGGTGGTGGTGGAGGTCGTGCGCTCGCTGCTGCGGACGCGCACGCTGCCCGATGCGCTGTTCGCGCGCGCCCAGGCGGAGCTAGGCACGCGCGAGCTGATCGAGCTGGTCGCCCTGGCGGGGCACTACACGACGATCAGCTACGTGCTGAACGCCTTCGACGTGCCGCCGCCCGACGATACGCCGACGTTCTGACCGGCGATCAGGTACGCCGAATTTGCATAAGAGCCCGCCGCCGCTTACACTCGTGCTACCTTCCGCTCGGCGGCGAGCGGCTCGACGCGCGGGCGCTGACGGGCGAGGACTCGGAAGGGGGACCGGGCGTGCCACTGTACATGGACATTCATGACAAGCTGCGCGCGGTAACGCCGGAGGCGATCGCGGCGGCCCACCAGCGCGACCTGGCCGTGCAGGACAAGCACGGCGTGAAGCACCTCCGCTACTGGGTGAACACGAAGGAGGGCCGCATGTTCTGCCTTCTGGAAGCGCCCAGCAAGGAGGCCGCGTACGCTATGCACCTGGAGGCGCATGGCATCCTGCCCAACGAGATCTACGAGGTGACGGAAGGGTCGTAGTAGTCAGAAAGGATCGGTCACATGCCGCAGGCGCGTGTTAGCCATCTACGCCACGTCGGGGTCGGCGTGCCGGACTACGACAAGCAGGTCGCGTTCTACGAGGGCACCTGGGGGCTGAAGAAGGTCGACGGCGAGCAGGGGATTAGCTTCTTCGCCGCCGAAGGGTCGCCAGAGCAGTACATCCTCCGCATTCGTCGGGCCGACGAGAGCCGCATCGACCTGCTGGCGTTCGGCGCGCAGGACGCGGCAGCGGTGGACGCGCTCGCAAGCCAGGTGGCGGCGGCGGGCGCGAAGATGATCGCCGAGCCGGGCGCGCTGCAGACGCCGGGCGGCGGCTACGGCTTCCGCTTCTTCGACCCGGACGGCCGCACGATCGAGGTGTCGAGCGACGTGGCACCGCGGCCGTTCCGCGTGCTGGAGGAGTACGAGTCCGTACCGAAGAAGCTCAGTCACGTCGTCGTGAACTCGCCGAACCCTCAGGCGATCATGGAATGGTACCAGGAGAACCTGGGCTTCAAGTGCAGCGGCTGGCTGGGCGACTGGTTCGGCTTCCTGCGCTGCGGCCCCGACTTCCACACGGTCGCCATCGTGAAGGGCGAGTACGCCAACCTGCACCACATCTCGTTCGAGTTGCGGGGCTACGACGAGTGGATGCGGGGTGTGGGGCGCGTGCTGGCCGCGGGCACGCCGATGCCGTTCGGGCTCGGCTCCCACGCGCCGGCCAGCAGCTCGTTCGCCTACTTCCTCGACCCGAACGGCAACACGTCCGAGTACATCATCCCGCAGGAGCAGGTGGTGGACGACCGGACGTACGATGCGAAAGTCTGGGCGGGGAACGTGTCGGACGTATGGGGCACGGCGCGCAGCCAGAACATGCCCGAGGCGCCGGTCGTCAACAACCGCGAGGTGCCGGACCCGGGAGTCTGGGTGGCGCCGCCAGTCTAAAAGACCTCCGCGGGGGTGTCTGCTGGACGCTGTTACGCAGACACCCTCACGCGCAGCCCGGCAGGCCGGGGCAGCCGGATTGAGGGGGACGCCGTGGTAACCAGCCGTGCGAAGACGCCGACGCTTGATGAGCTAGTCGAGCGCGCCGAGAGCCTGGTGCCCATCTTGCGCGAGCGGGCGGCCGAGACGGAGGCGCTGCGCCGCGTCCCGGAGGAGACGATCGCGGCCTTCTGCGAGGCGGGGCTGCTGCGCCTGTTCCAGCCGGCGCGCTACGGCGGCTACGAGATGGACTACGGCCGCACGCAGGTCGCGCTCGGCGCCGCGCTGGGCCGCGGCTGCGGCTCCAGCGCGTGGGTGCAGAGCGTCGTCGCCTGCCACGCCTGGCTGGTCGGGATGTACCCGCAGCCGGCGCAGGACGCGGTGTGGGGCGACACGCCAGACGCGCTCGTCGGCTCCGCGTTCTCGGCCAGCACGGGTCGCGGCCGCACGGTGGACGGCGGCTACGAGATCGCGGGCGAGTGGCAGTTCTCCAGCGGCTGCCACGCCTGCCAATGGGTGATCCTCGGCGTGACCATGGACGGCCGTCCCCCCGGCCCGCAGGACCAGGTCTGGTGTCTCGTGCCGCCGGGCGACTGGGAGATCGTGGACACCTGGCGCGCGCCGGGGCTAAAGGGGACGGGCAGCAACGACATCCGCGTGAGGGGCGCGTTCGTGCCGGCGGCGTTCGCGCTGGAGCGGAACACGCTCGACGGCCGCCCCACGCCGGGCAGCGCGACGAATCCCTGGTACATCTACCGCCTGCCGATCGCCGGCTTCTTCCCGTACAACGTGTCGATGCCGGCGCTGGGCATCGCGCGGGGGGCGCTAGAAGCGTACGTCGCGCAGTCGGCCGGGCGGCCGGACCGCGCCAACAGCGTGCCGCGCCAGCTCCGCATCGCCGAGTCGAGCGTGCAGATCGACGCGGCGGAGGCGCTGGTGCTGAGCGACTGCGCGGAGATCGAGCGCCTGGGTCACGCCGGCGCGGACTTCCCGCCGGCGCTGCGGGCGCGGCTGTCGCGCAACACGAGCTACATGGTGCGGCTGTGCATCGAGGCCGTCGAGCGGCTGGCGACGACCGTCGGCGCGCACGGCATGTCCGACGCCCACCCGGTCCACCGCGCGCTGCGCGACCTGTACGCGATCGGCAACCACATCGCCAACCAGTGGGACATCCACGCGCTGCCCTACGCTCGGGCGGCGCTGGGACAGTCGCCGTACTGAGCCGCGGCGCCATACCGAGGCGCCCTCACCCCGACCCCGCCCAGCGGGAGAGGCAGTTCGGCGGCTTTTCGTGCCCCCCTCTCTTCCCACCGACATGGGCAGCCTGACGCCGTCCTGGTGCAGCGTGCCACGCCTCATCATCATGGGGTAGCTGCCGTGATGGCTGTCGTCGAATCCGTGTTCCGCGTGCGCGGGCAGCGGCGATGGGAAGTCCCCGAGAACGCTACGCGTGCTGCCGCAGTCGCCCCAGACCATCCGCACACGAGCGCAGCGCGGGTGTATGATGTGGCCCACAACCGAGCGCGCGGGGAGGACGGGGCGGGCGAGAGGGAGCGCAGGGGGCGATTGTGTTTGGCTTCACGCCCCCGCTAAAGCCACTCGCCAGGGTTTCCTAAAGCGGCGCGGCCACACGGCGCGGAGAGGCGCGCGGCACGGAGGAAGCGAGCGATGACGAGCGTGCATCTCGTGGGCAGCGTGGGGCTGGATACGGTCGAGGAGGTCTTCGAGACCGCGGGCAAGCTGCTGGGGCCCTACCTGAAGCGCGTGCCGGACGGCGAGGTCGGCGGCCGCCGGCTGTGGATTAGCTGGCAGGCGCCGCTCTTGCGCGCCAGTCCGTTCCTGGAAGTGGACACGAGCGATCCTCAGGCGAGCTTCTTCTTCCCCCTCAAGCTGGCCGAGGGCGTGCAGCCCGAGGCGGTCCGCTTCGGCGAGCTGGGCTACGCACGCGAAGCCCGCGCGTCGTACCTGGACTTTCTGGCGGCGCGGGAGCGCGGCGCGCTGCCCCCGCACGTCCGGTTCCAGGTGAGCCTGCCCACGCCCTATGCCGTGATCGGGCCGCCACGCATTAAGCCCGAGGCGGTCGAGCATGTCCTGCCCGCCTACGAGCGGGCGATGCTGCGCGAGGCCGAGCGCCTCTGCGCGGCGATTCCGCACGAGGATCTGGCGATCCAGTGGGACGTGTGCATCGAGATGGTGCAGTGGGACGGCCGCTGGCAGCGCAAGCCGTTCCCGGGCATGGACCAAGTCTTCGGCGAGACGTTCGCGCGGCTCGCCGCGGCCGTGCCCCCGGACGTGGAGCTAGGCTTCCACCTTTGCTACGGCGACCTCGACGCCAAACACTTCATCCAGCCCGCGGACGCGACGAAGATGGTCGAGCTGGCTAACTTGATCGCGGCCTATGTGAAGCGCCCTATCGCGTACGTCCACATGCCGGTGCCCGTGGACCGCGACGACGACGCGTATTACGCCCCGCTCACAGGGCTCAAGCTGCCGCCGGGGACAGAGCTGTATCTGGGACTGGTGCACACGCAGGACGGTGTAGAGGGCACCCGCCGACGCATGGCGGTGGCCAGGCGATACGTGCCAGAGTTCGGCATCGCTTCGGAATGCGGCATCTCGCGTGGGCGGGACGCGAGCGTGGCGATGGACTACCTGCGTGTCTACGCGGGCGCCGCAGAGGCCGGGGCGAGCGCTCGTTAGTACGGAGGGACGAGATGCTCGAGCGGCGTTTCCGGGCCGGATTCTTCGGGCTACTAGCGGTCGTCGCCACCCTTGGCTGCACGCCCGCGCCGTCGGCCGCTCCGGCGCCGGCTCCCTCTGGCACGAGCGCAGCCACGAGTGAGACGACCGCGCCCACCGGCGCCGCGCCGCCGGCCGCGCTCGCGGCGCCCGGGGCGCCTGCCGGGGCGCCCGTGCCGGCCGTCGTGAAGGTGACTGACTACCAGATCGTCGCGGGAGCGGGCCACTACATCGCCGAAGCCAAAGGGTACTTCAAGGAAGCGGGCCTGGACGTGGAGTTCGTGCGCAGCAGCCCGCCCGACATGCTGCCGCTAATGGTCTCGAACCAGCTCGACGTGGGCGTCACCTCCGTGAACGCGGGGCTGTTCAACGCCTTCGCGCGCGGGCTGCCGATCCGGATCGTGGCCGACCACGCCGCGAACGCCGGGCCGGGCACCGGGTCGACGCTGGTGATCCGCAAGGACCTGGTCGACGACGGCACCTACCGCGGGGTGGCCGACCTACGGGGGCGGAAGGTTGCCAGCGCGAACACGGCCGACGCGACCATGATCGACCTGGCGAAAATCCTGGCGAACGCCGGGCTGGCGCTCTCCGACATCGACTTCACCCTGCTGCCGTTCCCCGACATCCTCGCCGCGCTGGAGAACCGGGCCATCGACGCGAGCTACTACCAGGAGCCGTTCGTGACCATTGCCGCGGACCGCGGGTGGGTCGTCCGCGGGCCGCAGGGCGGCGACGTCTATCCGGAGCATCAGATCGGCCTGGTGCTCTACAACGAGCGCATGCTGGGCGACCGCGATCTGGGCATGCGGTACATGCGCGGCTACGTACGGGGCGTCCGCGACTACCGCAAGGCCATGTGGGACCGCGACCCCGCCGCGTTCGACGAGGTGGTGCCGATCCTCGTCGAGCGCACGGCGGTCAAGGAGCGGGCGCTGTTCGAGAAAATGGGGCCCACCAACCTGAAGTACGACCCGATTCCCAACGTGTCGACCATGGCGGCCGACCAGGACTGGTTCATCGAGAACGGCTACCAGCAGCAGCGGGTGGACATGGAGCGCGCGGTGGAGCTGTCCTTCGTGGAGCAGGCTATCCGGGAGCTGGGCGCAGGGGCTCGGTAACGCGCCGGGACTGGCCCGCAACGTCGGACAGCAGACGGACAGGAGGCACAGATGAAGCTGGTGACGTTTGCCGTCAGCACGCCGGTGGGGCGGCTGACACGGTTGGGCGCGCTCGTGGACGGGCACGAGCGGGGGCGCATCGCCGACCTGACGACGGCGTTCGCCGCCTACCTGGCCGCCGAGACGGACGAGGCGCGGCCACGCGAGATCGCGGCCGTACGCACGCCGCCGGACATGATCGCCTGGCTGGAGGGCGGCCGCCAGTCGCGCGCCGCGGCCGAGCAGGCGCTCGGCTACGTGCAGCGCCGCCTGGCCGAGCAGGCGCGGCCAGAGGGGCTGGACGGCGCGCGGCTGGTATACGAGCGGGCGGACGTGCGGCTGCTGGCGCCCTTGCCGCGGCCGCGCTCGCTGCGCGACTTCTCGGTGTTCGAGGAGCACATGACGCAGGCGCCGGAGATCGGGGCGAAGCTGCCCAAATGGTACCGCTACCCGCCGTACTACAAGGGCAACCCCGGCGCGGTGATCGGCCCCGAGGACCCGATTCCCTACCCGAACTACACGGAGCAGCTCGACTGCGAGCTAGAGGTGGGCATCGTCATCGGGCGGGAGGGGCGCAACCTGCGCGTCGAGGAAGCACGCGACTACATCGCCGGCTACACGATCTTCGTGGACTGCAGCGCCCGCGAGGTGTACCGGCGCTCGGACTACTTCGGCCCCGCGAAGACGAAGGACTTCTGCAACGTGCTGGGGCCGTGTCTCACGACGGCCGACGAGATCGACGAGGCGAACCTGAACGTGCGGCTGCTCGTGGACGGGGAGGTATGGTACGAGGGTAACACGGGCCACCGCCGCAATTACCTGGCGGAGCACCTCGTGGCGTTCGCCTCGGACCACGAGACGCTATATCCCGGCGACGTGCTGGGCACGGGCACGGTCGGGCTGAGCTGCTCGATGGATACCCACCGCTGGGTGCAGGTCGGCCAGACGATCACGTTCGAGGTGGAGGGGATCGGCACGCTGAGCCACTTGATCGTGCCGGGCGACAACGTGGTGGACTATGTGCTGCATGGCATGCCGGGGCTGCTGGAGCCGCCGAGCTGAGCGGCGCCCCGGCCGGACCTACCCCCCGCCCCCCTCCCAATGTGAGAAGGGGGCGAGGGACGAGGCCGGGAGGGCTCCCCCCTTCCTTGGTAGGGAAGGGGGGCCGGGGGGGTTAGGTCCCCGCGTAGAGCATGGTGAAGAGAGGGCCGCGATGGACGGGATGGGGTGGCGGGCGCGGGGCGTGGGCGGGCTGGTGGGGGCGCTGTGGCTGCTGGCGGCGTGCGCGCCGGGCGCGGCGCCGGCCAAGCCGGCGGCCTCGGCTCCGTCCGCACCGACCGCGGGCGTGCCGAGCGCAGCGGCACCCGCGGCAGCCAGCCAGCCGACCACCGCCGGTGCCCCTGTCGCGGCAGCGCCTGCCCCGGCGGCGCCCGCGAGCGCCAGCGCGCCGACCCAGGCGGCCCCGCCGCCGCTGAGCCCGCCCGTCATGGTGAAGGTGGCCGACGGCGGGACGGTCGCGCACCGCGCGCTGTACATCGGCCTGGAGCGCGGCTACTTCGCCGACGAGGGCCTGGAGATCGAGCGCATCCCGACCAACACGCAGTCCGACGTGATCGCCGCGCTAGTGACGGGCGAGCTGCACTTCGCCAGCGGCGGCCCCGACCCGATCATCTTCAACGCCGTGCAGCGCGGCGTTGGGGTGCGGATCGTCCTGTACAACATCCAGATCGGGCCGGGCGATCGCTCGAGCGGGTTCGTCGTGCGGCAGGACCTCCTCGACAGCGGCCGCTACCGCGAGCTGAAGGACTTCAAGGGACTGACGATCAGCCTGCCCTCGGACGGCGGCTTCCAGCACCTGTTCGTGCAGCGCATGGTCGGGCCGGTCGGCCTCAGCCTGGCCGACGTGGAGACAGCGGTGCTCCCATTCGCCGACGCGCCGCCCGCGCTGGCGAACAAGCGCGTGGACGCCGCGTTCCTGGCCGAGCCGTTCATCACCGTGGCGCAGTCGCAGGGCAGCGCGGCGCTAGTGGCGCCGATGGGCGACGTGTATCCTGGCGTGCCCGGCAACGTGCTGACGCTCAGCCCGGTGTTCGCGGAGCGGCAGCCCGAGGCGGCGCGGCGCTTCATCACGGCGTACCTGCGCGGCCAGCGCGACTACTATCGCGCGGTGCAGCAGAACGCGGGCGGGCGCGACGAGATCGTGCAGATCCTCATCAAGTACACGCCGATCAAGGACCCCAAGCTATACGAGGGCCTGCTGACCTCGCCGGTCGACCCGAACGCCGTGATGGACCCGCGCATCCTGAACGACATCGAGGACTGGTACGTGCAGTTCGGCACGGTGCCGCAGAAGGTGGACGTGAGCCAGGTGCTCGACCGCTCCTACGCCGACTACGCACTGGCGCGGCTCGGCCGGGAGCCGTAGGGCGGCGCGCGGGTACCCTGGGCGCCAGGCCCTCTCCCTCTGGGGGGCCGGCTGCATCGCTCCTCCTCCAGGGAGAGGGATCCGGACGGACCTGCCGCGATCCCTGGCGGCCGCGGACGCGCCGGGCTACACTCCACGCCAAGACCGGCGGGGCGTGCACGGCCGCCGCGGAAAGGACGAGAGCTAATGCAGCGCAGGGTGCTGTGGACGATCGTCAGCCTGGTGCTCACGCTGGCGTGCGGGCCGGCCGCCGCTCCGACCGGTGGGGGCAGCGCGCCCGCGCCTGCCAGCGCCCCGGCGGCGAGCGCGCCCGTGCCCGACGCTGCCACGCGGCAGCAAGTGGTGGACGCGGCGCGCGCCGAGGGCCAGGTGAACGCGACGATCCAGACGACGTTTACCCAGGACACGATCGCGCGGCTGGAGGACGCGATCGAGCGCGAGTACGGCGTGCGGATCAAGATCAACTTCACGCCGGTGGGCAACTACGCTCAGCGCGCCGCGGAGTGGCTGGGCGAGGTGCAGGCCAACGCGGAGCCGTCGTACGACCTCTACCAGAGCTCGGACACGACCTCGGCGACGCTGCGCCGCGCGGGCGCGGCCGAGGCGGTGAACTGGGCGCCGCTGCTGCCGGCGGGCACGCCGGACGGCATGGTGGGCGAGAACGGCGAGTACGTGGTGATCTATACGGACCACTTCGGCCTGATGTACGACCCGAACGTGGTGTCCGCGGCCGAGGCGCCGCGCTCGGTCAAAGATCTGGCCAACCCGCGCTGGCGCGGCAAGTTCATGCTGTTCAACACCGCCGCGACCTACCTGCCGATCGTCTTCCAGCTTGGCCGCGACCCGGCGCTGGCGGCGTTCCGGGCCGCCATGCAGAACGGCGCGAGCACGGACACGCTGCCCAATGAGTTCACGCGCTACGCCGCGAAGGAGTACCCGATGGTCGTCGTCACCGGGTCGTTCTACTTGACGGCGGGGTTGCGCGGCATCCCGGCGGCGTTCACGCCGCTCGACGTGTCGTCGAACGCCGACCACCAGGTGCTGGTGGCGCGGCGGGCGGCGCACCCGAACGCGGCGAAGCTGCTGGCGGCGGTGCTCGCTGGCCCGGAGGGGCAGCGCATCCAGGCCGAGGCGACGGGCGTCGGCAGCCGCTACTACCCCGACTCCGCCGACGCCCGCATGGAGCAAGAGGCGCGTGCCGCCGGCTTCCCCACCTTCGCCTGGGTGGACAATCCGGACAAGATTGCCTTCGCCCTCTCCCCCGACGGCCAGGCCCTCGTCCGCGAGCTGGACGAGATCCTCAAGGGCGGCTGAGGCAAGCAGGTAGCGGCGCTACAATGCGCTTGGCGACGCGCCGCCCTCGCTGCTCTCAGCAGCGCAGAGGCGCTGAACGCGTACCGGGCGCGCCGAGGAGGTGGGCCATGAGCTGGTGGCGCTGGGCGGTCGCACGACGGATCAGTAGCGTAGCGTGCGCTCGGCGGGGATGCCGCGGGGCCGGGCTCGTCGCGGTGGCCCTGGGGCTCGCTGCCTGCGCGCCGCCCCCGGCCGCGCCGCCGGCCGCCGCGCCCGCGGCGCAAACGGAGGCAGCGCCGGCCGAGCCCCCTGCGCTGCAGCCGGTGCGCGTAGCCTACACCGCCCTCGTCAGCGCGCAGGCGCCGCTGTGGATCGGCGTCGAGACCGGCCTGTTCCGCGAGCAAGGCCTTGACGTCGAGGCGACGCTGATCAGCGGCAGCGACAAGGCGATCGCGGCGCTGCTCTCGGGCGAGGCGCCCATCACGATGCTGGCCTCGGGCGCCATGGTGAGCGCCGTGGCGAAGGGCGCCGACCTGGTGTACCTGGCCAGCACCTCCACGAAGCTGACGTTCCAGCTCATGGTGCAGCCGCAGGTGACGAGCGTCGAGCAGCTCCGCGGCCAGCCGGTTGGGGCGACGGGCCGCGGCTCGCAGAGCGACTTTGCTCTGCGCTACGCGCTGCGCCGCCTGGGCCTGGACCCGGAGCAAGACATCGTGTTCCGCGCCATGGCGGGTGGCGAGCCGCAGATGCTAGCGGCCCTGCAGAGCGGCGCGATCATGGCCGCCGCCCTCAACCCGCCCAACGACTACGTGGCCGAGCAGGCCGGCTTCCACAGCCTGGCGCGCATGGCCGACTGGAACGTGCCCTCCCTGGGGGTCGGCGTGGCCGTCCGCCGCGGCTACCTGGCCGAGGAGCGCGACACGGTGCGGCGGTTCGTGCGCGGGTTCGCGCTGGGGGCCGAGCGCATGAAGGCGGATCCGGCGCTGGCGCAGGCCGTCATCCGTCAGTATCTCCAGAGCGACGACGGCCCCGCGATCGAGTGGGGCTACCGCGCGGCCGTGGAGAGTATGCCGGCCGTGCCCTACCCCAGCGAGCCCGGCCTGCAATCGGTCATCGACGCGCTGGCCGAGGTCGACCCGGAGGTGGCGACAGTGCAGCCCGCGGCGCTCGTCGACCGCAGCATTCTGGACGAGATCGTTGCCGCCGGGCTCGACCAGTCCCAGGCGCGCTAGTCTCCGGCTGGACGGTGCTCGGGGCGGTCCGCGCGGTGCGGTCGGCGGCGGCCGCGGAAGCCCTCGCCGCGAGATCGAGGAGAGTCTCAAGGGCGGCTGATCACTCGCCTGCTCTCTGAGGCGGTTCCTGCCTTTCTCTTCCCGCCCTCGCCAACCTACGCAACTCCCAAAGCTCGTTTCGGCCGGATGGCAGCGGATGCCCGTCGAGATAGGCTAGCGCCCACTGAATATGTCGTCTGAACCGCCGGTCGTATATCACCCGAAGCCGTCGGCGCCGTTCAAACGTGACGAGTTCAAAAGGCGGCATAGAGGTATCCTGAGGGCGCACGATGTCCTCCAGCCCCGCCCGGAACCCTGGCGTGGAAACCCTTCGAGCCAGGCGGCAGTAGCGACGGAGCTCTCTACGATCTCGCCCTTCGATCACGTGCATAACGACTTGCCGAAGGCGTGCTGCCTGCTCATCGGACAGCTCGCACCGGTTGATGAAGCGGATCAGGTACTCCTTGGCGTAACCAGAGCGGTGAAACCAGGGATCCGCTTCGAGAAAACGGATGGCGCTCTCAAGTGCTGTGCCGTCGCCGTGCCACAGTCGCTCGAAGTCCTCCCAGAACCCCGGGGGTAGGCTGCGTCAAGCGCAGCGAGCGAGGCGTCGGCAGTAGCGCGCCACGCTCCGATAGCGGGATGATCGTCGTAATGCAGGTGCCAGGATGCCCGGCCAGGGTCGGGGTGGTGATACTTGAAAGCGATATCAAACATCAAGTGTAGCGCGCGCCGAACGGCGACCTCGGCGGCAGCCCGCGCGCTATACAGGAAGTCGTCGGCGGAGTACGCGCCGTACATCACCGCCCGGGCAGTAGCGAGAGCTTCCCAGGCCTGCCAGGCGCCTACGTCATCGGGGTGTTCGTCGCGGACCTGGAGAGCTAGCTCGACAGCGCGTTGGGCGTGCTCAATGGCGGTGGCTTCGGGAGTAGGGTCCGCAGGGTGTGCCTGAGAGGATAAGCTCATGTTAGGGCCGGGACAGCCCCGGCGGGCAGCGTAAGTCTCTGGGCCATCATACCACTACATCCGTTCCCGTCGTAGCTCGCGAAGTATCTCCTCCCAGGGAATTCCCTTACCGGCTTCGACCTCGTCGATAGCCTCCAGAATTCCGTCTACTTCCTCGTCCGTCAGCTCGTCGTCGTCCACCAGGGGCTCCACGACGTAGCGCCCGGGCGGCAGATCGCGCAGCTCCGAGGGGAGCGTGGTACCGTCCCATTCGATGACGTAGTGTGTCATCCGCCCTGCCCCTCCGCTATGCCAGGATCGGTCTTTCCATGGGAATGTGACGCTAGCAGCATTGCACGCTGTGGTCGCTCACTGCGGCGTAAAGCACCTCGCAGAGTCAGCAAGCGGCCGGCCGCCGCCGGGGTTGCGGCCTCGACGGCCGCGGGCGGGCACGAGACCCACCCCTACGTCCCTCCGGCCGCTCACCTGATCCGCACCTTGCTCTGGGGCTGGCGCGGGCTAGCGGTCGCCGCGGGCGGCGCGGAGGCCGCGGAGGACGGTTTCGGGCCGGATGGGTAGCTCGTGGATGGGGACTCCGGTGGCGTCACGGACGGCGTTGGCGATGGCGGCGGCGCCGGGGACGAACGGCTCCTCGCCGATGGACTTGCCGCCGAACGGCGCGGGGCCGCCGGGCGCCTCGCAGTGGATCGTGACAAGCTCGGGGATGTCGGCGGCCGTGGGCAGCTTGTAGTCGCCCAGGTTGGCGGCCACCACGCGCCCCTCGTCCAGGTCGCTGCCCTCGATGAGCGCGCTGCCCACGCCCATCACCACGCCGCCGTCGATCTGGCCCTGGTGGCCGAGCGGGTTCAGGATCGTGCCGACATCATGGGCGCTGGCGACGCGGCGCACGTGGACCTGTCCCGTCTCGGGATCGACCTCGACCTCGGCCGCCTGCGCCACGAACGAGACGACCTGCGGCGCTTGGCCGTCGTAGATACCCAGGGCGCGGATCGGCTCGCCTGCCTCGGCCGCCAGCGCGCCCAGCTCGACCGAGCGACCGTCGAGGTGCGCGGCGCCGTCCGCGAAACGCACCGCCTCGGCTACGCCGCCCAGGCGCGCCGCCGCCAGGTCGGCCAGCAGCGCGCGCAGGTTGCGGGCCGCCTGGTAGCCGGCCTGCCCCACGACGTGCGTGCCCTTGCTGCCGCCGGTGCCGGGGTCGAGCAGGCCGCGGCTGGTGTCGGCGGTGGCGACCGTGATGCGCTCGGGGGCCAGGCCTAGCTCCTCGGCCACGAGCTGCTGCACGAGCGTGTAGGTGCCGGTGCCGATGTCGGGCACGCCGGTCTGGGCGACCACGCGGCCGTCGGCGCCAAGGGTCAGCTCGACGTGGGACTCACCGCCGCCGATGCCCCGCTCGGAGAGCGCCAGGCCGCGGCCGACGTTCGGCGCCTTCGGCGTGCCCCAGCCGATCGCCTCGGCCGCGCGCTCCAGCACGACGCGCGCCTGGGAGATGCCCTGCCAGCGCGCGGGTACGACCGGCGAGTCGCCCTCTTGCAAGACGTTCTTCAGGCGGAACTCCAGGGCATCCATGCCGAGCGCGGCGGCCACGAGGTCCATGTGCGCCTCGACGGCGAAGATCACCTGCGGCTGACCCGGGGCGCGCATGCTGCCGCACGGCACCTGGTTCGTGTAGACCGCCAGGCACTCCAGGCGCGCGTTGGGCACGCGGTAGGTGCCGCCGAGCTTGAACGCGCCGTTGAGAATGCCGCGCGGCGAGGCGCTGCGGCCGGCGTAGGCGCCGCGGTTGAAGAGCACGCGCCCCTCGCGCGCCACGATCGTGCCGTCGCGCTTGACGCCGGTCTTGAGGTACACGGTGGAGGGGTGGCGCGGGTTGGCGGCGGTTAGCTCCTCGGCGTAGGTGAGGACCAGGCTGACGGGGCGGCCGCTGGCGCGCGCCAGGTGGTAGGCGAGCATAGCGTCGTCGGGAGCGCCCTTGCCGCCGAAGTCGCCGCCGATGTGGACGTGATGAACGTCGATGCTCTCCTCGGGTAGGTCGAGGGCAGCGGACATGTCTTGGCGCGAGCGGAACGGCATCTTGTTCGACATCCACACCTGGGCGGCGCCGTCGCCCGCCAGCGCCACGACGGCGGCGTGGGGCTCCAGGTAGCCCTGGTGGAGGAGGCCCGTGTGGAAGGTGTGCTCGATCACGAGGTCGGCGTCGGCGAGGCCGGCCGCCAGGTCGCCGCGCTCGTGCCGCCAGTAGGCGTGGGCGTTCGGGTGGGCGCCGAGGTCCCACTCGCGGCCAACGTAGCTCGCCACCTCGGGGTGCAGCACGGGCGCGTCGGGCGCGAGGGCCGCCTCGGCGTCGAAGACGGCCGGCAGCGGCTCGTACTCGACCTGCACGAGCGCCAGCGCCTCCTCGGCCACGTCGGGGTCCTCGGCGGCGACGGCGACGACGCGCTCGCCGACGTAGCGCACACGGTCGCGAGCGAGCAGCGGCATGTCGCGCAGGCGGATGCCGACGAGCGTGCGCGGCAGGTCGGCGCCGGTGAGGACGGCATGGACGCCGGGCACGCGGCGCGCGGCGCTCACGTCGAGGTGGACGATGCGCGCGTGCGGGTGGGGGCTGCGCAGGCACTTCGCCCAGAGCTGTCCGGGGCGCACCACGTCGGCGGCAAAGCGCGCCTGCCCGGTGACTTTCGCCTCGCCCTCGACCCGTCCCAGCGGCCGACCGACCACGCTTAGCTCCGCGACCACGGTTGCCTCCTTCGACAGCTCAGCTCAGCTCGGCGCGAATCGCCGCGGCCCAGGCGCGCACCCGGTCCGCGGCGCCCGCCGGCTGTTCGGGCAGATAGACGTCCGCGATGGTCATGCGCCACCGCCGCAGGACCGGCCGGCGCTCGGACGGCTTGCGGAGCACGCGCGTCGGGCCGTCGAACTGCCGGGCCGCGCGCCGCCGTAGCTCGACGGTCGCCACGCCGCGGTCCAGCCGCTCGATGAACGCCGCGCACAGCCCGCCGAGCGCCGCGTCCGTAAACTGCGCGGGGTGTTGGAGGTTGTACGCCGCCACGGTCAGGAAGTGCTCCGCTCGTAGCTCGGGATCGTCCCCTTCCCAGGCCAGCAGCGCCCCGAGCTGCTCCCAGCAGCCCAGCCCATCCACCGCTGGCGCGCCGCACTCGGGGCACGGCTCTCGGCTGTCCACCATGCGCTCCTCACCCGCGTCCGCCAGCAGCGTACCGGAGCGCCAGGGGCGGGTACAACTCGGGCGCTCCGCAGCTAGGCGCTCGGACGAGAGCATAGTGCAGGGCAACTGAAGCAGAGCCGGCTCATTCTCTGCCGCCTCGCGGCTGCCCGACGCCGGGCGGCAGGGGACGAGCCCCTGCCCTACGACGTGTTCGCTAGATCGGCCGGTATGAGCAGACCCGGCCGGGCGGCAGGGGACGAGCCCCTGCCCTACCTCACGCTCGCTGGAAGGGATGGCTATGGTTGCGGCCGGGCGGCAGGGGACGAGCCCCTGCCCCACCCCAGCGGTGGCCTCGCCCTTGCAATGAGGTGGCAGGGCATGGGTCCCTGCCCTACCAACCGGTCGCAGCATTCCTCGCTGTCTCAGTTGCTCTGGCCGCTCTGCTGGCGCGCGACGATGCGCTTGTACAGGTTGCTGACATTCATCGCGTTGACGCGGTCGGTCAAGTGGTGGAGGCGCTGGCCGAGCGGGTAGGGATCGGCCGCGGGCGCCGGCTGTTGCAGGGCTTCTTCCTCGCTGAGGCCGCGGCGCACAAAGTCTTCGACGGCGCCGATCCAGTCCTGCACGACCTGCCGCTGCTCCTGCACGTAGCGGTAGTCGCAGACCTCGCCGTGGCCGGGGATGATCGCGGCCGTGTCGTACGTCTCGATGGTGCGCAGGGCGTCGAGCCACTCCCACGGGTCGCACTCCTGCAGCCACGTCTTGGTGCGCTGGAAGATGTTGTCGCCCGTGATCAGCACGCCCTCCTCGGGCAGGTAAATGGCGGTCTGCGGGGCCGTGTGGCCGGGCAGGTGCGTACACTCGATCGTGTGGTTGCCCAGGCGCAGCGTAAGCGCGTCGCCGAAGGTGCGGGTGGGCGGGTTGGGTGGGTAGTCGGGGTGGTTGAAGAGCCACACGCTGTCCGGGTCGTTCTGTTTCAGCAGGTCCAGCCGCTCGGGCCCGGTCATCTGCGGGATGGATTGCTCGTAGCGCGGCTGGATGCCCGCCTGGCCGATGACCTCGACGCCGGGGAAGTAGGCGTTGCCCGAGATGTGATCGATGTGCGGCTCGGTGTTGATGAGGTAGCGGATGGGGCCGTGCTCCTGGAGGCGCTCGCGCCAGCGCACGGCGTCGATGGGCTGCTGAGGCGTGTCGAACATGACGACGCCCTCGCTGGTGACGAGAAAGCTGGGGTTGCAGCCGGCGAAGTAGCACTCGGCGTAGACGTTGTCGCTCACACGGCGCATGGCGGCCTCCTCTCCGTTCGCGGCTACCTTAGCGCAGCCGCAGGTCGCTGTCCAGCTGACGCCCCCGGGGCCGCGCCGCGGCGGGAGCGACTGGAACGTGCCGTGCGCGGCGAGCACCGTCGCTGTCCAGCTGACGCCCCCGGGGCCGCGCCGCACGACGTGGCGGCGCAGTAATTTAGCCGAGGAACGGTCAAACGATGCTCCTTGACCGGGTGGTTAACTGCTAGGCCGGGCGCGGGTTGGCGCGTGCTGGTCGGGCGCGGAAGGCCGCATCGTTTGCCCCGTA
>JAJPHF010000043.1 GCA_021325365.1 Pseudomonadota bacterium
ATCGCCGCCATCGCCGGCGGGAACGTGCCCTCCGCGCCCATCTGGCCCGCCATCATCACGAACCACGGCAGCGTGTGGATGATCAGCTCGGCGTAGTACAGGTGCGCCGCCGTCGCCGGCAGCATCGGCGCCGCGTCCAGCTCCGCCCGGGAGATGCCAATCGCGTCGGCGAACTCCAGGAACATGTCCGCGTGGCCGGCGCTGCCCGGCAGCAGCCCGCGCGTCTCCTCCTCGACCACCTCGAACAGCTTGGCCGAGAACTCCGGGTCCGTGCAGGCCAGGTAGCGCAGCATGGCGATACGCGGCACCGCGCTGCGGAACTTGTAGTCCTGCAGCGCCCAGCGCCGAATCTGCTCCATCGTCGCCGTGCCCGCCACCACCGCCCGCACGAACGGGTGGTTCACCCGCTGCTTCGGCGACCGCGCGATCTCCTCCTTGAGCTGGCGGACGAACTCCGCCGACGTGAGCGCCCGCGTCTCCGTTGCCACGTTCCCTCCTTGCCTCTCTACGAGCAGCTCTCGCTATCGCACCGCCGCCGTAAAGGGCGGGCCTGGAGTCGTCCCGGGCCAGGCCTTCAGGCCGGCGGCTCTGTCGCGCCTATCGTCCCCCAGCGCCCCACGCGGGCGGCGGCGCCGTCGAGCCGCGCACCACGAGTGTCACGGGCAGCACGAGCCGCGTCGGCGGCGCGTCGCCGGCCGTCTCGCCGCGAAGCTGCCGCACCAGCAGCTCCGTCGCCAGCCGCCCCATCTCCGCTACCGGCACCTGGATCGTCGTAACCGCGGGGCACGCGTGGCGCCCCGCCGGCACGTCGTCCGAGCCCACCACCGACAGCTCCTCCGGCACGCGCAGCCCCGCCCGCCGCGCCGCGCTGATCACCCCCAGCGCCGCCAGGTCGTTCGCCGCGAACACCGCCGTCGGCCGCTGCGCGGGCGGCAGCGCCAGCAGCTGCGCCAGCCCCACCTCGCCCGCCGTCTCGTCCAGGTCGCCCGCCGCCGCCACCCACGCCTCGTCGGAGCAGCCGGCCGCCGCCATCGCCTCGCGGAAGCCCGCCAGCCGCGCGGCGCTTCGGCTGACCGCAACCGAACCCGCGACGTGCGCGATGCGCCGGTGGCCCAGCCCCACCAGGTGCGCCACCGCCAGGTGCGCTGCCTGCCGGTCGTCGGGCACCACCCACGGGTCCCCCGGCCCGTCGCCGTGGCGGTTCACCAGCACGTAGGGCAGCCGTTGCGCGCGCAGCGTCTGCAGCGCCGCGCCGCCCCGCCGCGCCGCCGCCACCAGCAGCCCGTCGACGTGCCCCTCGCTCAGCGCGTCCAGGTGCTGCTGCAGCCGTCGCGAGCTGTCGTCGGTGTTGCACAGGATGACGTGGTAGCCGGCCGCGCTCGCCGCGTCGTCCACGGCCCGGAACAGCGCCGAGAAGTGCGGGTTCGTCACGTCGGGGATCAGCATGCCGATGATCTGGGTGCGGTGCAGCTTCAGCGAGCGCGCCAGCCGGTTCGGCCGGTATCCCGTCGCCGCCGCCACGTCGAGAATACGCGCCCGCGTCGCCTCCGAGATGCGCACGCTCGGGTCGCGGTTCAGCACGCGCGAGACGGTCGAGGGGTTCACTCCCGCTGCCCGCGCCAGCGCCCGCAGGGTCGCCGGGCGCCCCCTCGCCTCGCTCGCCGCCCCCCCGTCGCTGGCGCCCGCCGGCGGCGGCTCGCCCGGTCCGGCCATCAGCCGCGGCCGGCCTGCGCGCGCCGCGCGAAGTACTCCCAGCCGCGCGCCGGGTCGCGCTCGTCGCTGCTGTAGCTCTCCATCTCGTCCGCCGTCAGGTACTGCGGCTCGCCGTGCAACAGCGCCAGGTGCGCCAGATAGCCGATCTTCGCCAGGTTGATCGTCCGCTGCACCGCGTGCTCGATGCCGACGCCCACCACCGTGTCGCCGTGGCCGCGCATCAGCACCGCCGGCCCGCTCCCCAGCGCCGCCGCCAGCGCGTCCCCGCGCTCCACCGTCCGCACCAGCCCGCCGCGCTGGTACACCGGCACCCCGTCCGGCGGCAGGAACTTGCCGTAATGGTGCAGCGGCCGCAGGCGGATCGGCAGCACCGAGAACAGCGTGCTCCACACCGAGTGCGTGTGGCAGACGCTCTGCACGTCGGGCCGCGCGCGGAGGATCGACGCGTGGATCGGCCACTCGTTCGGCGGTGTGTTCTGCCCGCCCAGGTAGTTCCCGTCCAGGTCCAGCATCACCAGCCGGTCGCGCGCGGCCAGCCCCGGGCTCACCGACGCGATCGTCAGAAACGCCTCGGCGCCCGGCACGCGCACGCTCACGTGCCCATAGCCGTCGGTGATCCCCTCGCGGTCCAGCACGTGGCACGCCGTCACCAGCGTGTCCTTCAGCGCATCCAGCTCCGGCGCGTCGAACGGCACCCGCGCGGCCGTGGGCGACGACATAGCTCCTCCTCGCGCGCTGCATTGAACAATCGTTTGCGGCAATCGTTTGCCCATGGTAGAGCACGCGCCCGCCCCTGTCAAGCGAGGGATGCCGAGAGGCGTCCGTTCAGGCGCGGAGCGGCGCCGCGCCCTCCGTCGCCGGTGCTGTATCGCCCACTTGCTGCGCCGCGCCCTGCTTAGCAGCCGCTATGGTACACTGGCCGCGCGCGAGTGAGGAGGGGACGATGCCGCGGATAGCGCTGGATCTGAACAAGGAGGCGGACCGGCAGCGGGTGAAGGGCGTCTGGCGGCGCGGGCCGGGGCTCGTGCCCGGCGAGCCGAACGAGGGCCTGGCCGCGCAACTCCAGGCCTGTCCGCCGCGCCTGGCCGACTTCGACGACTCGGGCTGGGAAGTTTGCACGAACATCCGCGAGAGCATCTCGACCGGCTTCACGTTCGGCTGGTATCGCATCGCCGTCGAGCTGCCCGCCCAGCTCGACGGCGTCGACCTGGCGGGCGCCACGGTCCTCTTCGAGACGAACGTCGACAACTACGGCGAGGTCTGGATCGACGGCCAGATCGACCGCGCCGCGGGCGTCATCGTCGGCATCAACGCCCCGCAGCGCGTCGGGGTCAGCCGCGAGGCCGTGCCGGGCGCTCGCCACGTCATCGCCGTGCTCGTCGCCAACGGCCCCCTCGCCGAGCCCCGCGGCGGCATCTACATGCGCTACGCTACCCTCGCCTTCGAGTCTCGCGGCTAACCCCGCGACGCCTAGCGGCCGGTGGCTCGATGAAGACAACCAGCAAGCCATGCCTCGCGCGACTTCGCGGCGTGCGAGCGGTGATACCCGAGCCGGCCCCGGCACTCGCCTTTGTGGACCCCAGAATTGGACGGCGGGGGGGCCAGCCGGAAGATCGTAGGCGGATTCGGTCTGAATAGCCGTTGGGTACCGCTCCGCCCCCGAGCGGAGTACGGCCACCAGCCGAGCTTCGCCTACCGCCACCAGCAAGGCCCACGGCGACCGCCCCTGCTCCCGACCGGCTGCCGCTACCATGAGCAGCCGCTCGGCAACCGGCGCCCACCCTCCCGGGTCAACGCGGCCGATCCCGCAGGTAATCCACTGCGCGCTCGACCGCGTTGGCTATCGAGTTCCCGCGCGCTGGCGGTCGGCTCAGCTCGATGCGCAGCGTACAGTAGCCCGCCGGCTGATTCGGCTCACCCGCCCCCACCACACTCAGCAGCGTATACGGCCCATCCTCCGTCCCCGGCGTCAGCCGCAGCGTGAAGTGCCCGTCCTCGTCAACGTTGACCGGGGTGCGGTCGGTACTCGAATGGTCCGCACGTACCGTTAACCGCTCTAGCGCGGGTCTCACGCAACTGCCACCGCTATACTCTACCCGGCCAACGGCCTCGTACTCATTTCTCGAACGCGGCAAGTACACGAACACAGTACTTGGATCCCCCGCGCCTGCGTCGTTCCAAAACTCGTACCGATTGTACCGCTCCCTATAATTCCAGTGCGCAGGCGCGTGGGCTAGTATTATCCAGTCTCCTTGGCCCCCCGGCCTGGTACCAATAGCACTGTGCATGCGTGCAAGCGTCGCCAGCGCGGTCTCCGGTGACGTTAGCCGCCACCGCTCATAGATCTTCAGGTAGACGCCATCGGCAGTGACGAACTGCGTTGGGAGCGGCTTGAAATCGCTGGCGATTTCCCACGATTCGGCAAACGCGTCCATGACGACCCTTTGTACCGCCTGGTCGACCGTCGTGGGGGGCGGCGACGCGACGACTACATAATCGGCTGCAGCTAGAACGTCTAGGGGGTACGGATCGCTGGAATCCACAGCCGGCTGGGATAGCAGAACGAGAAACGCGGCAGGGCCATACATCGCGTGCTCTGCGGCAGCGAGCAATCCCTCATCAACGATTGTGGGCGCCGCGATCAATATGCCCCGGTTCGGGGTTGTGATACTGCGAAGCCAGTCCACGATCCCGACCACGTCATCGTACTCCTTGAGCACCAACGGCTCGGATGTCGCTGATAGCAGCGGACGGAGGGGTGTATAAGGTGGTAAGCTCATGGCTGCGAGTCCCACCGCTGCGTTAGCAAGGATGTACCCGCCAAGGCCGGTTAACGCCAGGGCACGGCCGAGGCCCCGCCATGTGCTCCACACCGACCAGGCCAGAGCAACGATACCGAGAACGACGAACGGCGCGAATTGCAGCTCGTACTGGATTCCAACCTGTCGCGCCTCTACCGCCCACAGCATTACGGAGAAAGCGCTCCAGAGCACAATCAGCCACGTGACAGGCTTGGCGACCGTTCTCGTCATCCAGCCGACCGCGAATCCGATTGTGGCGACTATCCATGCAGCCCAGCCATACCATCCTGCAAATCCGCGAATAATATGGAGCGTAGGTCGTTCCCAAGAAGCATAGAGACTACTGAAGTCGGTCGTCAAGAGACGGTAAACAAACGGTGCGCCGAACAAGATGAAGGCTATGCCAACACCGCCTATGACTACGGCGAGTTGACCACCTATCCGGACCCAGTAGTCGATACGCCGTGAGCTATGCGGCTTTCGGTAGATCACGGCACGAATCAGCGCATCCACTGCCAGCGTTGCGATAAGCGCCGTACCTGGATAGATAAAATGACGCCGGAACAGCACTGCTATGGCGATTATGACGCCAATAAGCGTCATATAGCGATAGCTACGCGAGGAGCGATGCTCGATATAGACATACATGGCCAATGTGAGCAGGGCAGCAGCGCCAGCATCGGGATAGCCCCGCAACGTTGGCACTTCGACCGCAGGAGTCAGCAGCGCGAGGAGCACCGCTGACCAGAAGGCCAGGATACCGTGGGATGGAACGAGCCTCCGCGCGATGGCACCGATAGTTAAGGCAAACGGCAGGAGATAGACGATAGCGATGCTGGAGATGTAGGCAATACGCGAGGTTCCGAACAGCACCAAGAGCGGCGCAATAGCTAAGGTGTGGATCAAATTGTAATCGTAATACGTTGACCTCCAGGTTTCGCGAATAAGCTGGGCCATGGCGCCCGTCGGCGATTCACGGAATCGTTCTGAGTAATGCCTAGCCACATCTGCGGTCGTGTTATGATAGTTGCTCCAGTCGGAGGAATAGAACGTGTGCTCCCGCGCGATATACTTTGCTGTGAACACCAGCATCGCGACCGCGATGAGGAGAAGAGGCGCGGCGTTGAGGATGAGGGTGCGGCGCCAACAGGCTGTGGCAAGCTGCCGGCTATTCCCAGGGCCCGCGCTGAGGGTCACCGGGGGGCACGAGTGGCGAAGAGTGCCTATTGATGTTCCGAGCCTGTGCGTTGGCAGCTTCATTCCAGTGCAGTCGCCACGACTCTGCTATGACGAGGAAGTCGAGCAGTCAACCCCGTCACGCGGCCCCGCCCACCGCTTCAGGAGTGGGGCCGGCTCACGCCGACACCGGCGACGAGCTGTCAGGCGCCCGCGAATGAGCCGGCTCGATGATACCGCAGTTGTAGCGCGTCCTAGGCGTCTGGGCAAGCGCTCGGCTGTCCCACATGCGGGCACAGCCGAGCGCTTGCCCGCGTGCCTATCGCCAGCAAAGGCCGATGGCATCGACCGCGCCGCAGGCGTGATCGTGGGCATCAACGCCCCGCAGCGCGTCGTCGTCAGCCGCGCGGCCGTGCCCGGCGCCCGCCACGTCATCGCCGTGCTCGTGGCCAACGGCCCCCTCGCCGCGCCCCCCGCGGCGGCATCTACCTGCGCTACGCCACGCTCGCCTTCGAGTCTCGCGGCTGGCCGCGCCGCCGGCAAGGCGGCCAGCGGCGCGGTGAACATGGCACGCGTGAGATGGGGGCAAGCGAGGGGGCTGTCCTCACACTGTCTGGCATACGCCATCGACAAGGGAAGAGATCGGCCAGGTGGCGTGCCGGTCGCCCGCTGGGGACCACGCTAGCCCTCCGTTGGCCGTGAGCGACGGCACCGCCGAGCCCTCCAGGACCCGGCGATAGGCGGCTTCGTAGCCATCCGCCAGCGCCCGCGGCGAGAAGCGTCGCACGGCGTCTGCGCGACACGCTGCCCGGCTGAGGCGGTCGATGTGTCCGCAGAGCTGTACCAGCTCGTCATTCGTATCCCCGATGAGCCCGGTGACGCCATCGACCACGACCTCGGGCACGGCCCCTCGGCGCCGCGCGACCACTGGCGTGCCACAGGCCAGGGCCTCCGCCATTACCAACCCGAAGGGCTCGGGCCAGTCGATCGGGAACAGCAGCGCGCGCGCGTGGCCCAGGAAGTCGGCCTTGTCGCGGTCGCTTACTTCCCCGATGTACTCGACCTCCGGCTCCTTCAGGAGGGGAGCCACGACAGCGCGATAGTAGTCCCAGTCGCGCTGGGCATTGGGGTCGGCACTGTTCTGCAGGGGCATCCGCGCGGCGATCTTGAGCGGCATCCCCGCCCGCCGGGCGATCTGGATCGCGTGCTCCACGCCCTTCTCCGGCGCGATCCGACCCAGGAAGGCGAGGTAGTCGCCCGGCTGCTCGTGGAAGCTCAGCCGATCCGTATCGACGCCGTTATAGACCGTGGCAACCCAGTTGGCGCGCGGCAGCGGCGCGCGCTGACTCTCCGAGATCGACACCAACGGCATTTCCGGGAAACGCGCGCAGATGCGTGGCAGGTCCGGCAGATCGAGGCGGCCGTGCAGCGTCGTCACGGTCGGCGTGGCGCAGAGCGCCGCCAACGGCCAGGCGAGGAAATCGAGGTGCGAGTGGATGAGGTCGAACTCCCCGCGTGCCGCGCGCCGGTACGCCTCGCCGAGCGTGATGGACCAGTAAACGAGGGGATCGCGGACCTGCGGCTGTCGCCAGAGGGCGGTGTCGACGGTGGGAATCAGGCGAGCGCTGGTCGTGGAATCGCCACTGGCGAAGAGGGTCACCTCATGCCCGCGCCGCACTAGCTCTTCGGTGAGCAGCGATACGACTCGTTCGGTACCACCATAGTGCGTGGGGGGCACGGACTCGAATGGTGGCGCAACTTGAGCGATACGCATGTGGATCTCCGACAAAGCCTGGTCTACCAGCAGGGCACCCGGGGCGGTGGCCTGCCCGGAACGGGTTCGCGGCGCGGGCCGGTCCCGCTGGGCGGTAACCGGCCCGCGGCCTTCTAGTGAGAGCCTTTGGGCTCGGCGCCAATCACGGGGTGTGGTCAGGGTGCGAGGCAATTACCAGATGATCCCCAGCGACGGGATCCAGGGGGCCACCACGGACGGGCCGGCACAGTAGCTCGGCCAGCTCCAGGTGCAGGTCCACGCCGCAGGGGGTGCGCCCCACCACCAGAACCACGACGGATCGCCGCCGGGGGGCAGAAGCGCGTGCGTCCCGGACGCGGCTGGGGCGCCGAGACCGCCTAGCTCGGCAGCCGGGGCGCCCAGACTCGCTAGCTCGGCGGCCGAGGCGACCGGGACGGCGAACGCCGTCATGAGCGTCAGGGTGATGCCCAGAACCACTAGCAGATAGAGAAGTCGACGCATCGTTGCTACTCCATCAGGCAGAGTTCTACACACCAAGAACACCCACACCACGGACTGGCTCGAAGCAAGCGGCCTAGAGATTTATGTCCCGCTCCCGCGGCGCTCGACAAGGCTTGCGGCGTTAGACCTGCGTTAGAAGCGGGCGAGCCGCTGCTGATCGTCGGCGGCGTCGCCAGCGGGGATGCACGCCGCGACGGTGGGTGGGTGGCTGGCCGGGCGCCCACCCGGCGCGTACACTCTCCGTATCATCGCGGAGTGCGAGCCAGCATGAGAGCATCCAACGGCCACCTGCCCCTCGCGGGTACGCGCGTGCTGGAGCTGGGCCACATCGTGGCCGGGCCGACCGCCGCGCTGATTCTCGCCGACCTCGGCGCCGACGTGGTCAAGATCGAGCGCCCCGACGGCGGCGACCAGGCCCGCCGCATGAGCGGCAACGGCTACGTCTTCTACTTCCTGAACCGCAACAAGCGCAGCATCGTGCTCGACCTCAAGGCGCCCGCCGGCAAGGAGGCCTTCCGCCGCCTCGTCCGTACCGCCGACGTGGTCCTCGACAACTACGCCCCCGGCGTGCTCGACCGCCTGGGCCTCGGCTACGACGCCCTCGCCGCGCTCAATCCCCGCCTCGTCTACCTCTCGCTCAAGGGCTTCCTGCCGGGGCCGTACGAGCACCGCCCCTCGCTCGACGAGCTGGCGCAGATGATGGGCGGCCTGGCCTACATGACCGGGCCGCGCGGCCAGCCGCTGCGCGCGGGCGCCTCGATCATCGACATCGGCGCCGCCACTTACGGCGTCATCGCCATCCTCGCCGCCCTCGCCCAGCGCGAGCGCACCGGCCGCGGCGAGCGGATCGTCGCGGGCCTGTACGAGACCTCGGTGTTCTGGGTCGGCCAGTGGATGGCGATGAGCGCCCTCAACGGCGAGCCGTCGGTCCCCATGCCCGAGGCCGGCCAGTCGGTGCGCATGGGCTGGGGCATCTTCCACCTGTTCCCCACTGCCGACGGCGAGCAGGTGTTCATCGCCGTCACCTCGAACGCCCACTGGGAGCGCTTCTGCGGCGCGCTCGGCCTGCCCGACCTGCTCGCCGACGAGCGCCTGGACAGCAACCTGAAGCGCGTGGCCGCCCGCCCCTGGCTCCTCCCCCGTGTGCGCGAGGAGACGGCGAAGTACCCGAGCGCCGCGCTGCTGGAGCTGCTGGAGCGCGCCGGCGTGCCTTGCGGCCCCGTGCGCCGACCCGACCAGCTTCTCGACGATCCCCACCTGACAGCCACCGACCAGCTACTGCCCGTGCCGCTGCCCGATGGCGCCACCGCGCCGTTGCCGAAGCTGCCCTGGCGCAGCGACGCCTACGCCTTCGGCCTGCGGCGGCCGCCGCCCGGCCTGGGCGAGCACACGCGCGAGGTGCTGGCCGAGGCCGGCCTGATCGACCAGGAGATTGACGCGCTGCTGGCCGCGCATGCTATCGAAGCGGGGGCGCCGGTCGATCGCGGCGCTCCCCAGAGCGCGCCCCCCGCGCGGGAAGGAGAGACGACCCCATGAGCGACCTGCCGAGCGCCATCCACCTGCGCGAGGTCGGCCCCCGCGAGGGCTTGCAGTTCGAGAAGCGCGTCGTGCCGACCGAGGACAAGGTGCGGCTGGTGGACGCGCTCTCTGACACCGGTATGCGCGAGATCGAGTTTGCCTCGTTCGTCAGCCCGAAGTGGGTGCCGCAGATGGCCGACGCCGAGGCCTGGACCGCCGGCATCCGCAAGGCGCCGGGCGTGCAGTACGAGGGCATCTGGCTGAACCTGCAAGGCTTTGAGCGGGCGCTGAAGCTGCGCGACGTGCTCACCCTGCGCCCGAGCTTCGCCGTGCCCGCCAGCAGCACCTTCTGGAAGAAGAACGCCAACCGCACCATCGAGGAGCAGCTCGAGCAGTTGCCGGCCTACGTCGCGGCCTACCGCGCCGCCGGCTTCGACCACCTGACGCTCACGGTTGGCGCCGCCTGGGGCTGCAACTACGAGGGCGCGATCCCGCCCGAGCGCGTCGTGGCCCTGCTCGACGAGGCGCAGGCCCGCGCCAGCGAGCTGGGCATGCCCGTGGGCAAGATCGGCCTCATGGACACGATGGGCTGGGCCAACCCGCTGGCGATTAAGCGCCTCGTCGGCCTCGTCCGCGACCGCTGGCCCGACCTGGCACTCTACCTGCACCTGCACGACACGCGCGGCACGGGCATCGCGAACTTCGTGGCCGCGCTGGAGATGGGCGTCACCGAGTTCGACACGGCCGTGGGCGGCATGGGCGGCTGCCCGTTCGCCGAGCACAAGGGCGCCGCCGGCAACGTTTGCTCCGAAGACGCCGTCTTCATCTGCCAGGAGATGGGGGTGGCAACGGGCATCGACCTCGACCGCCTAATCGAGGCCGCCCAGCTTGCCGAAGAGATCCTCGGCACCGACCTCCCCGGCAAGGTCAAGCGCGGCGGCAACCTCGCCCGCTACCGCGCCCGCGCCGCCAGCGCCGCAACCGGCTGACCGGCCGAAGCCATGCCGGTCCCGGCTCCCGATCCGACAGTCCAATCCTGGCCCAAGTAGCCACGCGCCTGGCCTCAAGAAGCGACCGTTCTATGAGGTAAAATCTGCGTGTGTGAAACTATCTGTTGATTTCGTCTGCCCGGTTATCTACTCTGGAGTCCTCGTTGCTGAACAATGGATGAAACTGGACCCCGTAACGGTTAGCTAAGGTCTGCATGCGGACTCGTTGAAAACGAGTCGTGTCCAGCTTCGGCTGCTTAAAAAGTGACTCCCGGAGCTCATGCTCTTCTTTGTGCGCTATGATACGAGCTGATCTACTATCATAACCAGCTTGGCGAAGCTCATCCACTCTTCTGCGCATATACTCATCCGAGCCTACTGTTTTGTCTGGCATCAATAGATCTTCGTACACCGCGGGGAATATTTTGCAGTACGATGGATAACCCGGTGGAAGACAGGCCGAAACAGGGACTCCAGTTGCCTTCTCAAAACGGCCAGGCAATGGAGTGCGCCCGTTCGCAATCCAGTCAAAGGCTCTTAAGTCGTGCATGCGCTGCAAAGCAAACCCTCTTCAAGTTTTGGAAGGATGGCGAGGTTCGACCCCCTGGGAGCGCAGACGTCTCGCCTGCCCATCCGGCGCAACCGACGCCGACAATGCGGCCGGGACGGCCGCGCTCCCAGAGGGTCTGCCTCCTGCTGAAACCTCAGCGCGCCCGCGCCCGGCGACCAGCCGGGGCTACTTCTCCTCGGCGTCGGCGCTGAGCATGGACTGGCGGTACTTGGGGATCGTCTTGCCGCGGAGCTGGTAGAGGTACTCGATGATCTGCTCGTTGGTCATGTACTTCGACATATCGTAGTGGTCGTGGTGCACGATGTCGTCCAGGTCGCGGCGCACGCCGACCAGGGGCTCGACCGCCGGATAGCCGATCGGGATGATGAGGTAGAGCGTCAGCAGGTCGGGCACGCCCAGGATGCGCTTGAACGGCTCCTGGATGTGGATCGTGTTCCACTGCGTACCGAGGCCGAGCGACGCGGCGGCCAGGTGCATCAGCATGCAGGTGTTCGCCAGGCCGTCCGTCAGGTGCGACTGGTCGCGGCCGAAGGTGTGGGCGCCCTGCACGGTGCCCCACTGCCGCCGGCCGTCACCGAGCACGACGATCAGCGCGGGCGCCTCCGACCAGCCTTTCCGCCGCCGCCGCTGGTACTGCTCGTCGGCGGTGAGCTGGAACGAGGGGTGGCGCAGCTCGGCCACCCGCTGCTGCTCCATCCAGTAGATGAAGTCGTCGTTCTCCTCGATGTACGCGCGCCAGAGGTCCTTCTTGACCTGCGGGTCCTTGACGACAAGGTACTCCCAGGGCTGGGAGTTCGCGCCGGACATCGCCCAGTGGCCCGCTTCCAGTACCAGGTTAATGTACTCGTCGGGGATCGGGTCCGGCTTCAGGTTGCGGACGCTGGCGCGGCGCTTCACGAGGTCGAGCAGCAGCTCGTAGTCCTGGGTGGCGGCGCCCGGCTGGATCGCGGTCATGGCCCCTCCGGTCTGCTGGCGTGCATCATCTTGGGGGTTTGCCTCATCGTAGACGACGGCCGCGGCGCGGGTCAACGCCGTCGGAGCGCTTGTCGTCTAGTGGATGGTAGCAACGCCGGGGTGGCGGCCAGTGGCGCTTGCAGGATTCCGCGCCCAAGCCCCCGCTGCGCCGGCCGTACCGGCAACTCCGGCTCCGCTACGGGGGCAGTGGCGCTTGCCGTATTCCGCGCCACAGGCCGCGGGCGGGTATGAAACCCGGCCCTCCGTCACCGCGGCCGCTCGCCTGCGGTGCGAGGCGCCCCGGTCCCAGCCGGCCGCCCGAGGAGCTGTACGCGATGACACTCCAGATGCCCCGCGACCCAGCCGCGCTCTACGGCGAGTGGCTCCGCTGGCTGCCGTCGTGGCGCGGCGCCTTCGCGTTCGACGCGCTCCGCGGCACGCCGTTCCACCTGGGCGCGAGCGGTCCCCTGGACGTCTACTACGGTCCATTCGACTACGTGAGCCCAGCCGCGCGGCTCGCGCTCGTCGGCATCACTCCCGGCCGCCGCGAGACCGCGCTGGCCTACCGCGTCGCCCGTGAGGCGCTGGGTCAGGGCCTGGAAGGTAGCGAGATCGCGCGCCAGGTGAAGACGACAGCCAGCTTCGGCGGCCCGACGCGCCCCCACCTCGTCGCCATGCTGGACGGCATCGGCGTGCAGGCCGCCCTCGGGCTAGCGACGACGGCGCTCCTCTTCATGCCGCGCCACGCCCACCTGCTGCACGCGACGGCCGCCGTGCGCTACCCCGTCCAGCGGGGCGGCCAGGACTACGCGGGCACGGCGCCCCGGCTCGCGCGCCATCCCGGGCTGCTGCGGTTCGTGGACACTTACCTGGCGCCCGAGCTAGCACTGCTCGACCGCGCGCTCGTGGTGCCGCTCGGCACGAGCGTGGAGGAGGTGCTGCGGCTCCTGGTGGCGCGGGGCGCCCTCGATCCGTGCCGCTGCCTGTTCGGCTTCCCCCATCCGTCGGGCCGCAACGTCGCCCGCGCCGCCCAGTTCGCCGCCCGCCAGCCCGCGCTCCGCCGCCTCGTCGCGGCTTGGCACAGCGCCTACACCTGAGGCCCGTTACCCGATCGCGCCCTCTGCCCGCAGCGCGGCGAGGGCAGCGGCGTCGAGCCCGAGCTGCTCGGCCAGCACGGCATCGGTGTGCTCGCCCAGGCGGGGTGGCGGGCCGGCCGGGCCTGCCGGCGTGCGGCTCAAGCGCAGCGGGCTGTTCACCGCCCGCCAGGCACCGAGCCCCGGCACGTCGAGGTCCACGAACATCCCGCGCGCCTGCTCGTGCGGGTCCGCAGCCACCGCGTCCACCGTGTTCACCGGCCCGCACGGCACCCCCGCCGCGCCCAAGAGCGCCACCCACTCGGCCGTGGACCGCGCGGCGAACAGCTCGGCCAGGATCGGGATCAGGGCCGCGCGGTGCCGCGTGCGGGCGGCGCGCTCGGCGAAGCGTGGGTCGGCGCACAGGGCCTCGCGCCCGAGCACGCCGCACAGCGCCCGCCACTGCGCCTGCGACGACGCCGCCACGACGACGTAGCCGTCGGCCGTGGCGAACGCCTGGAACGGCGTGATGAGCGGGTGCGCCGTGCCGTAACGGCCCGGCACCTCGCCCGTCGCGAAGTAGCGCGCGAAGGCGTTTTCTAGAATCGCCACCTGGCTGTCGAGCAGCGCCACGTCGAGGAGCTGTCCGTGGCCGCTGCGCTCGCGCTCGTGCAGCGCCGCCAGGATGCCGATCGTCGCGTACAGCGCACCTGTCACGTCGCCGATCGACGCGCCCGCGCGCATCGGCTCCCCGTCCGGCTCGCCGGTGACGCTCATCGTGCCGGCCATGGCCTGCACGATCACGTCGAGCGCCGGCCGGTCGGCATACGGCCCCGTCTGGCCGAAGCCCGACAGCGCCGCGTAGATCAGGCGCGGGTTGCGCGCCGCCAGCGTCTCGTAGCCCAGCCCCAGGCGCGCCATCGTGCCGGGCAGGAAGTTCTCGACCAGCACGTCGGCCCGCGCCGCCAGCGCCAGCAGCAGCTCGCGGCCGCGCGGGTGCTTCAGGTCGAGCACGACGCTCCGCTTGCCGCGGTTCACGCTCATGAAGTACGAGCTGTAGGCGCCCGCCGCGTCGTAGAAGGGACCGTTGCCGCGCACCGGATCGCCGTCCGGCCGCTCGATCTTGACGACCTCGGCGCCCAGGTCGGCGAGGATCATCGTCGCGTATGGCCCCGCCAGGTACCACGTCAGGTCCACCACCCGCACGCCCGCCAGCGGGCGTTGTTGGCCGCCAGGCGGGCGGCGAGCGCGTCCCTCCACCCGCACGCTCGCCAGCGGACCCGGCGAGGAGTGCTGAGTGCTGGGTACTGCGTGCTGAGAAGGCGGCTGCCGCTCGCTCACGTCGCCCGCTCCCGTCCCGAGAGGTGCGGGGGTGCCCCGCGGCCGGGGGTTTGCGCGCCTTCCCCAGTGGGCATCTCACTCCGGGGGGCCAGCGGTGCTCCCCGTCCGGGGGCCTGGTCCGCCCGTCCCTCTCCCCGGGGGTCCAGGGGCGCTCCCCTGGCGGGGGGCCTGGGGGGTGTCCCCCCAACTGGCCTCTTTCTTAATCTCCGGGGGGTGTGGGGGGTGTCCCCCCACTCTCCCCCAGGATTGGGGGGCTGGGGGGGTGGCAGAGCACCGCAGTAGCGCACCCAGCCGGCGTCGAGCGCGTGGGCGTTCACGGCGCGCGACTCGGCCGTCTCCTCGACCAGCTCCAGCAGCGAGCCGGCGAAGCCGCGCGGGTCGAGAAAGGCGATGCGCGTGCCGGAAGCGCCCCGCCGCGCGCCGCAGTCGAGCAGCGGCACGCCGCGCGCCGTCAGCTCGGCCAGCGTGCCGTTCACGTCGCCCACCTCGAACGCCAGGTGCTGGATGCCCTCGCCGACCGTGCGCAGCCAGGCCGCGTTCGGCCCCTCGTCCGTGAGCGGCTGGATCAGCTCGAGGAACATGTCGCCGCACACCAGGAAGCCGATGCGCAGCAGCCCGTCGCCGTAGTCCTCGACGCGATCCAGCCGCAGCCCCAGCTTCTCGGTGTACTGCGCGCTGGTCGCCTGCAGGTCGCGCACGATCAGCCCCACGTGGTGCAGCCGCAGCAGCACGGCGCCCTCAGCCGTACACGGCGGCGACGCGGGCCTGGCCGCCGTTGCCGCCGCCGATCTTCTGCGGGAAGGCGATCAGCGTGAACTCGCGGCGGTCGAGCGCGTCGAGGCCGATCAGGTTCTCGATGAGCGGGATGCTCTGGCCGAGCAGGATCTGGTGGCAGGGATAAGGCTCGGCGGGGTCGACGGCGAAGTCAATGGCCAGTGCCGCGATGCCTTCTTCCGCTAGCCAGCGCGCCGTGTCCTCGGCCAGGTAGGGGTTGCGGGTGTAGAAGTCTGACGCCTGGTAGTGCTCGGCCGACCAGCCCGAGTACAGCACCGGGATGCGCCCGCGCAGGCTGCCGGCCGCCAGCCCGCCGGCCTCCAAGTCGGCGCGCGTGAACGGGCGCTGTGGCGTCGCGCGCTCGCGCAGGTCGCAGAGCACCGCCGGGCGCAGCAGACGGTCGAGCGGCACCTGGTCCATCGTCAGACCGTTCGGGAAGAAGTGGTACGGCGCGTCCACGTGCGTGCCGGTGTGGATGCTGAAGCGCACGATGGAGTTCGAGCGGCCGTGCGTGGCGTGCTCGTGCAGCGGCACGATCTCGGCGCACGGGTGGCCCGGCACTGGCGTGATGTCGGGGCTGAAGGTCATCGTCAGGTCCACGATTGTGGCGCCCGCCAGCGGGCCGGCGGCCGGCCAGGAGGCGGGGGGCGGGGCAGTCATCGGCGTCTCCCCAGCGGCTCAGGCCAGCCGCCCGCGTGCTCGCGCGTGTACGGCCATTGTGGCCCCGCCCGCCCCGCCGGTCAAGCGCCGCCCGGCCGCTCTGCTAGAATCGGGGCAAGGCGTCCGTCGCGGCGCCCCGCTATCGCGCGCCCGCGCGCCCGGACCACCTTGCGCGCAAGGTGAGCAGTCCGCGTGTCGTAGGGGTGCGTTCATCACGCCCGCGGCCCGCGGGCCGCAACTCCGATGTCGGCTTTGACGAAGGGCTAGCCGTGTTGCCCGAACAGCTTACCCTCAGCCCGTGGGTCTTCCTGCTCGTGGGCCTGTTGCTGGCCTTCGCCGGGCGGGCGCTCGTCGTCCTGCAGATCAGCGTGCTCGGGGCGCTGCTCGGCGCGCTGGCCGCCAGCGCTATTCTCGCCGCCGTGCTCGGCGCCGGCGTGACGCCCCCACCCGAGGTGCCGCTGGAGGCGCTGAATATCGGCGCGCTGATCGTGGGCGCTATCCTGGGCTGGGCGCTGGCGGGGCTGCTGCGGCGCGTCGCCGTGTTCGTGCTGGGCGCGATCGTCGGCAGCGCGGCGCTCGTCCAGGCGGCGGCCATCTGGCCGGACCTGCTGCCCGGCGGCGTGGCCTGGCTCGTCGGCGCGATCGTCGGCGGCATTCTCCTCTTGGCGCTGGAGGGGCCGCTGCTGAAGATCGGCAGCGCCATCCTCGGCGGCCTGCTCGTCACCAGCGCCCTCACCGTGCTGCTGCCGCCCGACCTCGCCGGCGCGGCGCCCCTCGTCGGGCTGGCCTGCGCGGTCGTCGGCGCCGCCGTCCAGCTCGCGCGCCGCTGACGCCCCGGCGCGCTTGCTACAATCCGGGTAGCGTATGCTCAGGAGCGCCCGTGTCGTACCGGTTTCGCCCTACCGCGGCCCGCGACCGCGACGCGGTGTTCGCCTTCTGCGCCCAGACGTATCCCAACGGTGACTACCTGCCGCTCGTCTGGGACGACTGGCTGGCGGATACGGAGGGCGCGTTCATCGCCGGCGTCGACGAGGCCGACCAGCCGATCGCCGTCGTCAAGCTGGTGGTCGCGGCGCCCGGCGAGGGCTGGCTGGAGGGGGTGCGGGTGGCGCCCGAGCGCCGCGAGCGCGGGCTGGGGCGCGCGCTGCTGAGTCACGTCGCCGCCTGCGCCTGGGCCAGCGGCCTGCACACGCTGCGCTTCGTCACCGACGCGGGCAACGCGCCGATGCACCGCGTCGCCGCGGCCTGCGGCTTCACGGTGCGCGACGCGTATCGCCCGTTCCGTGTCGAGGCGGGCACGGCGCCGCCCGACACCGCCACTGCCGACGTGCGCCCCGCCCGCCCGGACGAGGTGCCGGCCCTGTGGGAAGCGGCCCAGGCCGTATTCGCGCTGGGCGAGCCGATTCGCTGGCACGGCTGGATCGGCGCCGCGCTGAGCCGCGACTGGCTGGCGCTGGCCGTGGCCGCGGACCGCGTGCGCGTGGCCGCCGACGACCGCTCGTACGTCGTGCTCACCCCGCCCGACCTGGCGTCGCGGGCGGCGAAGTACGGCCGCCCGCCCGAGGCCGAGGTCGCCTTCCTGGCCAGCACCGCCGTCGCCTGCCCCGCGCTGCTGGCCGCGGCTCGCGCCGCGGCGGCCGCGGCCGGCTCCGAGCAGGTATTTGCGCTGCTGCCGCCCGCCGCTGTGGCGGCCGCCGAGGCCGGCGGCTGGGTCGCGCGCGGCGAGCGGCCGTTTCTCCTCTACCGCCACGACCGCCCCGGCGCCCCGGCCGGCGGCTGAGCGCCGCGCGGCGCCGGGCGGCGGCGGCCGGCTCGCGCTGCCCGGCGGGGTGGCTCAGGCCAGGCCGTACAGGCGGCGCGGGTTCTCGGTCAGGATCTTCTCGATCATCCGCGCCGGCATGTCCTCCCGCCCTCGCAAGTTATTGACCATGTGGACCTGCGCCGAGGGGTCGGCCGCTAGCCGGTCCGTGGTGCCCGGCGTGTGGTGGCCGTAGTCGGTGCCCACCACCACGTGGTCCTCGCCCACGTACTGCAGCAGGTACGGCAGGTCCTCCCCTAGCTCGTACGACACCCA
>JAJPHF010000154.1 GCA_021325365.1 Pseudomonadota bacterium
ACGAACAGGCTAACCGGGCCGATCTTGGTGATCTTGAACGGCCGCGGCAGCAGCACCCCGTCCACGTCGTAGGTGGCCGGCAACTTCTCGACGTAGCGGTAGCCCGAGTGGAGGTCGATGCCCCGCGCGATGGCCTGCTGGACCTCGTCCAGCTCCGAGGGCTGCGGCAGCGTGGGCGCCTGGTCGAAGCGGCGGTCGTACATCACGCGCGGCTTGCTGTAACCGTCCCAGCCGATCTGCTCGATGCCGTAGTACAGCTCAACCGTGTTGCCGTCGGGATCGAGCGGGTAGACGTGCCAGTTCGAGCCGGGCATGTCGCGTCCGGTGCGCGTGATCCGCACGTCGTGCTCGGCGAACCATTGGGTCGCGCGGCTGACCTCGCCCAGGCTGCCGACCTGCCAGGTGATCTGGTTCGTCGTCACCCCGGGCCGCGGCGGGTGACCGCCGCGCAGCACCGCCAGCTTCTCCATTACCGGCCGCGGGAAGAGCACGAACGCGTGGTGATCGCCGCCGTAGCGGGTGAAGTAGCCGCGCGTATCGCCGAGGCCGGCCAGCGCGGCAGGGTCCGGCACGACTTTGCCGAAGTCGAGGATGTCGGAGATGCGGAACCCCAGCAGGTCGGTGTAGAAGCGCAGCGACTCATCGATCCTGTCGGAGTTGAACCCGAAGTGGCCGAGGCGCCGGATCTTGAACGGCTGGTTGAGCAAGATACCGCCCACGTTAAACTGGGTCGTGGTCGCCGGTGTCGTCGCCATCGCCTCACTCCTTGCCGCCCCCGCGGCGCTGCCCTACGAACCCCCTGGCTGGGGATAGCCCCTATCGTAGCACCGAAGTGTAGCATACGCACTGCTCCTGCAATATGTAGTGTGGCCGAGACTAGACCCGTCAGCCGCGACGGCCTAGTGCCGCCGCTCCTATCGGTGCTAGAGTGGCTCACGACCCGGTGAGGACGACAAGGGAGGGCGCCGTGGAGTACCGCACGCTCGGACGCACGGGGCTAGAGGTGTCGGCGATTGGCTTCGGCTGTGGCAACACCGGCGGGCTGATGGTGCGGGGCGCGCCCGCCGAGCAGCGGGCCGCCGTCGCCCGCGCGCTGGCGGGCGGCATCACCTACTTCGACACGGCCGCGCAGTACGGCGAGGGGCGCTCGGAGGAGAACCTGGGGCGCGTGCTGCGCGAGCTGGGCGCCGATGTGTTGGTCGGCACCAAAGTGCGTCTCGTGCCCGAGGAGGTGCCGGATGCGGCCGGCGCGCTGCGGCGCAAGCTGGAGGAGGGACTGCGCCGCCTGGGCCGCGAGCAGGTAGACGTCTGCACGCTGCACAATCCCACGCTGCTCGACGCCGGACCGCGCGGGCTACCGGTCGAGGCCGTGCTCGGCGCGGTCGGGGAGGGCATGCAGGCGCTCCGGGCGGCGGGGCTGTGTCGCTTCGTCGGCTTCTCGGCCCTCGGCGATACGCCAGCGCTGCAGCGGGTGGCCACCGCGGGCATCTTCGATACGTGCCAGTGCTACTACAACGCGCTCAACCCCAGCGCCGGGTACCCGGGCAGCCCCGACGGCGTGGCGCAGGACTTCGCCGGGCTGCTCGACCGCGCCGCCGCGGCCGGGCTGGGCGTATTCGCCATCCGCATCCTGGCCGGCGGCGCGGCCATCGCCACGCCCGAGCGCCACCCCACTGCCGGCGCCGGGTCGGCGTTGGCGCAGGGCACGGAGTACGACCGCGACGTGGCCCAGGCCGCGGGGCTCCGCGTCCTGGCCGCCGAGCTGGGCCTGGAGAGCCCGCTGGAACTCGCCTTGCGCTTCGCGCTGGCCAAAGCCGGCATCTCGTGCCTGCTAATCGGCCCCTCCAGCGTGGCGCACGTCGAGGACGCGCTGCGCTGGGAGGCCCGCGGCCCGCTGCCGCCCGACGCCGTGGCGCGCGTCCTCGCGCTCGCGCGCCGTCCTGCCGCCTGACCCTCGGCAGCGCTTCACCTACCCGAGCGGCAGCGCCCGCGGCCCGGAGCCGGTCCGGGCCGCGGGCGCCGGCGGGAGGTCAGGCGCACGGGGTGCCGCCGCGCCTGCTGCGTCAACGGCAGGCGATGGCCCTCAGGGATAGAGGCTCTTGATGAACCCGCTGTCGTTGAGGCGCTGGATGAGGGTCAGGTCGAAGAAGTCGGCGGGGTTGGCGGTGGCTGCCTTCGGGTTGTTGCGCGCCAGCTCGTCCACGGCCGCGCGCATGCCCTCGGGCGCGGGGATCATCGTGCGGTCGGTGCGGCTGTCCTGAAAGCGCAGCGTCTCCTCCAGCAGCTCGCGGTCGTCCGTCTCGGTCCACTTGGCGAGCGCGGCCAGCGCCCGCTCGGGCTGCTGGAACTCCAGCGCCACCGCATCGGCCGCCGCGCGCAGCAGCCGCTCGACCACGTCGGGATGCTCGCGCAGGTAGGCGCGGCTGGTCACCAGGCCCACGTCGGCCATCGGCAGGAAGTACTCCTGGTAGCTCAGCAGCTCGCGCAGGCCCATTTGCCGCGCTCGCACGTTCGTCGGCGGCCCGATGATCGCGCCGTCCGTGCCGCCGGCTTGCAGGGCCGCGAGCTGCTCCGGCTGGCCGCCGGCCGCCACGAAGTGATAGTCCCGCTCGGGCTCCAGCCCGAAGCGCTCCAGGATCCCACCGGCCCAGATCTCGCTGGCGGAGCCGCGTCGCGTGACGCTCAGCCGCTTGTCCCGTAGCTGGTCGACCGACTGGATAGCGGGCTGTACGAACAGCGAGAACGCCATCTTGTTCGCCCAGGCCGCCACCATCACCAGCTCGGCGCCCTCGAGGTCCGGGCCGATCGCGCTCGCCGGCACCGTGGCACCCACCTCGACGTCGCCGCCCAGCAGCGCCTCGGACACCTTCGCCGCCCCGGCGACGTAGAGAAGGTCTACGTCGAGCCCGTACTTCTCGAAGATGCCCGCGTCCTGAGCGAGCCACATGGGCAGGATGTTGCTGGCGATGGTAACGTAGGCCACGCGCACGCGGGCTGGCACCGGCGCGGACGTGCTGGCGGCGGGCGCCGGGGCGCTGGCCGCCCCCGGCGCGCCGGCGGCGCGACCGCTCGCCGTGCCGTCCGGCGCGGGGGTCGCGGCGGGCGCCCCGCAGGCCGCGACTATAAGCGCTACCAGCAGAACGAGGAGTCCGAGGCTCCAGCGGGACCGGCCATCGCGGTGCATGGCTCCCCCTCCGTACAGCGCGGCTACTCGCGGGGCAGGAGCAGCGCCACGCTCGCCGTGAACCCATGGAGGAACGCCTTGCCGCCGACGGGGCCGATCTCGCCGTTGCAGAAGAAGCCGGCCAGCGGTACCGGCCCGAACTCGCGGGCCAGGCCTCGCGCGTCGTGGTCGGGCACGCCGAACAGCCCGACGCCCCGCCCGTTGCAGCTGCAGAGCATCGCCGCCACCGGCCGCGTGCCCGCCAGGTCATGGTGCGCGCTGGCTAATAGCTCGCGCAAGTCCTCGTCGGCGGCGGCCGCGTCGCGCATCTGGAACTGGATCGTCTGCCCGACGCGGGGGTAGGCGCCGATCGCCAGGGCGCCGCTCTGCGGGTCGGCGCCCATCAGGTTGCGGATGAGGTAGTCGCCGCGGTGGAACTCGTCCTTGTACTCGTCGATGGCCAGGCCGACGAGCAGGTTCTGCACCGCCCGCTGCTGCACGTCCGGCGGCAGCGCCTGCACCGTCTCCACCAGCACCTGGTAGGCGGGCCGGCCGCCGATCGTCTCCAGCACGTTCTCGTGCGCGGCAGTGATCGTCCAGGGCTGGCCGATGGGCGTGGCGCCCTGCGACACGACCGTGCGCACGACCACGTTGCCGCCGAGCGCCACCGCGACCGCGCCCTCGTCGTATACCGTGTCGTCGGCAAACACGTAGGTCCGCCGGTCGCTCGGGCGGCTCGAGGCGAGGCCGCCGATCAGCGGAACGCCGGGATACGCTTGCTCCAGCGCCTGGATCAGCGCGTCCACGTCCAGGCGGAACGGATCGGCCAGCACGAGCCAGGCGTTCACGTCCTCCAGCGACACGCCGGCGAGCCGCGCCACGCCCTGGTGCTCCAGCTGCGCTTGGGTGACGTGCGTGACGCGGACGGAGGCGCCGGGCATCGCCAGCCGCAGCAGCGACATCGCCGGCTCGTCCTCGATCTCGCGCTCGGGCCCGATGACGCCCTGGCCGCTGCACCCTGCCAGGGCCTGGGCGTCGCTCTCGGCGTGTGCCGCCGGCACCAGCGCGTCGTAGTGGGCGCTATAGTGGGCGCTCGCGAAGAGCAGCGCCAGGTCACAGGGGCCGCCCCCCAGGTCGGTCGCGGCGAGGACTTCGTCCAGCGCCACGCGCCAGTCGCGCGCGTGCGATATCGCGGCCTTCGCCTGCATCGCTTCCTCCCCTTCACCCCCTCGCTGCGGGCTGCCAGTCAGCCGCGCCCGGCCCCGCCCAGTCGGCGGGCACCGGTAGTGTAGCAAAGGGGCCACGGCCGCCGAGCCACGTGCTAGAATCGACCTCGTTCGCCAAGGGAGAACGCCGATGGCTACCTTCGTGCTCGTTCACGGCGCCTGGCACGGCGGCTGGTGCTGGCGCAAGCTCACGCCGCTCCTGCGCGCCGCCGGCCACGAGGTCTACACGCCCACGCTCACCGGCCTGGGCGAGCGCGCCCACCTGGGCCACGCCGAGGTGGGTCTGGCAACCCACGTGCAGGACGTGGTGAGCGTGCTGGAGTACGAGGACCTGGCCGAGGTCGTGCTGGTCGGCCACAGCTACGGCGGCATGGTGATCGCTGGCGTGGCCCACCAGGCGCCAGCACGCCTCGCCCACCTGGTCTACCTCGACGCCTTCGTGCCGGAGGACGGCCAGTCAATGCTCGACCTCGGCCCGCCCGAGCGCCGACCGGCCATGACGGCGCGCGTCCGGGCGGAGGGCGAGGGCTGGCGCCTGCCCAGCCTGCAGCCGGTGCCCTGGGAGCAGTTCGTCCGCGAGGTATACGGCGTGACCGACCCGGCGGAGGTCGCCTGGCTGACCGCCCGGCTCGGCCCGCACCCGTTCAAGACGATGACCGATCCGGTGCGCGCCGCCAACCCGGCAGCTACGGCGCTGCCCCGCACCTACATCCGCTGCCTCCAGTACCCGAACCCCGCCTTCGACCGCTTCGCGGCGCAGGCGCAGCAGCCGGGCGCCGGCTGGCGCTACCATGCGCTGCCCACCAGTCACGACGCGATGGTGACGCTGCCCGGCGCGCTCGCCGAGCTACTGCTGGCGATTCCCGTCTGACTCCCGCCATTGCTCGGCGTGGCGGCCCGGAAGCCTGCCGGCGAGCAGTACTGGTGACTACTTCGCCGGGCTGATGCCGATGGGTACCGCCGGGGCCGCGGCGGCCGGCTCCAGGCCGTGTGCCACCACCGGCTTCAGGACGAACAGCGCGAGCAACGCGGCCGCGAAGTTGAAGATGGCCGCCACGACGAAAATTGCCAGCCAACTGCCGGTGACCCCGGTGATGATGCTGCCGATCGGCACGAGCAGCGAGGCTGTACCCTTGGCCGTGTAGAGCAGCCCGTAATTCGTCGTCGCGTACTGCCGCCCGAACAGGTCGGCCGAGGTGGCGGGGAACAGGCTGTAGATCTCGCCCCACGCGAAGAACGCGAGCCCCGTCAGCAGCACGAACAGCAGCGGCACCTGCGCGAAGGCGACCAGCGCCAGGATGGCGATGCCCTCGACGCCGAAGGCGAGAAACATGGTGTTCTCGCGGCCGATGTGGTCGGAGACCCAGCCGAAGAACGGGCGCGTCACGCCATTCAGGATGCGGTCGAGCGACAGCGCGAACGGCAGCGCGGCCATCGTCAGCCCGAGCATTGAGACGGGGATGTCGGCGACCTTATAGTCCGTGGCGATCACCGCCAGCTGCGCGGTCGCCATGAGGCCGCCCATGGCCACCAGCGTGAACATGGCATACAGGAGCCAGAATACCGGCGTCTTCACCGCCTGAACGGGGGTGAAGTCCCGCTTCGACTGATGCACGTGGACCGACGGGGCCTGCGCCGCCTCGCCGGGCCGCGGCACGCGCAAGAAGCAGGCGGCCAGCAGGACGACGAGCCCCTGGCCCAGACCGAACCACAGGAACGCCGACTGATAGCCGCTCGCCTTGATCATGTTCGCGATGGGCACGACGGTGAGCGCCGAGCCGGCACCGAAGCCCGCCGCCGTCAGGCCCGCGGCCAGCCCGCGCCGGTCCTGGAACCACTTCAGCGCGTTGCCTACCGTCGTGCCGTAGACGATGCCAGCGCCGATCCCGCCGATGGCGCCACCAACGTAGAGCAAGGCCAGGGAATTGGCCATCGCGTTGATGCTCCAAGCCACGGCGACCAGCACGCCGCCTACGGCCACGATGAGGCGCGGCCCGAAGCGATCCACGAGATAAGCCTCGACGGGCACGAGCCACGTCTCGGCCAGGACGAAGATAGTGAAGGCTACCTGGATCGCCGCTTTGCCCCAGTGGTGCGCGTCGTCGATCGGGTTGACGAACAGCGTCCAGCCGTACTGGAGGTTGGCGACGGCTACCATGCCGACGATGCCCGCCACGAGCTGGATCCAGCGTGTGGCGGCACCCGCCGTGGAGACTTGCGCCGAAGGCCGAGACGACGTTGCCATAACGCCTCCCCACTCCGCGGCATGCGCCGCGGGCACTAGTCACCCTCGGGGCGTTTCCAGCCGAAACGTCCCGTCGTGCGTTAACACGCGTGTCCGCCGCCGAGTCGCTGCGAGCGCGTGAGCCATCACCCCGCGTCCGCCCGCCGCGGGTACCTGGCCCCCTGCAGAGTTCGGGCCACGCCGCTCGCGCTCGCGCTGACCGCGCCGAGCACAATCCTGCGAGCAATCCTGCGCGGTGGGAGCAGCGGCTCTACCACGGTTTTCCTCGCAATTGAGCCACTGCACAGCGCCCACATCGTAGGGCCGGAGCTCGTCCCCTACCGCCCGGGGCCGGGGTGGCTCAAGCGCCACGACAACCGCTCCAGGCGGGGCCAGGGCTCCTTTGCCGCCGGCTGGCGCTAGCATGCGCCTCTCGTGCCGGGTTGTCAAGAGGGCGAGCCGTCTCCAAGTCCGACGGGCCGTGGCCGAGGCCTCCGCTACTCACTCACGTCACTCACGCCGGCGGCGCGCGAGACTTGCGCCTTGCGTCGCATCCGAGCAGACTACACGGCGAGCGTACGCAACGGGGAGCGGGCGGGGATGGAGCGAAGCGCACGGCCGGGCGCCAAGGCAGCCGAGAGCGGCGGCCCCCACCCAGGCGGAAACGGGCTACGCCCGCCGGCGCTGACGCTGGGGGGCGAGCGCCGCTCGGCGCCTAGTCTCGATCGGCTCTGGCTCGTCGTCGTCATGTGCACGGCGTTCGCCGTGGTCAACGCCTTTCCTGTCGATCAGACCGATTATTGGTGGACCGTCAAGCTGGGGACGGAGCTGCAACAAACCCGGCAGTTGCCGACGAGCAACCCCCTCGCCTTTACGCCGACCCGCCAGCCCTACGTCGAGCAGCAGTGGCTCGCTCAGCTGATCTTGAGCGCGCTGCACGACCGGTGGGGGCTGGCGGGCGGATTCATCCTGCGCGGCGCCCTGTTCGCCCTCGTCGTGGGCCTGCTCTACTACCTGTGCCGCCGGGCGGGCGCGATCAGCCCGGTCGCGGGGACTGTCTGCGCGGGCGCTATCGTCCTGACGTTTCCCGGCGCGGCCGTCCGCCCGCAGTTGCTCGCCCTGCCGCTGTTCATGGTCTTCCTGGCTGGCACGACGGTGTGGCGGGGGCAGCGCTGGACGCTCGTCGCGCTGCCGCTGGCGATGGTCGTCTGGGTAAACGTCCATGGCTCGTTTCCGCTGGGCCTCGCGCTGCTGGGCAGCGCGCTCGTCGGCCGTGCCTGGGAGCTGCAGGCTACCCCGGCCCGGGTGCTGGCGGACACGATCAGTCGGCGGCTGATCGTGCTGGTTGGGCTGTGCGCGGCCGCCGTCCTGGTGAACCCCTACGGCCCGGGCGTCGTCCCGTGGCTCGGGGACTTTCTGACCGTGCACGCGGGCGGCCAGGAGGGCGCGGCCAAGGCTGCCGAGTGGCTGCCGACCAGCCTGGACGAACGCGCGGGGCAGTACTTCTTCGCGGGCGTGCTGCTCCTGGTGGTCGTGCTGATACGCACTGGCCCGCCCCCGCCGGCGGATGGTGTGCGCCTGCTGTTGTTCGGCGTGCTCGCGCTCACCACGATCCGGAGCACCACCTGGTGGGGGCTCGTCGCGGCCCCGCCGCTCGCCTGGGGCTGCGCGCGGTGGCTGCTGCTTGCCTACCCGCGGGCGGTGGCCGCGCGCGAGCAGCCCGCCGGCCCGCCGGATCCTCGCGTCCGCCGCCTGTTGCATCCGACGCTCGTCGTGGGCTGCCTGCTGGCCGCCGCGCTGAGCCTGCCCGCGGTGCGCGGCATGGTGCTGGGGGAGGGAGCGTCGCTGGCCGATCCCGCGCAGCCCCGCGCGGCGGCGGAGTACCTGGCGACTCTGCCGGGCGGCCGACGGCTGTTCAACGATCTCGATTGGGGCGGCTACCTGGCATGGCGGCTCGCGCCAACCGCTCTCATCTTCGTGGACGAGCGCTACAGCGTATATCCGTCCGCCGTGTTTCGCGACTACGCGCGGGTTAGCGAGGCCCGTCCGGGCTGGGAAGCGGTGCTGCGAGACTACGCGGTCGACGCGCTCCTCGTCAGCCGCCAGCGCCAGCCCGATCTTGTCGAAGCTCTAGCCCGCGACAGCGCCTGGCAGAGCGTCTACTGCGACGCGGACGCCATCGTCTACGCCCGACGCGAGCGGGCCGCTGGCCCAGTGGCCGGGTGCGCGTCCGGCCATTGACGAGCGGGGGCGCCCTCGGAGCACGGGCCACGGCAGCGACGTTCCCGCGAGCTGCGGCAAGGCCGTGGAGAGACGCTCCTAGAGCGGCCTTGCGCACAAGGTGAGCGGCCAGCGTCCGGTAGGGGCGGCTCTCCTGGCCGCCACCCGGCCAGCCGATCGCTCAGTCTGGCCGCAAGCCGCTGTAGGCGCGGGCTAGGGACGTGGGTCCCGCTGCGCCAGGCAGAGCCGGAACAGCAGGGCCGCGAGCAAGAGCAAGCCGAAGAGCGAGCCGGAGGCGAGTAAGATGCCCCAGCCGGTGCGCCAGGGCAGCGCGCTCAGGCTCTCCACTGGGAACGCGGTTCCTAGAACATAGCGCACGGGCCAGAGATCGTAGAACTCGGTAGGCAAGCCAATTAGCACGGCGGCGGCGACCAGCCAGGCCCACAGCCCGGGTCGGCTCGCGGGGACGGCCGCCGCGGCCACGGCAAGCGGCAGCGCCGCGATTAGCAGGTTGTAGCGTCCGTTGATCGGGGAGGCGAGGAGCATGACGACGACGCAGAGGGCGTAAGCGATGCGCTCGCTCGCGGCCCCTGCCCGCCAGACGGCGTAGGCGCTCGCGCCGACGAGCAGCGCCAGACTGAGCGCGAGCAGCGCCGGCGCTACCGTATCGGCGTCGATCAGCGGGGTGGTGTAGCCGTTGTTCGAAAATAGCCGCGCGACGAAGCCCGCCAGCGACACGTTGAACGGACCGCCGATCCAGATCCGCTGCGCGGGGACGACGCGGGTCAGGTAGGTCCAATGGGGCTCCCAGCCCAGGACCAGGAGGGACAGCGCGACCAGGAGTAGCCCGCCGCTCGCTGCCGCCACGAAGCCGCGCCACTGCCGGCGGAGCAGAAAATACCCGAGTAGCAGCCCGGGGAACGACTTCAGGTAGGCCCCTACCGCGGCGAGCAGGCCGGCGACGGCCGCACGGCGTCCGGCCACGGCGGCGTAGATCCACGCGATCAGCAGGAACAGCTCGGGGCTCAACTGGCCATTGCCGAGCGCCCACGTGCTGGCGGGCAACAGCGGCAGGCATAGCGCGAGGGCGCGGCGCCCTGTACCGTGTAGCCCGAGGCCGGTAGTTCTCCAGGTCGCTATCAGCCCCGCGAGGATGCAGAACACGCCGAACCCGAACCAGACGAGCCGGGCGGTCGGGAAGTCCAGAAACCATGTCAGCGGGACGAGAAGGAGCGCTAAGAGCGGAGGATATTGAAAGTCTCCGACTTCGGGGCGGCGATTTTCCGCGAGCCAGTCGTAGGGGCTATGACCCGCCGCGACGAGGCTCGCGCCATTCCAACTATGGCGGAAATCGATGCCGGGGCTCACGACGAGCAGCACGAGCATGCTGGATTCGTCGGCGAGCCAGATCAGGACGACCACGCCAAACGCCAGCAGTACCAGCCAGCGGGCCAGGCGGCGCGAGGCCGGCCTCGGCGCAGCCCGCCCATCCTCCACCGGCGATCTGATCGCGGCCGGTCCGCGCCCCCTATACGTGCTCATTCGGCGCCACGCCGAATGAGATGGCGAGGGCGCCGGCGGCGCGCGGCGCCCGGGCTTTGCATGCTGGACGGGCACGCACCAGGGCGGGCCGAAACGACGAGGCGGCCGTTCCCTTGGGAACGGCCGCCTCGTGCTTGCGCAGCCAAGAACGGCGGAGCGCTACGCGAGGGTAAGCTCGCGCTCGCGCGCCTCGAGCGCGGCCAGCCGGGCCTCGAGGACCGTCAGCTGCATCTCCTGCTCCTGGACGAGCTGGTACAGGCCCTGGATCGCCGCCAGTGCGACGCCGTTCGCATCCACCATGTTGATGTGCGTGTCGTCTTCGCCGACGCCGAACGCCTTGTGGAAGTCCTGCGCCATCGGGCCAATGTGGCGGACGGCCGGGCCCTGGCTGAGGTAGTTCCAGGTCTCGATCGGCAGCGACACGACGCGAGCCAGCACCTCGCGCGCGTTCACGGCGGCGAAGTTGGCCTTCTTGTTGCGGTCGCTGGAGAGGCTGGCGCCCGCCGACGAGAACATGGACGCGATCTTGGGGCCGAGGGCGAAGATGGCGATGATAACGGCGATGGCGACGGCCGCGATGATCAGGCCGTACTCGACCATCCCCTGCCCTTCCTCGTGGGCAGCCAGGCGAGCCCGGAGGCTCTCCCGGAGCATCATGAGGTGCAACATCTAGCTCACTCCTTCAAGTGTGGCGTGTTCGCGGTGGCGTTTCCGTGCGTGCGACTCTGCGTGCCATCTGGATGGGGGGCGGGCGCGTCCGGCGACCAGGCCACTGGAGTGCGAGGGCAGACAGATAATTAAGGAGTGCGATGAGAAACCTCGGCCCCCTGGGCCAACCCTCGTCCGCGGCGGTGCGCCCCCGGCCGGTCACCTCCTCTCCTGGGCCGTCGGCTTGTGTCCGGCGGCGCACCAATATCGCGCCGACCGAGAGCGACCCAGCGATTTCAGTATAGGAACGGCCGGATTTGGCGTCAATAGGCGTGTTCCTGAACGAAGCCCGATCGAAAGTTAAGAAACGGTCAACTTGCGCCCGAAACTTGCCGTGCTATGTAGTCATCGGTCCGCCTCCATCCCCCACGGTGCGCGCCACCGGCAGCTTGACAGGACTCTCAGGCCGCGCTACCATTCGGTGATTGGTCGGACCACCTGTCCAATTTGCCGCCGGCGGGGTGCGCGGCTCCCGGGCCGCGCCCGGCGAACTGGATAGGTGACGGCCCGCCGGGCGCCGTGCGGGCCACAGCGAGTGGGAGGTCGCGCATGATCAAGCGGGTAGAGATCAACTACCGCGGGATCTTTCAGAAGAACCTCGCCAAGCAGATCGGCGGGGACATCGTCATGATCGCGAGCCGCATGGGCAAGGTCGGCTTCTCCAACGGCCGCTACAGCGACTCACCCGAGCGCAACGGCATCCCCTGCAAGTACTTCGCCTTCGTCACGCCCGATCTGAGCGAGGAGGAGCTGGAGGCGGAGTGCGGCGCCAAGCTCGACATCGACGAGGCGAACATCTCCGTCGTGCTCGACGACACGATGTGCAAGGGCGTCGAGCCGTGGGGCTGGTACGGCGTCCGCCCGATCAACGAGAAGATCATCGCGGGCGCCACGATGATCGTCGTCTCGCGCCGCGAGCCGCAAGAGCTGCTGAAGTGGATCGAGCGCCGGCCCTACGAGTACAAGCTGGCGCTCATTAGCGGCGACGCGAGCCTGGCCGGCCTGTGGGTGGACAAGGACGACCTGACACGCGAGCGCGTGCTGGGCGCGATCGCCGGCGCCGACCCCGACCTGCTGAGCATCGAGGCGGTCGAGAGCTATCTGACCGAGAAGACCAAGGACCCCGCGCGGGCTAAGGCCGCGCGCGCCGCGCACGACGAGGTGCGCGGCAAGATCCACACCGTGACGCCGAACGAGGGCATCCGCTGGCCGTACCCCATCCCCGTGCTGCCGAAGTTCAACGAGTTCATGGAGGGCGCGGCGGTGCGCGCCGTGCCGCGCCACTTCGAGATCGGGCCGCGCGGCCAGTCGCGCAACGAGCAGTTCCAGCGCTTCACCACGCGCACCGAGCGCCCGGTCGTGCGCTTCGACCTCTGCACCAAGTGTCAGCTCTGCTGGTACGACTGCCCCGACGAGTGCTTCGACCCGACGCCCGACGGCCTGTACGACGTGAACTACGACTACTGCGTCGGCTGCGGCCGCTGCGCCCAGGTGTGCCCGGTCAAGGAGTGCATCGTCATGGTGGACGAGCTGCGCTTCGACGACCACAAGAGCCCGTGGGAGCAGTACAAGAAGGACAAGGACGCCTACATCGCCTGGGCCGAGGAGAAGAAGGGCACCCGTCGCGTGATCTACCCGTTCGTCACCGGCACCGGCATGGCGGTGACCGAGGGCGAGCACGTGCCGGAGGGCCAGAAGACGGTGGTCAAGAAGCAGGACAAGCTGGAGGTGAAGGCATGACCGCCACGCAGCCCCAATCGGTTTACCGGACCGAGGACCTGCTGACCGGCTGCCAGGCCGTCTCGCACGGCGTGCGACTGGCCGACGTGGACGTGATCGCCGCCTACCCGATCCGCCCCTACACCGAGGTGATGGACTACCTCTCCCGGTTGATTGCGAACGGCGAGCTGGACGCCGAGTACATCATCGCCGACAGCGAGCACTCGCAGTTCGAGATCGTGAAGCACGCCGCCTCGGTGGGCGCGCGCGCGTTCGCGGGCAGCAGCGGCACCGGCTGGATGTACGGCTTCGAGGCGCTGGTGGTCGCCGCCACCGACCGCCTGCCGGTGCTGTTCCTGGTCGGCAACCGCGCGCTCGACGACCCCGGCGCGTTCGGCGTGGAGCACAACGACGCGCTGGCGCTGCGCGACATGGGCTGGCTGATCTTCTGGGTCACCACGCCGCAGGAGGCGCTGGAGCACGTGCTGATCGGCTACCGTATCGCCGAGGACGCGCGCGTCCGCATGCCGATCGCGCTCGCGATGGACGGCGCGTTCCTGACGCACTCGCAGCACGTCGTGAAGATCCCCACGCCGGAGGCCGTCAAGCGCTACCTGCCGCCCTACGATCTGGGCGACCGCGTGCTGCACCCCGACAACCCGATCTCCATCGCGCCGCAGGCCAACGAGGACTGGGTGATGGAGATTCGGCGCCAGAACTGGGAGGCCGCCCGCCGCGCCCGCGGCGTGATCAAGGAAGCCTACCAGGAGTTCAACGCCATCTTCGGCGAGCGCTACGCCAACCCCTACTTCGACGAGTTCATGACTGACGACGCCGAGGTGGTGCTGATTGGCATCGGCACCGTGGCGAGCCCCGGCCGCACCGCCGTGCGCCGTCTGCGCGAGCAGGGCCACAAGGTCGGGTACGTGAACCTGCGGTGGTTCCGGCCGTTCCCGACGGTCGAGCTGCGTGAGAGCCTGCGCCGCTTCAAAGCGGTGGGCGTCATCGACCGCGACTTCGCCCACGGCTCGGCCGACGACGGCGGCGCGCTGCTGCACGAGATTCGCTCGTGCCTCTACCCGGCCAAGGACCGCCCGGCTATCGTAAACTTCATTACGGGCCTGGGTGGTCGCGACGTCGCGATCGCCGACGCGATCAAGATGTTCGAGCTGACCGAGCAGGCGGCGACCGCCGATCACCTGGACGGCTACGTGACCTGGATCGGCGTCCGCGAATAGGGCGTCTTACACAGAGGCAGCACGGCGCAGGTTTCGTAGGGGCGGGTCTCATGCCCGCCCGCGGCCGTCAGGCCGCAGCGGCCGCGCCTAGCTGACCGCTCAACAGGCGGCAAGTCGTTGTGGCGGAGAGGAGTAAAGCGATGGCGACGACGGACGTGCCAGGCTACGACAAGATCAAGACCATCCGGCAGACGCCGCTCGAGGAAATGTACACCTCGGGCCATCGCACCTGCCAGGGCTGCGAGTCGGCGCTGGTGATGCGCGACTTCGCCAAGGCGGCCGGCCCGCGCACGGTGGCCTCCGGCTCGACCGGCTGCATGTACGTGGCCAACACGAGCTACATGACCACCCCCTGGATTATCCCCTGGATGCACACGCAGCTGGGCGCGGGCGGCTCGTCGGCGGTCGGCATGGCGGCTGGCCTGCGGGCGCTCAAGCGCAAGGGGAAGATCAAGGACGAGAAGATCAACGTCATCTCGTTCTGCGGCGACATCGGCGGCGGCGACATGGGCCTATCGGGCATCTCGGGCGCGCTGCAGACCGACCTCGACCTGCTGATCATCCTGTACGACAACGAGTCGGCCGCCAACACCGACATCCAGGCGACGGGCCTGACCACCTACGGCGCGCAGACGACGTTCACCCCGCCGGGCAAGGTCCACCGCATCATGCAGAAGCGCTGGAAGAAGAACATCGCTCCCATGATGGCGGTGGGCCACCCGACCTGCAAGTACGTCGCCACCGCCTGTGCTACCTTCCCGGCGCTCGACTACATGAACAAGGTGCGCAAGGCGCTGGAGATCGGCGGCCCGACGTTCATCCACACCTTCGACCCGTGCCCGAAGGGCTGGGACTACCACCCGCGCTACTCGCACGAGCTAGGCGAGCTGGGCGTGAAGTGCGGCATCTTCCCGGTCTACGAGATCATCGAGGGCGAGGTGATCTACACCTACGACGCCCGCAACAAGGACCGCGTGCCGGTGCGCGAGTACCTGATGCGCCAGGGCCGCTTCGCCCACCTGATCGACGAGGACATCGACTACATCCAGCGCATGGTCGACCAGATGTGGACGGAGTGGGAGATCCCCGGCGTGGCGCCCCTCCACGGCGTCCTCAACATCGCGAACAAGCAGCCCGCCGGCGTCCTCTAGCCTCCCGCCCCTAGCGATCGCCGAAGCGGCCGCCCCAGAGTTTGGGGCGGCCGCTTCGCCATCTCCACACCACTCAGCCGTCGCTCCGGGCTGGCTCCGGCCGCTTGCGACGCCGGTAGGCGCGGGCGTTCAGACGGTTGCCGCACTTCGCCATGGCGCACCACTTGCCCGACGCGTTCTTCGACGTGTCGTAGAAGGCGCTGGCGCAGCGGGCGTGGGCGCAGGCTTTCAGCCGCGGCCAGGACCCGTCGAGCATCGCCCGCACGACGATACCCAGCAGGCGGGCGAGCGCGCCATCCACGCCGCCGATGTCGGGCGCCAGGTCCGCGGCGCCGTCCTCGCCAAAGCGCGCGACCAACGGCGCGTGCGTCCCCACCAGGTTGAGGGTCGCCACCGCCTCCGCCGGGGGCGCCTCGCCGTACGTGTGCGCCTGGAGCAGCGCCCGCAGCGCCTCGCGCAGGGCGACGGTGCGGCGCAGGTCGCCCGCCGTGACCGGGGCGCCCGCGCCCAGGAGGCCCCGGCCGACCAGCCAGCGCTGCAGCTCGTCAGGCGTCGTCAGCTCGCGGTGCGCGCGCTGATCCTGGCCGTAGCTCGTATTGACGAGCTGCTGGACGAGGGCTAGCTCGCCCGGCGCCGTCTTGTCCCTTGCCCCAGCTGCCATCGTGTCCTACCCCTGCCCATCATCAGCAGTATACCGCGTTGGCTCATGATGCGTGACGGCAAGTCGCGGGATGTCTATCCTCCAAGCCGGCGCGTCGGTCGGCCTCCTAAGGCAACGACGAATGGTAGGTCACTGCAGCATGGACCGCGACGGACCGCGGCTGCATCTCACACCATCACTATCAAAACTATTTGATTGCTGACGAATGGCGGCGTATACTCGCTCGGGGGGGCCGCACGCCGCCGCGGCCGTCCGCCGAGGAGGTATCATGCGACGACCCGCCGGCGATCCGGCTACCCCGCGCCCCTCGCGCCCGAGCGCAGCGCGCCTCGCGCCGCCGTCCAAGTGGCTCACGCTAACCGCCGCCTGCTTCGGCTTGATGATGCTGTACGTCGACCTGTTCATCGTCAACGTGGCCCTGCCCGCCATTGGGCAGGATCTCCAGGCGCCTGCCAGCCTGACCTCGTGGACCATCGCGGGGTACGCGCTGATGATCGGCGTCCTGCCGATGGGCGCCGGGCGCTTGGCCGACCTGTGGGGCCAGCGCCGAGTATATCTGGCTGGGCTGGCGCTGTTCACCGTCGCCTCGCTCGCCTGTGGTCTGGCGCCGTCGATCGCCCTGCTGATCGCCTGCCGCGTGGCGCAAGGGGTGGGCGCGGCGATCATGACGCCCAGCACGCTCGCCATCGTCACCCGCGCCTTCCCGCCGGCGCAGCGCGGCCTGGCGATCGGCATCTACAGCAGCGTCTCGGGGATCGGACTGGTGGCCGGGCCGGTGCTCGGGGGGCTGCTCGTACAGCTCGACAGCTGGCGCTGGGTCTTCTTCGTCAACGTGCCGCTGGGCATCCTGGCTATCGGCTTGACAACGTTGGCGGTGCCGGAAGCGCGGGACGAGACCGTGGCGGCAGTGGACTGGCTCGGGCTGGCTTTGCTGTCCGCCGGCCTGTTCGGGCTGCTGTTCGCGCTCACCCACCTGACCGAGCGGGGCAGCCAGCCGGTCGCGCTCGCCAGCGCGCTGCTGAGCGGCGCTGCCCTGGTCGCCTTCGTCTGGGTGGAGCAGCACGTGGCCTGGCCGCTGGTCGATCTCGCGCTCCTGCGCCGGCGGCCGTTCGTGATGGCCTGCCTCAGCTTCTTTCTCTTCGCCGCGGCCCTGTTCGGCTCGCAGCCGTACTGGAGCCTGTTCATGCAGAACTACTGGGGCTTCTCGCCCCTGGCGGGCGGCCTGGCGTTTCTGCCGTCGACGGCCCTGATCGCGGCGCTCACCCCGGTCGCGGGCGTGCTCGGCCAGCGGGCGGGCACGCGGCTGCGACTCGTGGCGGCGAGCGGCATCTGTGCGCTCGGCCTGAGCTTCCTCTACGTCTGTGTCTACGTGACCTGGAGTGGCGCCGCGAGCAGCTACACCGCCGGGCTGCTGCCCGCGCTGGTGCTGCGCGGCGTGGGGATCCCGCTGGTCGCGGCCTGCACGTCGCTCGCCGTGATGAACGCCGTGCCGGTCGAGAAAGCGGGGCTGGCGGCCGGCACCCTCGGCATGGCGCGCAACGTCGGGACGGCGGCCGGCGTGGCGCTCCTCGGCGCCGCGTTCGCTGCCCACGTCGACGCGGTGATCGCGCCGCCCCAGGCCGCCCTGGCGCCGCTCGACCTGGCCGCGCTGCGGGTCGCCGCGGCGCAGTTCATCGCCGCTGGCGATGGCGCGGGGCGCACGCTCGCCGAGGCGGCCATCCTGGGCGGCTTCGCTCGCCTTGCCCTGCTCTGCGCGCTGCTCTGCGGCGCCGCGATGGGGGCCGCGCTCCTCTCGCGCGACCGTCGGGAGGATAGCCTGCCAATCCAGGCCGCGGCGGTGGCAGCCAGCGTGTCCCGCCCCGCCGACGGGTGATCGCCGGCCGGCGGGCGCCGCGAAGCGCGGCGCCCAGCGGGAGCGTCCGTGCCGGCGGCGCTCAGTCGCCGCGGACGAAGACCGCCGCGCCGGGGCCGTCGTAGACGCGCTGGTAGCGCGGGTCCGCGGCCAGGCTCGCGCGCAGGACCGCGCAGCAGTCGTCGTCCGCCGCGCCGGGGACGAACTGCACGACCGGCCGCTTCGCCACGTAGACGTGGCTGAACGGCGTGCCGCTCGCCGCGCGCCAGGCCTCCAGACAGTCGGCCGTCTGGCGCGCGCAGGCCTGGAGCGCGTCGTAGCGCGTCGTCTGTGCGCGGAAGGCGCCGCCGCCCAGCCATTCATACCCCTGCACCGTCGCCACGCTGACGCGGTCGGTGAGCGCGGGGAACCACTCGGACGAGCGGTCGCCGGCCCAGCGGTCGCCCGTCACCACGGCGAAGCGGCTGGTGGGCGGCGTGCCCTGCGCGATCCAGGCCATCGCTGCGCGCTCGTCGGCGCCAAGCGCGCCGAGCGGGCCGGTCAGGCCCAGCGCGGCGCCCGCTGTTGCGTAGGTCAGGAGAAAGACGACCGCGCCGCCCAGTAGGAGCGGGCGCCAGCGGCGGTCGGCCGCGCAGAGCGCGGCCGATCGGACCGCCTTCGGCCCAGCGGCAGCGGGCGGGCGCGGCTCGGTCGTCGCGGCGGCAGGCGCGCACCCGCCGCCAGGTGATGCCGACCGCCCGCGCTCCGCCCCGAGCGCCCGGTCACGGCCCGCCCCGAGGGCCAGCGGCACGAGCCCCTGAGCCATGCCGACGCCCGCCAGGAGGCCGAGCGGCACGCTGCCGATGGTGAGCGCGCTGCGCGGCCCGAGCAGGAACACGGTGGCCAGCCAGACGGGCAGCAGCCAGCGGCGCTCGCGCAGGCAGACGAGCGCGCCCACGAGCGCGAGCGCGCCGAGCAGCGGGAACGCCGGCTCGTCGCTGATCGTCAGCTTGAGCAGGCTGGCCAGGCCGAGCAGCGTCCAGCCGCTGCTGCCGGCCGCGAGCAGCGGCCCGGGGCCGTGGCGCGCGAGCACGGTGGCCCACCAGGGCGCCGTGAGCAGCGCCACCCCGAGCGCCACCAGTACCGAGGCGGCGGTCCCGTGCCGCGTGCGGCCCCAGGCGAGCCAGAACAGCGCGGCGCTGTAGGCGAGGAACCAGGCGATCTCGGGGTGGCTCAGCACGGTCGCGGCGGCGAACAGCGTCGTCAGCGCGAGCGGCGCGGCGCCGGAGCTGCGGCCTCGACGGCCGCGGGCGGGCACGAGACCCGCCCCTACGAGAAGCCGCGCAGCAGCAAAGTGGGTCGCCACGGGACGCCGCGCAGCAGCGGAGTCGGGCGCCGCGGGACGCCGGGCGCCAGTAGCATCGTCGGTTTGCGGTAGTGCGGCTTCCCCCGGCGTACTCTGGGTCGTCTGGGCCTGGCCGACCTCGGCGTAGAGGCGGTGGGCCTGCCAGAGCGCCAGCACGGCGAACAGCAGCCCCGGCGCGCGCGTGACGCCGCCGCCCATCAGCAGCCACTCGAAGCTGCGCGGCAGCAGCGCGAACGCCACGACGGCGCACGCGGCCGCGCGCGGGCCTAGCAGCCGACTCGCCAGCGCAAAGAAGGCGGGAATCAGCAGCAGGCAGCAGAGCAGCGGCCAGCCCCGGAACACGGCGAGCAGCGACCAGGGCATGAGGGTCGCGGCGAGGCCCGCCACGTAGAAGCCGAGCGGCGGGTAGGCGAAGGGCAGGGCGGCGGCGTTGTAGGTGGTGGTCGCGGGCAGCGCGTAGCCGTTCCGCTGCAGGTCGCGCGTCATGACGTAGAACAGCCCGCCGTCGTGGAGCGGAAAGGCCGCGGCGAGCACGTAGCCCAGCCGCACGGCGGCGCCGAGCAGGAGCGCCGCGCCGAGCCCGAGGAGCGGGATGCGCCTCGCCGGGGCCGGGCTCGGCACGGTCGTCGTCCTCTCGCGCGTGCAGTCGCCGTATTCTACCCGGGGACCGCCCGTGGGCGCGCAAACGGGGCGCTCCGACACGGACCGGTCCGCCGGCACGGGGTGTCCGCCGGGTTCTTGCGGCTCATGGTAGCGGCGTGCTCGATCGCGTCCGCGGACCCGCCGGCAGGTGCGCCAGTTTAGCCGAGGAACGGTCAAACGATGCTCCTTGACCGGGTGGGTAAACGCTAGAGCCGTTTGCGCGCCAGGTGAGCGGCCAGCGTGTCGTAGGGGCGGCTCTCGTGGCCGCCCGCGGCCTGTGGCGCGGAATACTGCGAGCGCCACTGCCGCCGCC
>JAJPHF010000054.1 GCA_021325365.1 Pseudomonadota bacterium
CCGCGACTATGTCCCGGCACCAAGGAAGCGCCTGCTCCGCGCACCGCCCGGCGGCCTGACGTCCCCGCCGGGACCACCCGGTGCCTGACGGACCGCGCTGGCGGAGAGTGACACTGAATCCGGCGCTGGAGTTCCCTTACTCCCTCGCCCTCTGGGAGAGGGTCGGGGTGAGGGCGTCCTACTCCCTCGCCCTCTGGGAGAGGGTCGGGGTGAGGGCGCGCCCCGGTAAGCGCACCGCCGAGCCGGATCGAGCACGACTCCCGCGCCCGGCGCCCAGGCACGCCCCCGCCCCGCCCGACCCACCGGGCCGGGGGCCGCCACCACCCCACGCGCGCGCCCCATCGGGGCGCGCGCCGGCTGCGCCTGCCCGCAACCCAAAATCTGCCCCACAAAGGAGCACCGTTTGATCGTTCCTCGGCAAATTCATCGGGACGGCCGCCCCCGGCTCCGCGGGCCCCGGCGCCGCCCGCTCCCCCCTTTCCCCTATCGGGGAGCGGGGGGCCCTGGGGGGAGAGGGATCCCCCCCTCATCGCGCCGCCCCCCTGGCCCGCGCTACAATAGGCCGATTCTGCAAGCGCTGGAGGCTGCCATGTGCGCGCTCGCTCCCGGTCTGGTCCATCCCGAGGCCCCGTCCGAGCACGGGGGCGGCCCCCGCGTCGACGGCGAGCTGAAAGTCAGCGGCCAGATGATGTACTCCGACGACCTGGCCCTGCCCGGCCTGCTCCACGTCGCCGTCGTCCGCAGCCCCCACCCCCATGCCCGCATCGTCCGCGTCGACACCGACGCGGCGAAGGCCGTGCCGGGCGTCCAGCTCGTGCTCACCGGCGCCGACGTGGCCGCCATCCGCTTCGGCCGCGCCGTCCGCGACGTGCCCATCCTCGCCGTCGACAAGGTTCGCTTCGCCGGCGAGATGGTCGCCGCCGTCGCCGCCGACGACCGCGATGCGGCCGAGGAGGCCGCCGCGCTGATCGAGGTCGAGTACGACGAGCTACCGGCCGTCTTCGACCCGGTGGCCGCGCTCGCCGACGATGCCCCCGCCGTCCACGACACGCCCTGGGCCTACGCCGGCGCCGCCCGCAAGGAAGACGCCCCGCGCAACCTGATGGGCCGCGCCACGGGCGGCAACGGCGACATCGAGGCCGCGCTCGCCGCGTCCGACCGCGTCTTCGAGCACACCTTCCGCACCCAGGCCCACCACCAGGGCTACATCGAGCCCCACTCGGCCACCGTCTACGCCGCCCCCGACGGCAGCGTGCAGATCTGGTCGTGCAACAAGTCGCCCTACCGCCTGCGCGAGCAGCTCGCCGCCGCCTTCGACATCCCCATCGAGCAGATCACCGCCCACTCGCCCGCCATCGGCGGCGACTTCGGCGGCAAGGGCTCGCCGATGGACATGCCCCTCTGCTACGAGCTGTCGCGCCGCACCGGCCGCCCCGTGCGCATGACCCGCCGCTACGCCGAGGAGCTGATGGCCGCCGGCCCGCGCCACGCCTCCATCTCCCGCGTGCGCGTCGGCGTCACCCACGACGGCCGCCTCCAGGCGTTCGACATGCACACCTGGTTCAACGGCGGCGCCTACGCCGGCTTCCGCCCCAACGTCAACTTCTCGGCGCTCGCCGCCACCAGCTACCGTATCCCCGCCATCCGCGTGGTGGCCGACCGCGTCTACACGAACCAGGTGCCCGGCGGCAACGCCCGCACCCCCGGCGCCCCGCAGATGTGCTTCGCCGTCGAGGCGATGCTCGACCTGGTGGCCCGCGCGCTGGGCATCGAGCCGCTCACCTTCCGCCGCAACAACCTTCTGCGCCCCGGCGAGGCCAATCCCTTCGGCGAGGAGTACGTCGAGGTGCGCGCGCTGGAGACGCTCGACGCCGCCGAGGCCGCCTACAAGCCCGTCTTCCCCCACGACGCGCCGCCCACCGTGCGCTTCGGCCGCGGCGTCGCCGTCTACGACCGCCCCACCCACCCGGCCGCCCCCACCAGCATCCGCCTGGTGCTCCAGCCCGGCGGCACGGTCGAGGCGCAGATCCCGCAGATGGAGACGGGCACCGGCTCCCACACGATCATCCGCCGTGTGGTCGCCGAGGGCGTCGGCCTCGCCCGCGAGCGGGTGACCATCCGCTACGTCGGCACGGCCAACCTGCCCTTCGACTCGGGCGTGGGCGGCAGCCGCGTGACGGTGGCGGCTTCCGAGGCGGCGCACCGGGCGGCGGTGCAGTTCCGCGATCTGCTCGCCGCGCGCGCCGCCCAGGCGCTCGGCGTCCCCGAGTCCCAGGTGGAGCTACGCGGCGACGCCTGGGCCGACCGCGCGAGCGGCCGCACGGTGACGCTCGCGGCGCTGGCCCAGGCGGCTGCCCAGGCCGGCGCCCCGCTCGAGGCGGTAGTCGACACGCGCCAGGGCGGCCACGACGACCACCACGGCCACCCGACCAGCTACTGCGTGCAGATCGCCCAGGTGGGCGTGGACGTGGAGACCGGCCAGGTGTCGCTCTACGAGCTGCTGACCGTCATCGACGTCGCCGAGATCCTCGACCCGCTCACCCACCAGTGCCAGATCGACGGCGGCGTGGGCATGGGCATCGGCTACGCGCTCACCGAGGACCTGGCGATCGAGGACGGCCGCGTGACCGCCACCCACATGGGCGAGTACAAGCTGCCCGCCATGCCCGACGTGGGCACCTCGCGCACGGTGCTGGTCACCGGCGGCCGGGGCATCGGCGCCCGCAACGTGAAGGCGATCGGGGAGATCCCGAACGTGCCCACCGCCGCGGCCATCGCCAACGCCGTGGCCGACGCCGTCGGCGTGCGCATCGACTCGCTGCCCGTCACGGCCGAGAAGGTGCAGCGCGCCCTCGCCGCCGCCCGCGCCTAGCCCGCACCCCCAGGACGGGGGTGCAGGGGAGCGCCCCTGCCGGGGGCTTGCTCCCCGTCCTCTCCGGGGGGGCAGGGGGGCTCCCCTGCCCGGGGGGCTTGGGGAGTGTCCCCCCAACCCCACTATCCTCCTCTACCGGCGACCCGCCAGGGAGGCGAAATGGGCTACTCGGTCTTCCGGCCGCTCGGCGTCACCCATCACGTGCCGCGCCGCGCCTACAACGGCTACACGCTGTTCACCACGCTCGGCGGCGGCACCACCTACCTGATCGACATGCAGGGACGGGTAGTCCATCTCTGGCGCCCGGAGCTGCCGCCGTACTACGGCTACTTCCTCGACGACGGGCGCCTGCTGAGCAGCCTGAAGCTGCCCGAGACGACCGTCACGTTCGGCGGCGCGCACGGCGCGGTGGCCGAGCTGGACTGGGACGGCCGCATCCTCTGGCGCTACGACGACCCCGCCCTCCACCACGATCACGCCCGCCTGCAGAACGGCAACACGATGGTGCTGCGCTGGGCGCCGGTGCCGCCCGAGATCGCGCGCCGCGTGGCCGGCGGCCAGCCCGACACGGAGGCCGAGGGCGGCCTCATGTGGGGCGACGAGCTGCAGGAGGTCACGCCCACCGGCGAGGTCGTCTGGCACTGGCGCAGCTACGAGGTGTTCGACCCCGACGCGGATAGCATCTGCCCGCTGGAGTTCCGCCACGAATGGAGTCATTGCAACGCCGTCGAAGAGCTGCGCGATGGCTCGCTTGCGCTCAGCTTCCGCTACCTGAACACCGTCGGCATCCTCGACCGCGCCACGGGCCGCTTCCGCTGGCAGTGGGGGCGCGGCGAGCTGTCGCACCAGCACGACCCGACGGAGCTAGCCAACGGCAACCTGCTGATCTTCGACAACGGCATCCACCGCATCGGCAGCGCCGACCGCTCGCGCGCCGTGGAGGTCGATCCGCGCACGAACGAGATCGTCTGGCAATACGTGGCAAACCCCGAGTCGTCGCTGTACAGTCGAAACATCAGCAGCGCGCAGCGGCTGCCGAACGGCAACACGCTGCTCTGCGAGGGCGACTGCGGGCGGCTGCTGGAGGTGACCCGCGACGGCGAGGTGGTGTGGGAGTACCACAACCCGTTCTTCTTCGACGCGCCGCTGGGCCGCGTGAACCGCATGTTTCGCGCCCACCGCTACGGGCCTGACCACCCCGCCTTCGCCGGGCGCACGCTCGACCCCGCCGCCCACGCCTGGCTGAATCGCGCGTACGGACTGATGTAGTTGCGTCCGATCCTGCTGCTGTTTCTCGGCCTGACCGTCGCGCTCCTGACTGCGGCCCCCGGCGCCCGCACGACCGTCGCGCAACAGACATCGCCCACCGACGAGGGCGCCCAGCCCCAGGTCGACGAGGCGGCCTGGCTGGAGCTGCAAGACTGGGTGAGCCAGCTGCGCGGCCTGCCGCTCTTGCGGCCGGTGCCGCTCGTGCAGCTCGACCCCGACGCCTTCCACGCCCGCCAGGCCGAGATCTACCGCGCCTACCTCGACCCGGCCGACCTGGAGCGCACCCAGCGGCTACTCGTGGGGCTCGGCCTGCTCGATCCGGACGACGACCTGGTCAGCATCATGGTCGACCTGTACAGCGCGCTGCCGATCGGCTTCTACGACTCGCTCGACGGCACCATCTACGCCCGCGCGAGCGCCGACCCGAACGGTCCGCTGGAGCGCGTGACCCTGGCCCACGAGTTCACCCACGCGCTGCAAGACCAGCACTTCGGCATCCAGCGCCTGTATCAGCAGGGACCGCCGAACGCCGACCGCGACCAGGCGATCAACGCGCTGGTCGAGGGCGACGCCCTCATCGTGCAGGAGATGTACGCCGCCACGACCCAGCCCGACTCGCCCGAGGAGCAGGTGGCCCAGGCGCAGGTCTACCAGCAGACGCTCCAGCAGGTGTACGACGAAGCCCGCCGCGCGCTGCCCTTCCCGCTGGAAGCCGTGCCCCAGCCGGTGATGCAGCAGGTCTACACGCCCTATCTGGACGGTCCGGGGTTCATCCAGCGCGTCGTCGGCACGCCCGCGCTCACCACCTTCGGCGGCTACGGCCCGGCCGTGGACCCGCTCTTCCGGCGCCCGCCACAGTCCACCGCCGAGATCCTCCACCCCGAGAAGTACCTGCGCGGCTGGCAGCCGACACGGGTCGAGCTGCCCGACCTATCGGGCGTGCTGGGCGCCGACTGGCGGCTGCTGCGCGAGCAGGTCATCGGCGAGCTGGACCACCGCTCGCTGCTCGGGCGCGACCTGCCGGCCGACCAAGCCGACGCGGCCGCCGCCGGCTGGGCGGGCAACCGGGCCGCGGTGCTGGTGGACGACAGCGGGCAGATGGCGACCCTCAGCGCGACCCGCTGGGACGACCCCGATGCAGCCGCCACCTGGGCGGCGGCGTTCGCCGCGGCTATCGCGGCGCGCTACGGCGACGCCGCGACGCTGCTTTGGGCTGAGCAGGGCCGCCAGATCTGGCAGACCGGCGACCAGGCGATCCTGCTGGACGTACAGGGCGCTCTCAGCCTCACCGCCCAGGCGCCGACCGTCGCCACCGCCGAGGCCCTCGCCGACGCCGCCCGGGCGCACCGGCACACCGCCCCCAGCGGCGTGCTTATCCCGCTGCCGGCCCAGCCGTAACTTCCCCCGTGGATGGGGGACCCAGCCGGCGCCCCCTCATGCGGCCATCCCCGCACACTCGGACTGCGGGAAGCGCCTCACAGGCGCAACGCGCCGCCCCGCCTGGCACTGGACGGCTCCGGAGAGCACTGGTCCGCGGGGCGGGCGTAGGCGGCCGGCGTACCGTCCGCGTCGCGGAGAACGATGTCCCCGCTGCGCGCCGAGCCGGTCGGTTCGACCAGCTCCCATACGCCAGGAGGCTGCTTGCGCAGCAAGTGGACGATTTGTGTGACGACGCCAGTGTCCTCGGCCATAGCTAGTCCCCGTCGCGTGGCTGCCCCCTCTCTTACTAACCACGGTAAGCCGGGAGACTCGGCGCCGCCCAGGGGGCGTACCCCTGAATGCGGCGGGTGTGATCCCCCTGTGATCGCGAGTCGTTACGAGCGGCTCGCTCGTTCGCCGCGCCCGCAGCTAACCTCCACAGGATCGCCACACGCAATCCCCAGTTGGCCTCGCTAATGATTGCTATGCTCTTCGGTGAGGGCCTGCGCTCGCGGTGGCGCCTGACGGCGGGAATCGCGATAGCCTCGTGGCCCGGCCGGCGTAACTGTTCGCGGTACTTGAGAGCGAGCCACATCAACCACGGCCGACTGGGGCCGTGTCGAAACAAAGGAGCACGGGTGTTCAGAGGGACCACGTTGGGATTGACGTTCACGCCGCTGGTGTTGGCGCTCGGGCTACTGGGCGCTGCGTGCAGCAGCAGTAGCGCGCCGCCAGCCGCGCCCGCGGGGCGCGCCCCCGCGGCGAGCGCGTCCACAAGCGACCAGACGCCGCCCACGAGCGCTGCCACGAACGCCCAGACGCCGGCGGCGAGCGCGTCCGGCGGCGCGCCGGCGGACGCGCTCACGTCGGCCGGCGCGCTACGCTTCGTCTTCGCGCCCGGCAGCGAGGCCCGCTACCGCGCGCGCGAGCAGTTCGTGGGCGCGCCTCTCCCCAACGATGCCATTGGCGCCACCAACGCGGTAGACGGGCAGATCGTCGTCGACACAGCGCACAACGTTGTGCCCGACGCCTCGCGGGTAACCGTGGACCTGCGCTCGCTGCAGAGCGACCAGCGCCAGCGCGACCAGTACATCCAGCAGAACACGCTGCAGACCGCGCAGTACCCGACGGCTGAGTTCGTGCCCATCGAAGTGCGTGGCCTGCCCACGCCGCTCCCGGCCTCAGGCGCGCTCACCTTCCAGCTCGCGGGCGATCTGACGGTCCACGGCGTGACGCGCCCAGTCGTCTGGGACGTGCAGGCGCAGTTGGACGGTGGCACTGCCAGCGGCACCGCCACGACGCCGGTCACGCTCGCCGACTTCGGCATGGCGAAGCCCAGCGTCGCGCGCATCATGAGCATCGACGACACGATCGTGCTGGAACTGGACTTCCAGATGGCCAGCGCCCCCGCCGCCTCCGACATGAGCCGCGCCGACAGCCCGCGCGGCACCTGAGTCGAGCCACGCGGTGGAGGGGCCTGCTGCTGTGAGCAAGCTCTCCACCGCGCGCGGCTCCTACCGCAGGGAACTGAGAATACGAGAGTATGACGAAGGGACTGGCGGGCCAGGCTGGGCGATCCAGACCAAGCGACTCATCAGCGAGGCGGACGCTGCCGCTCCCCGCAGAACCCGCCTCTCGTCGCCGGCCAGATTCCCCACGAGCACTCGGAAGGGCCTCCTCCGAGTGGACCGTGGCAGACGCGTTCCGAAAACCGGGGACGGTCCTCGGCGATCCGCGCTACAATCCAGTACTCCGATGCTTGCCAGGGTGGCTATCCCGTGGCTTTCTCTCGCCCCTCGATCTCCGGGCCGAGGCGCACTGCGCGGCGCACCGCGGGTCGCCGCTCGGCATGGAAACTTGGGCTGCTGCTTCTCGCGGTGCTTGCTATCGGGCTCGTCGCTGCCGCTGGCTGGCAGTATTCGCGCCCGGTGCCGAGCGTCGCGGCGACGCCGCTGCTGGACGAGACTACCGAGGTGCCCGGCTCGGCGCCGGCGCTTCCCTGGCCGGCAGTGGGCGCGGCCGCAGTGGGAGTACCCGAGCTGGGCGTGTTGGGCACGCACGGCGACGCGCGTCCCCACCCCACGGCCAGCACGGCGAAGATCATGACGGCGCTGCTCGTGCTGGAAGACCATCCGCTCGCACCCAACGAGCAAGGCCCGAGCGTGACGATCAGCCCCGCGGACGTCGAGGAGTATCGCGCCGAGGTACGCGACGGCCAGTCCGTGGTCCTGGTTGCGGCCGGCGAGCAGCTGAGCGAGTACCAGCTGCTCCAGGGGCTACTCTTGCCATCAGGGAACAATCTAGCAGCCGTGCTGGCGCGCTGGGACGCGGGCAGCTTGCCCGCGTTCGTGGACCGCCTGAACGCCCGAGCCACGGCGCTCGGAATGACACGTACGCACTTCGCCGACGCCAGCGGGTACGCCGCGCAGACAGTCAGCACGCCCGAAGACCTGATCCTGGCCGCCGAGACCGCCATGGCCAACCCGGTGTTCGCCGCGATTGTGGCCCAGCCACAGGCTACGCTGCCGGTGGCCGGCACGGTCTACAACGTCAACGCGGCTCTAGGACAGCGCGGGATCGTCGGGGTCAAGACGGGATCAACCCCCGAAGCCGGCGCTTGCTTCGTCTTCGCGGCCCAGCAGCGCGCTGCCGACCGGACGGTAACGGTATTTGGCGCCCTGATGGGTGAGAGCAAGCTCTCCGACACCTTCGACGCTGCTCAGCGGCTGAGCGCCGCCGTCGCCGGCAATCTGCACGAGGAGCGAGTGCTAGCGCGGGGGCAGACGGTGGCCGCCTACCGCCCCCCCTGGGGCGGCGAGGTTCCGCTCGTCACCGACGAGGACGTGGACCTGCTCGTTTACCCCGGGCTAAGAGTGCAGACGCGCCTCGACCTGGCGACCGTCGCGGCTCCCGTGGCCGCCGACACGCCGGTGGGCACGGTGACGCTCCAGCTCGGCACGACGAGCCGTCAGGTCTCTGTGCGTACCGGCGCGCCACTGGCGACGCCCAGCGCCCGCTGGCGGATCCTCCGCGGACTCATTTCAACATAACGATGGAATAAATATGCAAAGGGAGTGGAGGGAGGGGGCCGGCGAGCCCGGCAGCGAGCGGAGCAGTCTATGAACGTGCCCCGAAGCGATGGAAGGGTAAAGGCGAGCCCGCGCTCGCCACCACCTACGTCTAGGGCACGCGGCGAGTGCTCAATCGGCGCGAACGCGTGCTCGGGAGGCTCCGTAGCGCTGGCTGCCCTCGCGTTGCAGCCGCCGTATTGAAGATCGTCGATTGCCGCGTGCGCACAAGACACGCGCGGCACGCGCCGAACGGATCCTCGCCGCCGAAGAGCGACCGTACGGGCCCCTCACCACGCTTGGTATCCCGGCCACGCTGCCTCTCCCGCCGGAGGAGAGTAACCCAAGATGCGGATGCCGGTGCACAGGAGACCAGTTGGGATGGCCGGCCGGATTCGTTACATTCCTAGTGGCGCCCAGAGAAGTGTGATGCGGGGTACCAGAGAAGTGTGATGCGGGGTAATCGTATGGAGACACGATGCCCGTCCCCGGCTGCTGCGACTGCGAAGTCCGGCGTCAGGATAACACTCGTTGGCTCGCGCCTCGTCATTGAGGCATTAGCTGGCTGCTTTGAGAGCAATGACGACGTAGAGGTCACGGGGGTGTATCCTGACCCGGTCCAAGCAATCTCCTATATCCGGGAGACGAAACCGGATATCGTCGTATTGGATGATATCACGGCCCGCTCGGATGCCGCGCGCCTCATCCGACTACTCCGTGGCACCCAGTCCGAGATTCGAATCGTTGTCCTGACTGCCGCTCTCGATCGGCGAAGTCAAGCCAGATACATACGAGCAGGGGCCGTATGGTGCCTTACCACCGATCAGACGGTTATCGAGTTAGTTGAGACACTGAGGCAGATAGGCAAGGGTCAGGTCCTATTCAACGCCGACCAGATCGTCGACCTGCTCACGGCTCCACGGCATCCCGCTGAGCTGTTGACCCTGGCCCCGCGCGAGCTTGAAGTCCTCCAGGTACTCGCGACAGGTAAGAGCGCCGAGGATGCGGCGGCAGAACTGGGAATCAGTATCCACACGCTACGGACCCACCTGAAGAAATGCATGGCAAAAATGGGGGTGCGCTCCAAGCTGGAAGCGATTATTGGGGCCTTGCGTGCTGGGCTCATCGAACTGCCGCCTTAGCACTACTCGGGCAGGATTCGTAGTATTCCGTCATGGATCGACGGAGCCAGCAGTACACTCAACTCGCTCTCGGCCATGTTGAGCCAACTCCCGTGCTTAGGCGCGTACTGGAAATTCGCAGCGCTCGGCCAACCGGCGGGCTTCGGAGGTCGGGTACGCCACGAAGCCCGAGGTCGGACCATGCCTGTTCAACCGGGCCATACGTTTTCAAATTGTCTTCGATGACCACGTTCCGCTCGGCCAGCGGGCAGATGGTATCGGCTAAAGTACGTAGGAACGCCGCCCAGTCCGTCCACGTGCGCTGTTCGGTCCCTTGCACCTCGCGCCAGCTGTCCAGCGGCACGACAGTCAGGAATAGGCTCCGCCTGGAGGCCGGGGCTCCGATACCACAACTTCTGCGACCTGCTCTTGGGGGATCAGGGTGAACTTCCTGGTAGCGTGCCGCAAGACATTGTGCTGGGTTTCAGGCAGAAGCCCCTTTTCAGCAGCCGGCTAGGCGCTGGCCAAGCTGTATCCGACGCCGGCCACAGCCTTGATGCCGCCCTGCTCTGCGGTGAGGTTGAGCTTCTTGCGGATGTGACAGATGTGAGTCTTGATCAGGTTAGCATCGCCGTTGTCGTAGCCCCAGGCGTATTCGACGAGCCGAGAATAGGGAATTACCCGCCCCGGGTTCATGGCGAGAATATATAGGATACGGAACTCCAGAGGGGTAAGCTGGACCCGCGCCCCCCCCTTCGTCGCCTCGTACGATTGAAGGTCGAGTACCAAGTCGCCCACACGCACCTCGCGCATGGGCTCTCGGAACTGGTCGGACCGGCAGCGTCGCAGAACGGCTTTCATCCGGTGTGTCAATTGCTTGACACTGAAGGGCTTAGTCACATAGTCGTCAGCCCCAAGCTGCAGTCCGCGCACAACGTCTTCTTCTTCGTCACAGGCTGTCAACATAATGAACGGGGTTTCACAGTCGCGGCGGACACGCCGGCACACCTCGAAGCCGTTAACCTTCGGCATGTTCACATCGCACAGAACGATGTCTGGGTGCTCAGTTTCGAAGCGATGGAGGGCTTGCTTGCCATCAATTGCCGCGAGCACCGTGTAGCCTTCCCGGCGGAGCGCGTAAGTCATGAGATCAAGCAGATCCGCATCGTCGTCGGCAATCAGGACTTTCATCGAATCTCGTCTCCTATGCAGTGGGCCGCTGCGAGGCCTGTATCGCACTAGACATCGCGGCGAGCTCGAGCCAAACGCGGGTTCCGCCCTTGGTACGGTTCTCGGCCCCCACCCGACCGTCATGGGCCTCGACGACCGACCTCACAATCGCCAGGCCTAATCCGACCTCGCCCCGGTCCACGGCCGCCGTGCCTGCGCCCCGATAGTACGGCTCAAAGACCTGCATCTCGCCGCCCGTAGGGAGACTGGGTCCGCGGTCGGCAACAGTGACCCGCAGGTAGCCATCGCGCTCGGTCAGCCGAAGGATGATGGGACATTGAACCGCGCTGCATTTGCTCGCGCTAGCGAGCAGATTTACCAGCGCTTGGCGAATCCAACGCCGGTCGGCGAGAACCAGCGGCAAATTTCTATCCGCAGCGAGCTTCAAGGCCTGGCCCTTCTGTGCCAAGAGCGGCGCCATCAGAGGTTGGATCTCCATGACAAGGTCGAGCAGGTTGAGATGTTCTGGTCGCATATGAAAGCGGCCTGCCTGAATAGAAGCGGCGCACAACAAGTTCTCCACCAGCCCTTGGAGCCACAGGGTGCTATCACGAATCGCGGACACCATATCACGGAGCTGGCATGAATCCAATGCCCCGAAATCCTCAAGCAGTGCTTCGGAGGTGGCAGCCAGTGAAGCAAGTGGCGTGCGGACCTCGTGTGCAATTACGGACACGGCGAGGGCTCCGTCGCCCGCCTGCTCGGTGGCGGGCGACGGAGCCCTCGCCTCCGGTAGTCCTTCACGATGATGGCTAGGCCAGTCAGCGCGCGTGGCTGGGGCCCGCGGTCCTGACATCGCAACAGCGCGCGGTACGGTCGCTCGTTGGCTCATCAAGACGCCCCCTTCCGTCCCGGCCTGGTCGTGCCCGCCATCCGCACGCCCGGCCGCCACCAGACGCACATGGATCATTAACCGGATCTGAACATCTGTATCATACGGCGCCTCCCCGATTTGCACATCGCTGTTTTGGTGTATTGACGCTGTCATCAGATCTACGTATTGATGGCTCCGCCATCCAGACGCGGCAGTGCACCCCGGCCTCATCGCGCCCCGCGATCCTTGGCCCAACCGCCTGAATCACGCGCTGCCGAACCACGCGCCTCCCCCGCGCGGGCGGTGTCCAGACCCATTCCGTCTCAACCACTTCTCAACCCAAACGCACACAAGGCTCAACGGTGGCTATGCGGCGGCTCCCTGCGGGCTGGACTGCGAGGCGCCGCATGCTAGGCGCGCGGGCGGTCGCAACCGCAACATAACACCCCGTTAACCGGCCAATAACCGGCGCCTTTGAGAATTAGGAACGTACGACGCGGACCACCACGAGGGCATGTGCTCAGGACGAGGTGTCAGCATGGCTTCCCAGGCATTCGTGCTCGACGATACGCCGCCGGTTAACCCCGCAGGTCTACGTGTAGTACCAATTCCCGAGTCCGCCCGAAGACGCGTCGACCTCGCTGGCGTTCTCATTGACCAGATTGACCTGGCGTCAGCTGTGGAGCGCATTCGTCGCTTTGTGGATTCCGGCGGGTCCCACCAGATTGTCACTGTTAACTTGGATTTCGTCAGTATTGCCCAGCGCGACCGACTGTTCCGAGAGACCATTAACGGGGCCGACCTCGCTGTTGCGGACGGTATGCCGCTCGTCTGGGTTTCGCGTCTGAAGGGCCAGCCGCTGGTCCGCCGGATTACAGGCGTCGAGCTCGTCCACGAGAGTTGCCGTATCGCAGCCGAGCAGGGGCGTAGCCTCTTTCTGCTTGGCGCGGCGCCGGGCATCGCGGAGGCCGCCGCCCGCCAGCTGGAAGCTGGCTATCCAGGTCTGCGCATTGCCGACGTCTATGCACCGTCGTTCGGCGCGGTGACGCGAGCCGAAGACGAGCACACGGTACAGCGCATCCAGCAAGCCCGCCCCGATTTCCTCTTCGTAGCGCTCGGCGCGCCGCGCCAGGATCTCTGGATTCGTGCCCACCGGAACCGCCTAAACGTGCCTGTGGCGATGGGCGTCGGCTGCGTGCTTGACCTGCTGGCGGGCGCCGTGCGGCGTGCTCCACGGTGGATGCAGGGAACGGGCCTGGAATGGTCGTATCGACTGATCCAGGAGCCACGGCGGCTCTGGCGCCGCTACATCCTCGACGATCTGCCGATGCTCGGGCAGCTGGTGCTCAGTGCAGCCATCAGTCAAACCTACCCAGTCGACCGCGTCGCGGATCCCAAAGTGGAGCAGTCAGCATGACGGACCACTACGATGAAATCGGTTGGGGAAACGCTAGCCGCCATGGCCGCTGGCACGATCTAGTTGGCGACATGTTGTGTGTCGGCGCCGGCGTGACGATGGCATCGCTCTGGGCCGCTAGTTGCCTAGCATGCTTATTACTCCCGGGACGGCGTGATCCTGATCATGCCGAGTCCGCAGCCGTCCAGACCATATTTACGGAGATAGGGTAGGACAACACCATGAGCCTGCAAGTGCGAGTAGGCAGCCGTTACTGGGCAGGCGAGAATTCGGCCCTGTGTGACGCCACGCCACCTCTAGCCACCCGTCTGGTCCCGACTCTCGTAGGCATCATCCTGCTTGCTGTAGACGTGCTGCTCATCTTGACCGCATTCCTGTTCGCATATTGGGTACGGTTTACCGCGCCGGATGCCGAGGCTATAGCCTTGGGGCTCAGCGAATACTGTCGGATGGGCTTGTTGGTGGCTCTCGGTACCGCCGTCCTGTTCGCGCTGCAAGGCATGTACAATGGCCAGCGGGCATGGAGCTGGGTGGGCCGCTTCCAGGTCATCGTCTCTGCCGTCTCCACCGCGCTCGTGCTCGCGGTCACCACATCCTCGTTCCTGGGAGACCAGCGCTTCTCACGCTTATGGTTCGCCACTGGTTGGGCGCTTACCATTCTCGCGCTGACTGTGTGGCGGAGTCTCGCCTGGGCCGCCTATACGCGGGTGCGCGCCGGAGTAATGCCGGCCAACCGAGTTCTCATCATCGGGGCGAACGAACTCGGCGCACGATTGGCCCGGGAGCTGAGGGATCAATACCAGGTCATCGGCTACGTCGATAACGGCAGCGATCTGGGCTGCATCAAGGATCCGCCCCTCTTGGGTCCAATCGCGAACTTGGAGTCGGTCGTGCAAGCGCATGCTATCGATGAGTTAGTCATCGCGCTACCGGCGAATCGACGTGAGCAAGTAAGCCGGCTCATCGCTCGCGGCTTCCATCGGCCCTTGCGGGTGAAGTTCCTGACCGATCTCGGCGATGTGCTACCGGAGCGCTTTGAAATCCAGCACCTAGCGGGTCGCCCCTACATCGGGTTCACGCCCACTGCACAGGTGAGCTGGGTCAAACGAGCCACGGATATTGTCCTTGCGACCATAGCTGTCCTGATGTTTCTGCCAATCTTGGTCGTGATCGCACTAGCGATCAAACTCGATTCATCCGGCCCGGTGCTCTACCGACAGGAGCGGGTAGGCAAGAACGGTCAGCGCTTCTGGATGCTGAAGTTTCGGTCCATGCGGCAGGACGCCGACCAATTGCTGGACGCGCTGCGCGCGCAGAACGAGGCGACGGGGCCGCTCTTCAAAATGCGGCAGGACCCACGGGTCACACGCACTGGGCGCGTACTGCGACGACTGAGTCTCGACGAGTTGCCGCAACTTCTGAACGTGCTCCGGGGCGAGATGAGTCTAGTCGGCCCGCGGCCACCGCTACCATCCGAGGTCGAAGCGTATGAAGACTGGCAGCATGGCCGCCTGCGAGCGGTGCCGGGGATTACGGGACTATGGCAAGTGAGTGGCCGCAGTGAGGTGCCATTCCACGACATGGTGCGGCTGGATCTACATTATATTCGCAACTGGTCGCTGAAGCTCGACATCGAAATCCTGCTTCGCACCTTACCAGCCGTTCTTCTACAGCGTGGGGCATATTAAGGGCGTTTGGGCAGGGATCGCCGATTACATGAGGCGTATGCCCTACATGCAGAGGAGCGCGCTCATCAAGCAGCGGCACGGACGGTGTCCGTGGTCATTGGCTCGCCAGCCGCGCCTCATCCCCACGCGTGGGGGGGAAGTTTGGCGTACTCTTCGGGGTCGAGACCGAGCGAGCGGGCGATGGCCGCCACCTCGTCCCACACGCGGTCGGCGACGGTAATGCCGTGCATCAGCTGCTCGCGACGCGTGCGGAACGATCGCTCGCCGGGCAGCATGATCTTGGCAAAACCGGGCGCCAGACGCGAGCCTTTCACCCGCGCCACAAACTCGCTGACCGCCGCCTTGAAGGCGTCCACGGCCACGAACGTCGCCGGGTCGAGCACGAGGATCAGGGTGCCCCACAGGTGCTGCCAGCCGCGAGCGTCGCGCATCGGCCCGGCGCCCGCACCGGACAACACACCCGCCAACAGCTCCATCGCCAGCGCCAGACCGTAACCCTTGGCGCCACCCACCGCCGTCAACGCGCCGCCCTGCATCGCCGCCCAGGGATCGGTGGTGGGCGAACCGGCCGCGTCGATCGCCCAGCCATCCGGCAGCGCCCGACCTGCCGCTGCCGCCTCGGCCAGCTTGCCGCGCGAGGTAGCGCTCGTCGCCATGTCGAGCAACACCGGGTCGCCGAGAGTGGGAATGGCGATGGCGATGGGATTGGTGCCGATAATCGGCTCGACGCCGCCGTGAGGGTGGATGGACGTTTCGGACTTCGCGAACAGGATGCCGATCAGGTCTTCCCGTGCCGCCAGCTCGGCGTAGTACCCGGCGAGCGCAATGTGGCCTGTCTCGCGGAGCGCAATGGCCGCGCCGCCAGTCGCGCGCGCGCGCCGCATCGCCTCGCGCGTGGCGACGGTCGCGCCGTAAGGGCCGAGCGCGCCGTCGCCGTCCATCAGGGCCGCCGCGGCACGCTCCTGCACTACGCGCGGCCGCGCGTTGACGCATGCGCGGCCCGTCTGAATCAACTCGACGGAGAGCGGCACGCGTGTCAGTCCGTGCGAGGTGTGGCCCCGCAGGTCGGCCTCGACGAGCACATCGGCCACGGCGTCGGCCTCGGCGGCACTGGCTCCCAGGGCAGCAAAGATCGCGCGGACGTAGCGACGCTCGGCGTCGGCCGTGAGCAGCATGGGCGCCTCTCCTCGTGGCTGAAGCTGGGCTTCCGGGGATGGGGTGGCGGGTTGGCCTGGCCAACCCGCCGCCCCATCCCCGGCCAGGTGCGTAGAGGGCGAGCGGGAACTGTCGCCCCATTCTATCGGACCCGTCTCCCCACGCTGCGCCGGCCGACGAGGGCGGCCGCCACCCGGCGCTCAGCCCTGCTTCATCCGCGCCAGCTCGTGGGGGTGGCGCAGGTCGTGGACGATGGCGACCGCCAGCCCCGTGATCGGCAGCGCGAGCGCCGCCAGTCCGGCCGGTGCTAGCAGCGCCACGCCGAGGATCGCGCCGACGAGATAGCCGCCCCAGATGCTCGCGTAAGCCGGATGCGGGGCACGGCCGGGTCCGCGCCATCCGCGCGCCCACGCGCCGGTACACGGCCTGGGCGACCGCCTCGGCAAGGCTCGTCAGAATGCCAGAGACGTAAGTGGTGTGGGCGCTGTGCGAGCCGACGCGCCGCAGGGTCGCGCTCTGCAGGCCCATCGCCAGCGTCAGCAGCGCCACGAGGCCGTAGAACTGCCAGGCGGCGTCGGTCGAGATCGCGTCATTCTGTAGCAAACCGCTGCCGAGGGCCCCGAAGACAACCAGCAGGGCCACCTCGAAGGCGAACACCGGCACGGCGGGGTGCCGAGCGCCCCGCGCGTCGCTGGCCTCGCCGACCATCGTGCCGGCCACGATGCCTACCGCGAACAACGCGATCGGCACGCCACGCTCCACCACCGTGTCCCAGCGCGCTTGGCCGAGCGCCGAGCCAAAGGCCACGCTGTTACCGCTCATGTGCGCCGTGAAGATGTGGGCCAGGGTGAGGTAACCAATGGCGTCGACGCCGCCAGCGACCCAGGCGAGCAGCACGGCGAGCCGCGCAGTCTGGCGGGAAGAGGCGGACGAGGGATGTGGCGGTGCGGGGTCGGCGGTCATGCTAACCGATCAAGCATCAGGCTGCTGAGGGCATGAACGAACGACCGCCGAAGCACTGATCCGGCTACCATCTCCGGCTACCATCTATAGACATTGGCTGTATAGACATTGGCTGCTCAGGCGGCCGGCTCGGCGAGGAAGGGACGCGCTAGCTCGACGGCGATGATGTGCTTGCACGGCACCGCGCCGCGCCAGGCGAAGTCGGGGCAGTTGCAGTAGCCGGGGCGCACGGCCCACCAGCCGCCACCACCGCTACGTACCTTGTAGCGGCCATTGCCGAGCGCCTCGACGGCGCCCGCGTCGACCAGCCCGCGGGCTCGCTCCATGCGCGCCGCGAACGCCATCGCCAACTTTGCGGGATCGGGCGCCTCGACAGCCGCCGGTACGGGCTCGAGCAGAGAAAGAGGTGTAGCGTGGGCACTATCGTTCATGGCCTTATTTTAACATAACCGATGGGGCGGCGCTCGCGGCGGGTCGGCATGCACTATAATTTGGGAAGCAAGCTCTGTCTCTGCGAGGAGGCCACCGATGCTGACACTGACGCCGGCCGCGAAGGCGCAGGTCCAGAAGCTGCTCCAGCGCGCCGACAACCCCAACGCTGCCCTGCGCGTGTTCGTCTCGCCGGGCGGCTGCTCGGGCATGTCCTACGGCATGCAGATGGACGATCAGGAGCAGGAGGGCGACACGGTCATTCAGGAGGATGGCGTGCGTGTCGTCGTCGACGAGATGAGCGCCATGTATCTGGCCGGCTCTCAGATCGACTACTCGAACGCGCTGATGGGCGGCGGCTTCCAGATCCAGAACCCGAACGCCGTCAAGTCGTGCGCCTGCGGCCACTCCTTCGACACCGGCAAGGACGCCGCGACCGCGCGCGTCTGCCACTGAGCAGAGCAAGCGCAATCGGCAGGGCGCCGCTGTCGTCGGCGCCCTGCCGATTGCGCTTGCGCCACTAGAGTCCTCAGCTGAAGCGCCGCAAACGCCGCGCTATACTGGATGGGCCGCGCCCGATCCTGGCCCCCGGAAGGCGTCGTGCTCGCTCTCATCCCCACGGTGTTCCTGGTCTTTCTGGAGCTAGCGGTCGGCGGAGTCGCGCTGCTCGCCTGGGCCGACTGGCGTCGCGAGGTCAGCCGCGGCTTCCTGCTGCTGAGCGCCGTCACGCTGTGGCTCTCAGGCGCCATCGCCCTGTGGGTGCGCGAGGCGTTTCCGCTGTCGATCACCGCGTCGCCCTGGCGGGCGGTTGAGACGCCCGTCGTCATCGCGTTCCTGCTGCTGCTGGGCGCCTACACCGTCTGGGTGTGGCGAGGTATCGGCCCTGGCCGACACGCTCTCGTGGGCCTCGCCGCGCTCGCGGGATTCGGGGCGCTCGGCGCCGCCGCATTCGTCCACGCCTCGGTCTGGGGCCCGCTGCCGACGCTCGTCAGCCTGCTGCTCGGCGCGGCTGGGCTCGGCGGCAGCGGCGTCGGCATGATGCTTGGTCACTGGTACCTCGTCACGCCGAACCTGTCCACGCGCCCGCTCGTCGTCATGACGCTCGCCTTCCTGGTGGCCGCGGCGCTCCAGGGTGCGCTGCTGCCATTGGAACTGGGCGCGGCCGGAGCGAGCGGCGAGCCAGCCGCCGGGGCGCAGGCGCTACTCGGCGGCTACCCGCTCGCCTTCATCCTGCGCGTGGTGGTGGGCATCGTGCTGCCAGTGGCGCTCGGCATCATGACCTACCAGACGTGCCGTCTGCGCTCGATGATGTCGGCCACCGGCTTGCTCTACATCGCCGTCTCCTGTGTCCTCGCCGGCGAGGTCATCGCTAAGACTCTCTTCTTCCTCACCGGCGTCCCCATATAAGGCGGCGAGGCAGGCAGGATAGGTAGGCGGGCTCGCGCTCGGCGAGGTGCGGCGGGAGCCCGGGCTGGACGAGGCGCCGAACGGGGCGATCAGGCGGCCGCAGGGGTGGGCAGACCGCCCAAAGCGAAGCGTCGGCATTCGTGACGATCGCCCCTGTCGCCAGACGCCGCGCCCGCCGACAATAGGGCAGGACGGCGCCCAGGCGCGGTGCCGGCCAGTGCGCCGCGCGATGTGTTGAGGGCGCGGTGGGGCCTACGTATAATGGGGCGGCCTGAGAGCCCCGGGTGGTAAGCTACCGGTAGACATGGCCCCTGGGGGATGCGGCCCGGAAACCGCGGCGCGGGCGAGGACCCGCGCGGTCGCGGGGAGGCGATAGGATGCCGATTGTCAACGACCTCACGATCAAGATCGGCGGCGAGGCAGGTCAGGGCGTCGAGTCGAGCGGCGCGGGCTTCGCCAAGGCGCTGGCGCGCGCGGGCCTGTGGATCTACGGCCTGCAAGACTACATGTCGCGCATCCGTGGGGGGCACAACTTCTATCAGATTCGCGCGAGCGACCAGGAGGTCTGGACCTTCCGCGACGCCGTGCAGATGCTGCTCCCCTTCACGCCCGAGGCGGTCGAGCGGCACTGGCGCGAGGTGGTCCCGGGCGGCGCCGTGCTCCACGACACGAGCGTCAAGTTCGACGCGGCACCGCTCCGCGAGCACGGGCTCAAGCTGTTCGCCCTGCCGCTGCTGAAGATCGCCGAGGAGCAAGGCGGCAGCCGCATCATGATGAACACCGCTGCCCTGGGCGCGGTGGCCGGCATTACGGAATTCGACTTCGCGTACATCGAGGACATTATCGCGACGAACTTCAAGCGCAAGGGCGGCCCGGTGGTCGAGGGCAACCTGAAAGTGGCCCGCTATGCTTATGAGGTGGCCCGCGAGCAGTTCGCCGCCGACTACGAGTGGAAGTTGGTGGCGCGGCCGGGCCCGCAGCGCATGCTGATCAACGGCAACCAGGCTATCGCGCTAGGCGCGATCGCGGGCGGCTGCCGCTTCATCTCGGGCTACCCGATGACCCCCGCGACCTCGATCCTGGAGTACATGAACAGCAAGGCCCATCAGTTCGGTATCGTCTGCAAGCAGACCGAGGACGAGATCTCGGGCATCCTGACCGCGATCGGCGCCGCCCACGCCGGCGTGCGGGCGATGAGCGCCACGTCGGGCGGGGGCTTCTCGCTGTGGGCTGAGGCGCTCGGCTTTGCGGGCATGACGGAGACGCCGCTGGTGCTGGTCGACTCGCAGCGCGGCGGTCCCTCGACCGGCCTGCCGACGCGCACCGAGCAGAGCGACCTGGCGTTCGTGCTCCACGCCTCGCACGGCGAGTTCCCGCGCCTCGTGCTGGCGCCCGGCACGATTGAGGAGTGCTTCTACACGGCCGCGCGCGCCTTCAACCTGGCCGAGAAGTACCAGACGCCGGTCATCATCATGCAGGACCTGACGCAGTCCAACTCGATCCGCAGCGTGCCCAAAGAGCGGTTGGACGTGGATGCGATCCGCATCGACCGCGGTGCGCTGCTGACGGGCGAGGAGCTGGACCGCATCGCGGACTACCGCCGCCACCTGGTGACGGAGAGCGGCATCTCGCCGCGGGCGGTGCCGGGCCACCCGAACGCGGTCTACGTGACGACGGGCGACGAGCACACGGAGTACGGCTTCATCACCGAGGAGTCGGACGAGCGGCGGGCGCAGATGCAGAAGCGCATGCGCAAGCAGGAGCTGGCAGCGCACGAGCTGCGGCTGCCGCTGCGGTACGGCCCGGAGGACGCCGACCTGACGTTCGTGGGCTGGGGGTCGACCTACGGCGCGCTGCGCGAGGCGGTGGACGTGCTGAACCTGGATGGGCCGCGCGCGAACCTCTTGCAGTTCATGGACCTCTGGCCGCTGGACTGGGAGCAGGTGCGGGCGCAGCTCGACGCGGCGCACAGCCTGTGGCTGGTCGAGCAGAACTACACGGGCCAGCTGGGCAACCTGATCCGCGCGTACACCGGCAAGGCGATGGACAAGCGCATCCTGAAGTACGACGGCCGCCCGATCTCCACGGACGAGATCGTCGCAACGGTGCGCGGCGAGGTCCGCGAGGAGGTCACGGTCCATGCTTGACGTCAAGCTCTACAACAGCCCCGAGAAGTCGACCTGGTGCCCCGGCTGCGGCGACTTCGGCATCCTGAACGCCGTGAAGCAGGCGCTGGCGATGCTGGAGATCTATCCGCACGAGTGCATCGTGGTGTCGGGCATTGGCTGCGGCTCGAAGCTGCCACACTACATCCGCGCCAACGGCTTCAATATCCTGCACGGCCGGGCGCTGCCGGTGGCGCAGGGGCTGAAGCTGGCGAACCACGACCTGAACGTGATCGTGACGACGGGCGACGGCGACGGCTACGGCATCGGGATGGGGCACCTGGTCCACTCGATGCGCCGGAACCTGGACATCGTCCACATCGTCGAGGACAACCAGACCTATGGGCTCACCAAGGGCCAGTACTCGCCGACGAGCGACAAGGGGTATGTGACGACGACCTCGCCGGACGGCGCGATCGAGCAGGCGGTGAACCCGATGGCGCTGGCGCTGGCGGCGGGCGCGACGTTCATCGCGCGGGGCTTCGCGAGCGAGCCGAAGCACCTGGCGAAGCTGATCGCGGAGGGCATCCAGCACAAGGGGTACGCGCTGATCGACGTGCTGCAGCCGTGCGTGACCTACAACAAGGTGAACACCAACGCCTGGTACAAGAGCCAGGTGTACCACTTGGACGAGGACCCCGCCTACGACCCGACGAACCGCCTGATGGCGTTCGAGCGGGCGCAGGAGTGGGCGGAGAAGATCCCCGTGGGGGTGCTGTACCGCGACGAGTCGCGGCCGACCTACGAGGCGCAGGTGCCGGAGCTGGCGGCCGGGCCGCTGGTGAAGCAGCCGCTCGACGGCCACGGCCCCGAGGTCTGGGAGCGGATCAAGCAAGAGTTCGTGTAGCGCCCACACGCGCGTCGAAGCGGAGGGGGCGGCCCGGCGGCCGCCCCTTTCGTGTGCCCGCGGCACGACGGGCGACCTACCCCCCCTGGCCCCGCTTCCCTCGGAAGGAAGAGCGGAGAGGACGAGAGCGCCGGGGTGGATGGGGCCGGTTGGCCTATCCGCGCACGGCCTAGCGGCGCTGGCAGTATGCCGCGCCTGACCATGTGGACCATGCGAAGGAAGGGGGAGCCGCATTCGCTCGCTGGCGAGGCGGGCGGCGGACGGTGGCGGCGCCGTGATGATTTGCCGAGGAACGATCAAACGATGCTCCTTTGTGGGCCAGATTTTGGATTGCGGGTAAGCGAGGCCGGCGCGCGTCCCGGTGGGGCGCGCGAGCGGGAGGGTGGCGGCCCCCGGCCCGGCGGGTCGGGCGGGGCGGGGGCGCGCCTGGGCGCGGGCGCGGGAGTCGTGCTCGATCCGGCTCGGCGGTGCGCTTACCGGGGCGCGCCCTCACCCCGACCCTCTCCCAGAGGGAGAGGGAGTAAGGGAACTCCAGCGCCGGATTCA
>JAJPHF010000052.1 GCA_021325365.1 Pseudomonadota bacterium
CAAGATCGGCGTGTCCACCGCCACCCACCACTGGGCGCGCCTCGCCCAGGCCTGGGGTGACGAGCGCACCACCCGCTTCATGGAGAGCCTCGCCGCCCAGCAGCCGACGCTGGGTCGCCTGCCCGAGCTGTACACGCGCCTCACGCTCGGCGAGATCTCCGTCTACGCATCGATTACGGACAGCTACGCCAACGAGGCCAAGCAGACGGGCGCGCCATTCGTGTTCGTGGACACCGTCAAGCCGCTCATCGCCACGAACTACAGCGTCGGCCTCCTGAAGGGCGACAAGCGGCCCAACCTGGCCAAGCTCTTCGCCGCCTTCATGACCACGCCCGAGGCGCAAGCCATCTGGGACCAGCAGCAGGGCCAGACCTCCATGTTCATCCAGGGCACGCCGGCCTGGCAGTACGCGCAGGGCAAGGACGTCGTCGCCCTCGACGCCAAGTTCGCCACCGACCAGCTCGAAGACTTGACTGACAAGTACGGCCGCATCGTCGGCTACCGTTAGCGTCGAAGCTGCCCTCAATCGGGTCACGTACCGCGTGAGGGAGTACCATGGGCCACGTCGGCAACCGGCTCGCCGCGCTCGTCGGGCTACTGCTCATCCTGGCCGCCTGCACGTCGGGCTCGAATCAGCCGCCCGCGCCCCCGCCGAACCCGGCGGGCGCCGCCCCGGCCTCCCCTGCGGCCGCTAGCCCGGCCGCGCCTGGCACGGCGCCCGCGACTACCCCGGGGGCCGCGCCGGCGGCGAAGCAGGTGAGCGTGGGCGAGCAGTCCATCGCCGCCAACACCGTGCTGTTCATCGCCGCCGATCGCGGCTACTTCCAACAGGAGGGGCTCGACGTCGAGCTGGTGTCGTTCAACGACGCCTCGCAGATGATCCCCGCCCTCGCCACCGAGCAGATCGAGGCGGCCGGCATCGCGGCGAACCCCGCCATGTGGAACGCGCTCGCGCGGGACGTAAAACTGAAGGCCGTGCTGGATCAGGCCACCTTCCGGCCGGGGCACGGCACGACCGCCCTGCTCATGCGCAAGCAGGTCTACGACAGCGGCCGGGGCCACAGCCTCGCCGATCTGCGCGGCCTGACCATCGCGTTCACCCCGCCCGGCAAGGGAACCACTAACGCGTGCGCGATGGCGCCGGCGCTCGAACGGGCCGGCGCGTCGTTCGACGACTTCACCATCCAGACGCTCGCCTTCCCCGAGATGCTGCCCGCCCTGGCCAACGGCGCGGTGGACGGCGCCGTGGCCGCCGAGCCGTTCATGACGCGCGCCCTGCAACAAGGGTCGGCCGTGAAGGTCATGGGGGAGGACGAGATGTACCCGAACTTCACGGTCGCGTTCATCGGCTACTCCAGCGCGCTCTACGCCGACCGTCCGACCGCGGAGCGCTGGGCGCGTGGCTACCTGCGGGCCGTCCGCGCCTACCAGGCGGCACTCGCCGGCCAGGGCGGCGACCTCACCCGCGACCAGGTGGACGAGATCGTCGCGCGCCACACGGGCATCGACGTGCCGACCGTGCGCGCGATGGTGCCGCTCGGCCAGGACCCGAACGGCTACCCCAACCGCGACTCGATGCTCTACTGCTACCAGTTCTTCCGCGACCAGGGGCTGATCCCGCAGGCCCTCCCCCAGAGCACGATCGACGCGCTCTGGGGCACCGACATCGTGGACGACCTGCTCAAAGACCTCGGCCGCGTTCCCGAGGGCTGAGCTACCCTGCCCCAAAGCGAGTCTAATATGGCTCTAAGATCGAGGCTCTCCAGGTTCGTCCACGCGCCGCGTGGACGCGGCGCATCGTGGGGGACTGAAGCTATCCAAACAGCTGGGCGCGCTAGAGAAGATAGTGGTGGATAACGTCCGTATTGATGAACGTGGGCTCCTCCTCTAGCAGCGTGAGCAGCTCGTGGTAGTAGGCGGTCGTCGCCGGGCTGTCCGATGCTCGCTGGGCCGCCTGCGCATCCTCGAACAACGCGACAAACCAACAGCCCTGAGGGTTCGCCTGCTCGTGCAGCAGGTACTCGCCCTTGTAACCCACGGAGCTAGGCGCTTCCTCCGCCTGCCAGCGCCGCAGCCACGCCTCGACCTGCGGCCAGGCCCCGGGCTTCACCTTGCAGCGCACTAACTGAACGAACATCGCGCTCCTCTCCTCCGATATAGGAACCTGCCCGGCTGCCCCCAGCGTCGTGCCGCTAAGCAGGCTAAATTCCCATCCGAGCCGCCCGGTGAGCGGTGAGTGGCAGCGCGGAGCCCGCGGCGATCTGCTCATCTTGCGCCACGGGCTCCGCGCTGTTCGGACTTCGTCCGGCTACGGATTGCTGTCCGGCCCCTCGTACTCCACGATGTACAGGCCGCCATTGTAGCGGTCGGTGAGGTAGATCAGGCGCTGCTCGTCCACGAACACGTCGTTGATCTGCGGCGCTCCCTGGCCCTCGGGCGCGGGCGGCACGAAGTAGCCGACCTCTTCGGGGCGGTCAGGGTTCGACAGGTCGGTGATGCGCAGGCCCGCGTTGTACCAGGTGCTGAAGATCAGGTGCTCGCTGCGGTAGCCGTAGTGCGGCCGGTTCTCGTGGACGTTGTGCGGCCCGAAGCGGCGCGGCCGCTCGTCGTAGTC
>JAJPHF010000143.1 GCA_021325365.1 Pseudomonadota bacterium
AGCTTGACGGCGTATTTGGTGTTCACACGCAGCCTCCTTCACACGGGAGGCTACGCAGCATACCATGATCACAACCGCCTCGCAATTCACGCGTGACGGAGTACTAGCGCTCGGCGGGCGGTGATGGCGGGATAGCGGACCGCGACGGCGCACTCCGTGGTGGTGTGCATCGCGTCGTCGCGCACGAGGAAGTTGAATACGCCGCGACGCAATTTAGGCATGCAGTCAAGCCCGACCTGGATCACATGGGGCCAAGCCTGAGACGGGGTGAGGCCGATGACTAGCAGTCCTCCATAGAGCCGGCGTAGCGCTTGGGCGAGGCGGGCGGGTGCTTCGGCATCCGGGATTAGCTCGATCTCATGCTTCATCGAGTCCCGCTCGACTGCGCTGCGAGCGCGCGCAGCTAACGCCCCTAGGGCGACGAGACGCTCTTCCTCAGGTGTACTCAGCTCGGGCAGTACGCTCGGCACCTCTAACTGCGCGAACAGTCCGGCCACGGCGGCGGCGAGGTGGCGGCGCATCTCCCCCTCCCGGCCCGTGTTGCGTAATGCCTGGCGCGCCTGCTGCTCGGCCACTTCCGGCAGGCGATCGAACACGAAGCGCTGACCCATTGTTGCCATCACCGCATGGTGGCTGTCGATCGTGGTAGTGCAGCCGGCCAGGAGGCCCAGCTTCCCCTCCCAGTGCAGGGTTTTGCCACCGTCCACGCCAACGTGCCGTGTCCACGACCCATCATAGATTTCGCGGAGCGCGGCAAGCAGGCCAGCTCGGGCATCGCGATTCATGCTCAGGATCGAGGTGAAGTCCTTACACAACAGCATGCCGAAGGCGCCGATCTCGCGGAGCAGGCCGCCCTTGGCCGTGGGATTCTTCTGTTGTTCCCGCTTCGCCGCACCGCTCAGTAAGGCACCTTCAGTGAGTGTCGCTGCGAGGTGGATGTACGGTAAGCTAGAGATACTGCAGCACGAGTGCCTCGGCCTCCCGCTTCACGACGCGCAGGTTTGTCATGCGCAAGTGCTGCGTAGCCACTTGCAGGGTGACCCCGTCCTCGAGAGCGGCCCCCACGACGAGTTGCCCCCCTTCAAAGCGCTGTAATGAACAGTGAGCCATACCCGGTAGTGCAGCGAGCATTTGGTAAAGAGCCTGCGCTGTCTTGGCATTCGGCACCCGCAGGACGGTTATTGTGGTAGCCGCTAGCGGCTCGTCTAGCTCATCACCCGGTCCGGCGCTATGTACATTCTGCGCACCGGGAGCGGCTCGCTGTAGCAAGCGCAGCGAATCCGGCCGCTCGTCCTGGGACGGAACTCGCTTGCTCTGCTCGCTCGCAACAGGCGATGGCACCTCCGGAGCTAGCCGCTCGCCGGCAGCTGGGGTCGAATCCGCTAGCGCGCCCTGCCTAGCCGTACTGCTATAGGGCAGAACCCCTCGGGAGCGTCGGCCCGTCTTGGCCAGCATAGCTTGCACGTACACTGCCTCTCGTAGTTGTTCGCATTCCCGGGTGGCACGCCGCACTGCCAGCCGCTGCTCCTCCAGCGCGGCGTGCAGCTGGCTACACGTCGCGCCTAGCTCAGCCACCTCTTGCTCCAAGCGTTCCTGCTGCTCGCGCGAGTGCTGGTACAACTGATGCAGCGTATGGAGTAGTATTTGAAGATCTTCTACGGCCTCTACGCCAGCTTCCAACTCCTCGCCCACCCAGGAGGAGATTGCGCTGCTCATTCCGCGAGACGGCGTCTGGAGCAACATCTCCAAAGGATCGTTGCGCTCATTGGCTGCCACGTGTCGCTCTCCCAGTCCATGCCCCGCGCTACTTCTGGCAGCCGCCTTGACGCAAGACCTGTTCCCCCCTGCACACTAGCAGGTTATCGATTTAACTGTTAGCACCCTGCGATCGATCTCGTCTATCGGGCTGCGCGGATCTCTTGGAATGACGCAGCGGGGGGAACAGCGGGTCTGCGCGACAGGGCTGGGAGGCGCGCTGTGGCTGGCACGAGACTTGCAGCCGGGCTGGCCTCCGTCAACGCAGTGCACGGAAGAGGGGAGCTGGTCATGGAGATGCCGCCGCCCTCGCTCAGCGTCGTGGACCTGGGCCCATTGGCGCGGCCGCCTATCGATGTGGCCGCCGCGTTCCGGGAGTGGCTCGTGGCAAACGGCCATGTGGCGGCCGCTCATTGTGCCGGCTGCGCGGCGTACTATGCGGCGCTGGCCCCCACCACGACGGGCCGCGTGGGGGGCGGGTAGCGCTCGCCGTGCCGGCGGCCCCGTCGTCGCGCCTGGGTCGACGAGCAGCGGGGGGGACAGCGAGGCGGCGCGGCTCGTTGGCTATCAAGCCAACAGGCTACTCACGTTCCTGCTGGAGGATCCCGGGAGCTGAAGACGCGACGATAGCGGCAAGACCGAGCTTGCCGGAGGCGGCAGACCGAGGACGCAGCCGTCGAGGTGTAGATGACCGAGTACAGCCCGCAACAACTGAAAGAGCTGTTCTGGCAGTACGTCCAACAAGCTGCCCGTAGCGAGGACGTATCCGCTGTCGCTCGCTTCATCCAATGGTTAGAGCGTCAGGAGACACCAGCGCAAGCGGAAAGGGTACCGGAGACGTGATGGTTGTCCGTAGCGACTGGAAGAGCTGGATCCTGGTGTCGCAGGGGTTGGCGAAATCTACCTCTCGCCTTTAATTGTCGCTAGACACTGCCCAGGGAGCGGCAGGTTGCAGACCCGGGACGTGCGCGTACGTATCTGGGTCCCCGTGCCGCCGCATTCCAGCGGGCGTTTGGCGTCGGGATACCGGGCCGGCCCATGGAGCCGGTCGCTGCCAACGGCGTGGCGCTGGCAGCGCTGCAAGGCCTCCAGCCGCAGGTACCGGAGCACGCCCGGCGCAGGCAGGCGCTCGCGGGGCGTCTGCGGATGTGGGAGCAGGCGCGCGAGCCCGGGCCCGGCCGTACCGAGGGGCGCCCTGCACCGAACCCCGCGTGTGCGCCGCGCCGCTGCAGCTTACCGTGCGGTGAGCTTGCCTGCTTGCGCGAACCGCTCCAACTGCTGCAGGAGCTGGCGCACCGCTTGCACGTCCTGCTGCCGGAGCTGCTGCCAGAGCTGGGCGTTGGTCTGATCCTGCTCGTACTTGTTGTAGGCTGCCAGACCCTCTAGCTTGGTGCTGACTGCCTTGAGGACGTTGTAGACCTCGTTGGGGACGATGGTCTGTTCTTGTGGCTGCTGCATCGCACCCCTCCAGCGTTCCACGCCACGGGCTCTGCTCGCCGGTTGACGCTGCACTATCCGTGCCCCAAGCTGTGTCGCCCGGCGCAGGTTCCTTGGCGCATCCCCACGGGGGCCGTCTGCTCGCCACGCGGTTGGGGCTATCCTCTTGCTAGGCCGTCACTGGCGAGCGAGCAGATGAGTGCCTCCCGGCCGGATGGCTTAGATTTTGCTAAGAGCTTCTGCAGACGACCGGGAGGCGTAGCAGTGGCGGCTGCAGAGCGCAGGACGGTGCTGGTCGTGGAAGATGACCCGACCGTATGTGACTTGCTGGTGAGCTTGCTCCGTGAGGAAGGCTACGAGGTCGACCATGCCCGTCACGGGGGGGAGGCGCTCCGCCTGCTGGAGCAGTACCTGTCGGGTTCCCACACCCTCTGCCTGGTGCTGCTCGACATGATGATGCCCCAGCTCGATGGCCTCGCGGTGCTGCGACGCTTGGCGGACCTGCACAGCTACGTGCCCGTCGTGGCCATGAGCGCCAGCACCGAGCACCTCCGGGCGGCAGTGGCGGCCGGAGCCCACGCGACCCTGAGCAAGCCGTTTGACATCGACCAATTGCTGGCAGTGGTCGCGCGCAATTGTCCGGCGGCTACACAGCCGGCAGGATGCTAATCGTCGGTCGGCAGCTGCGCCAGGGCGGCCTGCACTTGCTCAAGCGCTTGGGTGAGCCGGGAGCGGAGCTGAGCGATGGTCGCGCGCTCCGGGTCCGCGGCGTCCAGGACCCGCTGGCACATCCCGATCGCCAAGACCGCGGCTTGCACGTGATCCTTCAAGCTGCCTTGCTGGGCCAGAGGGAGTCGACTGAGGTAGTCCTCCACGGGCTCCAAGGCCCTACCCCCGGTGCATAGCTCTGGTCTGGTTGTACTGATCCCACCTCGCCTGTGGCAACCGTGCGTCTGCAACCTGGGGCGAACACGCAGGAGGTTCGCCGCGCTCCCCTGCACCCGTGCTATGCTGCCGGCGTCTCTGTCCCGCGCCGCCAGAACCGTCGCCAGCCGCGCGGTGGAGCGGTCGCCGCCGCTTCCAGCCGGCCCAGCTCGATGCCAACGGCCAGCCCGCGTGTTTCCCCTACCTTCCGGCCAATGAGCAAACCGCCCAGCATCCCGAGGCCTGCACTCGCGACGATACTCAGGAGCATCCCGGTCGTGCCTCCCATCCAGGAGCCGGCGGCGTTGTTCGAGCCGTCGAGCACGCTTGCGTTCTCCGCAGGATCACCCATGGTCCCTACCCGCTTTCCTTCAAGGATGGTGAGCTGAGTTGTACCCAACCCGGCGGATACTCGCACACCGTGTACCACCTCGGCAGTGCGTAGCTCCATCGTCTGGCACCGCCTGGACCGCGCCGCGAAGTCAATCAGGCTGAAGACAGTGCCGGCGCGATCGGTCCCCCACTGCCAAGTGGCTCCGACTGCACGACCAAGACGGCGCGATTGTAGGGCGAGCGGTGTCGGCCCTGGCACGTCTACTGGCAGCATTACGGACCGGAGCGGCAGCCAGCGGTCTGGCGCAGCCGCGCCGGCGTGCAGTGTGGGGCACCGCCCGGGGCGCGCGGGGCTCGGTTGCCCCGCCTGGGTCCCGCGCGAGCAACGCCAGATAGCAGCCGCGTTGGCCCTTTGCCTGCTCTGCCTCTCCCGCGCCGAGTGGGAGCACCCTCGGATGGCCTCGCTTCTGACTAGTGGCTTCCCAGCGCTAGTCGCTCCGCTTCCCATGCCGCAGGGGCTGCCCCCTCAGCGCCTAGTAGCCGTCGGTAGACCGCTTCATAGCCCTCCACCATCGCGGGCGGTGAGAAGCGCCGCACCGCCTCGCTCCGGCACGCCGCGCGGCGGATGGTGTCAATGCGCTCGCACAGCGCGATCAGCTCCTCGTCGGTCTCCCCGATCAAGCCGGTCACGCCATCCGTCACGACCTCCGGCACGGAGCCGCGCCGCCGCGCGATCACCGGGGTCCCACAGGCGAGGGCCTCGGCCATCACGAGCCCGAACGGCTCCGGCCAGTCGATCGGGAAGAGCAACGCCCGCGCGTTCCCTAGAAACGCGGCCTTCTGGGCGTCGTTCACCTCGCCGAGGTACTCCACGCCCGGCTCCTCTAGCCGCGGCGCGATCACGTCGCGGTAATAGGCCCAGTCCGTCCGGGTGTTCGGGTCGTCGGCGTGCTCCAGGGGCATCCGCGCGGCAATTTTGAGCGGGAGGCCGACTTGCCGCGCAATGTGGATGGCCCGGTCGAGCCCCTTGTCCGGACTGATCCGCCCCAGGAAGGCGAGATAATCGCCGCCCCGAGGGTAGAAGGGCAGCCGCGCGAGATCCACCGCGTTGTAGACAGTGCCGACCCAGTGCGCTATGGACAGCGGCAGCCGCTGACGGTTCGAGATCGAGACGACGGGTACGTCGGGAAAGCGCGCGTACAGGCGCGGGAGGTCGGGGAGGTCCAGCCGCCCGTGCAGGGTGGTCACGGTCGGTGTCGCGCTGAGCGCCGCGCAGGGAAACGCCACAAAGTCGAGATGGGAATGGATCAGATCGAACTCCCCGCGGGCCGCGTGGCAGTACACCTCGCCGACGGTGATCGCCCAGTAGACGAGCGGATCCCGGGCCGCCGCTTGCCGCCAGAGCGCGGCGTCCACCGTGGGGATGAGCCGGGCGGCGGTGGTCGAGTCCCCGCTGGCAAACAAGGTGACCTCATGACCGCGCCGAACCAGTTCCTCGGTCAGCAGCGAGACGACCCGCTCCGTGCCACCGTAATGAGCGGGCGGCACCGACTCGAAGGGTGGAGCAACTTGCGCAATGCGCATGGGAATCTCCAGGGCGAGCTATAGTCCGCCGCAGCCCGGACAACGCCGCCGGCAATGGCCGCTGGGTTCTAGGTTTTTGTTAAGCAAGAACGATACCGGCAGGGGCAGCGGCGAGGGGGTCGCCTGGAGCCGTCTCTCCGGTGAGCGCCCCTGCGATGAGCTGCGGCGGCGAGCGATAGAATCAGGAGACTCGCAAGCGGGTGCGAGGCCGTCGCCCGTGGCTCTCGCCGGTCGAGATCTACGGCGCGACAGGTAGCACAAACCCCAGAGGAGCGCCGATGCCGATTGAAATCACCGTTGGGCCGCCGGTCCTCACGATCAACCACGGCAGCACCTTCATGGTCACCGACCGTCGCGGCGAAATCTACCCGAAGCAGGAGCTGGGCGTCTTCGCGCTCGACACCCGCTTCGTGGCCTATTACCGCTGCACGATCGAACGCGAGGACTGGGTCCTCCTGACCTCGGACACGCCCACCTACTATCAGGCCCGCCTGGTCTTCACGAATCCCGAGATCCCGGCCTTGAATAACCCCTTGCCGCCCACCGGCAGTGTCCTCCCCGGGGTGCGGGGCAATATCGCGGCGCACCATCTCGGGTTAGTGTTGACGCGGACGGTCGACGAGCACATCTATGAGCAGTTCACGCTGACCAACTACAGCGGGGCCGATGTGCGCTTTCATCTCGAGCTGAACATCCGCTCGGACTTCGTTGACCTGTTTGATGTCAAGGCGCACCACTACTTCGCGCGCGGGGATGCCGCGAGCAGCTGGCACGCCGAAGCCACGCATTGGGATCTCGTCACCACCTACCGCAACGGCGCGTTCCACCGCTGCTTCACCTACCGAGTCCTCGCCAGTAACAGTCCGCCGCGGTATGACAACGGCCGCATCGTCTGGACCATCGTCATCCCGGCGGGCGGGCAGTGGGCGGCCGCCGCGGTCATGCTCCTCGATGTGGGCCAGGGCAGCGGGACCCCGCCGCCAGGGAGTCTCGCGCGGAGCCCCGATCGGCTCGCCGCCTGGAGCGAGCGGACCACCCAGCTCACGAGCAGTAACGGCACCCTGGCCGCGATCTTTCGCCAGTCGGTCGAGGATATGGCCGCCTTGCGGTTCCATCAAGCGGACATGCCCGAGGACGAGTGGCTGCCGGCAGCCGGGGTGCCCTGGTTTGTCACGCTCTTCGGCCGCGATAGCCTCGTGGTCAGCTTACAGGCGCTGAGCGTGCACACGCCGTTCGCCCGCAGTGCGCTCCACAAGCTCGCCGCCTACCAGGCGACCGAGCGGGATGATTGGCGCGACGCCCAGCCGGGGAAGATCCTCCACGAGATCCGCCAGGGGGAGCTCGCCTACTTTCAGCTGATCCCGCACACCCCCTATTACGGCACCTGGGATGCGACGCCGCTGTACCTGATCGTGCTGCATGAAGCCTGGAAGTGGACGGGGGATCGCGGCCTCCTGGAGACCTTCCGGCCCGCCGCCGAGCGCTGCCTGGCGTGGATCGATCAGTACGGGGACCTGGACGGCGACGGCTTCCAGGAATACCAGACCTTCTCGCCCCAGGGCTATGCCAACATGGGCTGGAAGGACGCTGGCGAGGCCATCGTGTATCCGAATGGGGAGCTGGTGCCGCAGCCCAAAGCCCTGTGCGAGCTGCAGGGCTACGTCTACGATGCCAAGCGCCGCCTGGCCGAGATCTACGAGGCGCTCGGCGAGCCCGCCCGGGCCCAGGCGCTCCGCGCGCAGGCCGCGGCGCTCCGGGAGGCGTTCAATGCCCGCTTCTGGCTGGACGCGCTCGATAGCTACGCGCTCGGGCTCGATCCGGCGAAGCAGCCGATTGCGAGCGTGGCGTCGAATGCCGGGCATTGTCTGTGGAGTGGGATCGCCGACGCCGACAAAGCGGCCCGCGTGACCCGGCGCCTGCTCGCCCCCGACTTGTGGAGCGGCTGGGGGATCCGGACGCTCTCGGCGCAGCATCCGGCCTATAATCCCTTCTCCTACCAGAACGGCTCCGTCTGGCCGCACGACAATGCCTTCATCGCCGCCGGGTTCAAGCGGTACGGGTTCGCGGCCGAGGCGAATCACGTCGCGCGGGCGATTGTGGATGCGGCGGCGTGCTTCGAATCGTACCGGCTGCCCGAGCTGTACGCCGGCTTGGAGCGGACGGCCACGGGCTTTCCGTCGCAGTACCTGGGGGCGAACATTCCCCAAGCCTGGGCCGCGGGCAGCATCTTCCTGCTGCTGCAGACGATCCTCGGCCTCCGCGCCGATGCCCCGGCCGGCCACCTGTACGTGGCGCCCACGCTCCCGGACTGGCTGCCGGACGTGGAGCTACGGAATCTCGCCGTGGGGGCGGCGCGGCTGCGGGTGCGGTTCTGGCGGGAGGGCCAGGTGTCGCGCTGGGCAGTCCTCGCACAGGAAGGGGGCGCGATCACTGTGCGCGACGAGCCGGGGGAGGCGCCCGTGTAGCGTACGCAGCCGGCCACGGGGCCCATATGCTACTCTCAATAGAGTTCGTGTGTCGCATACGTTCGTTTATGAGATGGGACGGGGGGCCGCTGGACCACCGGCTGGGGTCATTACTGCAGGCAGGCGCGCTTAGCCCGTCAGGACGCCAAAATCGACTGCCGTGCCTTTCATCACTTCACTGTCTCAAAATGTCGTCTAATAATCAACGTTGCAGCGATTGACCTACTACATGCTGACTTATGAGACAATCGGTGCATGCTTATCGGCTATGCGCGCGTCTCCGCGCAGGACCAGAGTTTGGCGCTCCAGAAACATGCGCTGGAGCAGGCCGGCTGTAAACGCCTCTTCACCGACACCGCCAGTGGTGCCCAGGCGGACCGCACGGGCCTGGAGGAAGCGGTAGCGTACGTCCGCCAGGGGGACACCCTCGTGGTCTGGAAGCCCGACCGGCTGGGGCGCGCTCGCTCCGCCACCTGCTCGAGACGAGCACCCACCTGCATGAGCGGGGCGGCGGCTTCCGGAGCCTGACCGAGCAGATCGACACCACCACCCGCGGCGGCAAGCTGATCTTCCACATCTTCGGGCCCCTGGCCGAGTGCGAGCGGGACAGCATCCGTGAGCGAACCCAGGTCGGCTTGGCCGCGGCCCGTGCCCGCGGGCGGCAGGGCGGACGCCAAGAAGGTGCCCATGGCGCAGGCCCTCTACAGCGACAAGCGCCACTCGATTGCCGAGATCTGCCAGACGCTGCGCGTCTCTCGCGCCACGCTCTACCGGTATATTTAAGCAGGCCGGTGAAGGCAGGCAGCTGTAATGTGACTGTGACGCCTCAGGCGCTCAGCAGGTGGTACGCTAGGGATGCGAGCCGCGTGTCGCGCTTCCGACCTGATGTGCGCCTGGTAACGCTGCCTGTTCTAGGAGGCATACCCGACCACAGCACCCCCAAGCCGTGCCGATCTCCGAGAGCCGCAGACGCCCAGGCTCGCCAGGGACACCACCGCTTGAGCACGTCGGGCGGTGGTGTTGCTTTCTGTAGAAAGGTTGCCGGGGAGGTCACGGTGAACACACACCAACTCATCGCCATCATCGCGCTAATTCTCGCGGTCGTCTCGGTCTTCCCGATTCCGAACTTCCGCCCCTACTGGTCGCTCGCCGTCGCGGTCCTGCTCCTCGCGCTGCTCCAGTTTGTCTGAGTGGCCGCGCGGAGCCAGCGGCGGGGTGGCCGGTTGTCCCTGTAACGCGTGGCACTCCGGTGCGTTTAACGATCGGAGACGCGTACGGCCGGCGGACTGGCGGCGGCCGCGCAGGAGACCCGATGTTGCCGCTCGCCGTCGCGTGGCTCGACTATATCGGCCTGCACACGCCGATTCGCTGGTTGCTCACCTGGCGGCGACCGCGCTAGACGGTAGCCCTCCGGACCCACCTGGCCTGCGCTCTGCAAGAGGTTCCGGGATGGGCGCGGGGGTGAAAGACATGCTCGTGCACGAGGAGTGGGGCCCTCCCGAGTACGTGCGGGGCCAGCGTCCGGGCGACGTCTACATTCGTCGGCACCGCCGACCCGTGGTAGGGTTACAGGCAACCCGTGTCGCGCCTCGGAGGCTCTGGCCGCGGCTCAAGCTGTGGTGGCGAGCCCCACGGTAGGGGACGCCACGACGACGCAGCGCATTCTGCCAGGCGCTCTCCTCGGAGATGGCTACCGGGGAGGGGAGATGCTACCGTCTCTCTCTCCGCAGCCCACGCGGTCCAACGAGCATTCTAGCCGCTCAGCTCGACTTTGGACATTCAGGCAGCATAGCAGAGCGTTTCCGTCAAGCGCTCGACAAACGCTCGCGGGACTTTCACCAGGGCAGGGCTCTCCTCGGACAGCGGAAAAGTCGCTTGCGTCCATAGATCGCGGCGGACGCAGGCCAGAGCATCGGCGAAGATGGGCTGCGCTTTCGGATACCAGGCCGCCTGTTGGGCACGGAGCGGCGCCTGGCTCCCATGCTGCTGGGTGACCAACGTCACCAGCGAGCACAGCCCGAGCAAGCCCGGGGTGGTGCGGCGGATCGCCCACTCCGACCACTGCCGCTGGGTCTCGAGGCCGAGGTGCCGGCGTGCTTCCTCGAAGGTGACCTCCAACTGCCAGCGGCGGACG
>JAJPHF010000062.1 GCA_021325365.1 Pseudomonadota bacterium
ACACCTATGTGGACGACGTGAGCGGCTCGCTGCCGCAGCTCATCGAAGACGGCTCGCTCTACTACATCCGGGGGATGGGGCTGGCGTACACCGTCGACCTGACGAACGGCGTCGCGAGCGTCTTCCACACCGACGGCCGTGGCTCGGTGCGCGCCATCACGGACCAGAACGGGGTGCTGGCGCAGAGCTACCAGTACGATCCGTCGGGCATCCAGACTGCCTCGGGCACGAGCCAGCAGGTGCTGGGCTACACGGGCGAGCCGCAGGACCCGGACAACGGCCTTGTCTACCTGCGCGCGCGGAGCTATGATCCGGCTATCGGGCGCTTCCTGGAGCGGGACTCTGCCCTGCCGAGCGCCGGCAACCCGGACTCGCTGAACCGGTATACGTATGCGGGCAATAACCCGACGAGCAACAGCGACCCGAGCGGGCACTGGTTCTTCCCCTTCTTCGGTTTTCTCCCACAAGTAGTTAACCCTTGGAACCAGCTGGCTGCACAAGGCTGGGCCGCCAATCAGATGGCGGCCAATCCAAACGCAATAATTAACTACTTCGGGAACGGCGATTATCTATTCCGTACTTGGCAGCAGCACTCAGTAATGTTCCATGGTCGTACGCAATCCTATTTCACCGGGACACCTGCTGAGTTCATTCAGCTAATGGATTATGCTGGGGGGTTCGTGCCTTATGATTGGGGCGGTGGCTTCTACCGACGCATCGTTCCATTTCCTTCCGCGCCGAACGCTGTGGGTCCGATGGGCATGACATGGGACCCCGATCAGCAGCAGTTCGTCGCTGCTAGTTACTTTACGGTGATTACTCAACCAATGGGGCCTCCGGGGACACCCGAGCTATTCCGGAGCGCTTATCCAGGGTACCCAGCTATGTGGCCTGGCCTCGTAAGCCCGCCTGTAGATGTCGACCCGTCGAGCGGCCTGCCAGAACCCTGGACGCCGCTTCCGCTACCTATGTCACCGTAACCGATCTCGTCGCAGGGCGTTATACGATACACTACTGACACACGGGGTCTGTAGCATGGTGACGAGCCCGCGGCAGACTGAGGCTGGCTTACGGACGGCAGCCAAAATGCCGCTCCTCGGGAGGAACAATGCCTACTCGTGCGGTGATCTTGACGGCCATCCTCTCATCCGCTGTCTCGGCCGGTGTCGCATTCATAGTCGCACGGATGACAGCACCCGTCCCCGCCCAGGCAGAAGCTATGGATCAAGCTCCCACCCCGCTGCTCCGAGTGCAGGGGATTGAGGTAGTTGATTCGACTGGCGCACCACGGGTGACGATCGGGACAATTGGAGATGACCAAGTCATCCTGCAGATGAATGATCGAGCCGGGGAAGCAGGCATACAGGTTGGCCTGCAAGAAGTACGCATGCCGGATGGGACCACTGTTACAGTCCCTGTGGTAATCGCAGGCAGCTCAACGGGAGCACAGGCCAACCTAATCGCTGGGCCGGATGGCAGCATCTCGTTCACATTGATTTCAACTCCAGAAGAAGCTGGCCACGCTGCTGCTGCCATCGCAGTAGATTCTAACGGTACTCCGAGGATTCGTCTTCTTGATAGCAACAATCATCCATTGTGGGAAATACCATGATGGACTGACAGGTTCGCAATTCGATGACAGCACAGCGCTTCCAGGCTTACTGGCTATCCTCAGTACTCTGAGCAGTATGCGGTTCCCGGGCGAGCCTCCTCAGCGTACCAGTGGTTCTGAGGGGTCACCGCGGCGGCGTCGGGGAAGGCCCGGTAGAGCCCCGTGAGGACGCCGTCCGCGCCGTGATAGGTGATGCACAGGGCGGGCCACAGCGCTGGAAGCCCGCGCACTGCCGGCCAGGGCGCACGTCCGCGAGCGCGGCGCGTCCGATGCTGAGTCGCGCCACTGTTAATATCAACTTACGGTGATTGCTTCGGGTAGAGCCGTGTTTGGCGGCCACCAGTGGAAGGCCGTGTAGCCGCAGACGACTGCCGGGTGGTCGGCGAGGTACACGCAGCGGTCCCCGAGGACCGCATCGAGGGCCGGCAGAGTCGTGAACGCGCGATTGGCCAGCGGCTCATCGACGAGCGGCCACAGGCGCTCGGCCGGTTGCAGTTCGGGCGAGTACGGCGGGAGCGGGACCAGGTGCAGCCCATCGGGGACCTGCACGGCGGTCCCGCTATGCCAGCCCGCGCCATCGAGCGCGAGCACGATCTGTTTGCTGGCGCCCACGCCCTGCGCCTGGGCGAAGTGCGCCAGCGTGGCGCTGAACACCGCCGTATTCACGGTGGGGAGCAGCAGCCATTCGGTGGCCCCGGTGTCGGGTTGGACAAACCCGTACACGTACTCCCACTCGTAGCGGGGCCGGACCACGGCCCGCAGCGGCTGCCCGCGCCGCGCCCACACTCGCCGTAAGATCGGCTTCAGTCCGACGCGGTGCTCGTCCATCGCCCAGCTCTCGACCCACGCCTGCGGGTGCGCACGCTGGACCCGCGCGACGGCCGCCGCGAGGGTTTGGGAAAAGCCGCCTGGGCGGCGGCATCGGCCTCGGCATGGCGGGGACGCGGCCGCCGGGGCGTGAACCCCAGCCGCCGCAACGACACCCAGCCTAGATGTGCGCTCACCGCGCGGCCCGTCGTCTGCGCGATCCAGGCGGCGACCTTCGGCCCGGTCCACATCCCGCCATCCGGCGCCGGGCCCTCCAGCGCGGCGGCCAACTCCGCCTCCTGGGCGGCGGCGAGCACCCGCGCCGAGCCCGGGTTCTGATGGCGGTGGTCGCCCAAGCCCGCCGGGCCCTGCGCGTTGTAGCGCTGCGCGAGTTGGCCGATCCACCGCGTGCTAAAGCCGGTGCTCGCCGCCACTTGCTGCCCAGTCCAGCCCTGCGCCAGCAGCCACACGATCTGCCAGTGCCGACTCGCCCTCGGATCGGCAGCCCGGCGATACTGGCGCTCCAGCTCGGCTACGGGTAAGTGCGGCGCGATCAGGATCCGACGCGGCATCGGCGCCTCCCTCCTCCCGGGCCAGCGCTTCGCGCGCTCGCCTAGTATACGAAGGATTCGCCATCAGTTGGTATAAGCCCTCGATTTTCTGGACACTCCGCGCGGTCAGTGCGGCATCCGTCCAGTCGGTCTTGGGGCCGCGCTTCTGCCGCGGCGGCGCTTGCCGAGCGCGAGGCGTACCGGCGCCGTTAGGCACCGCTACGCCGCCAGAACGCCCACCAGGGCCGCGGGGCCGGCGCGGCTGCCTCAAACGCCTGCGCCGTAGCGCGCTCTGCCGCGCCACTGGGCAGCGCCCGCGCGAGCGCTAACGCCGTCAATGCTTCGTGCAGCCGGGCGTGTAGGGCCTCGCGCTCCTGGGCGTGCTGCTCGCGCTCCCGCTCGGCACTCTCGTCGCGCCGCTGGATCTCGACGGCGTGGGCCTCGTCGCGGCGGCGCAGCTCGTCGCGCAGGAAGCTGACCTCGCTCTTGAGCGTGTCCAGCTCGCTCGTGATAGCGGCGGCCACGGCGGCGGTGTCCTGATGGCTGTCCTGCCGTGTCTGGACGGCTGCCGGCGGAGTGTCCTGCCGTGGCAGGCCGTCGTGTCCAGCCGCGTCCTGCCGTCCTGCCACGGCCCCGGGGAGCCAGGCATACCACTGGCCATCGCGCTTGTAGCCGTCGAGGCTGCCGCGCTGGAGCCGCTTGCGGAGAGCTTCCGGGGTGAGCCCCAGGCGGGCCGCGGCGTCCACGAGGGGGAGCGGCTGTCCTGCCACGTCCTGCCGCGTGTCCTGCTGCATGGCTACCCGCGTCCTGCCAGGTGTCCAGACGGCGGGCCCGCCTGGCAAGGGCGAGGATAGCCGACCGGCGCACCGCCGGCGGTCACGAGGGCATCACAGTACAGACCGCCACGGCGCCACGCCCAGAAACCTGTTATTGCCTGCCCATTTTGGTGATTACGGGCAAGCTGCGCTATACTGCGAATGCACGATAAGATCGATTACCTTGCATTCGCCAGGAGCGCGCCCGATGCTGGCCCAGTCGCCGACTACCTCACCGATCTATCCGCAGAATCGGAATGCGAGCGGAAACGCCGAGCCGCCGGCGGCGCTCGTGGCCCAAGCGGATACCGACGCCCGCCTGCTCGCCCTCTGGCTCCACGGGCGCTCGGCGGCGACGCAGCGCGCCTACCGTGCCGACGCCGAGGCCTTCCTAGCGTTCGTCGGCAAGCCGCTGCGCGCGGTCACGCTCGGCGACCTGCAAGCCTACGCCGACGCGCTCGCCTCCACCCAGGCCCCCGCGTCGCAGGGGCGCCGCCTCGCCGCCGTCAAGTCGCTGTGCGCCTTCGCCCATCGTGTCGGCTATCTGCCCTTCGACGTGGGGCGCCCGCTGCGCCTGCCACCGCGGAAAGCGACGCTCGCCGAGCGCATCCTACCCGAGAGCGACGTACAGCGCTTGCTCGCCCTCGAGACGCAGCCCCGTAACCGCGTGCTCCTGCGTCTGCTCTACGCCGCCGGCGTGCGCGTGAGCGAGCTGTGCGCGCTGCACTGGCGCGACGTGCAGCCGCGTGAGGACGGGGCGGGGCAAGTCACCGTCTACGGCAAGGGGGCCAAAACGCGCGCCGTGCTGCTCTCGGCGGCGACGTGGCGCGAGCTGGCCGGCCTGCGCCAGGGCGCCCCGCCCGAGGCACCCGTGTTCCGCTCCCGGAAGGGTGGCCGCAGGCCTGCCGCCGCGTCCGCGGACGCGGCCAAGGGGCACGGCGCCCTCACGCCGCCCCAGGTGTGGCGCATCGTGCGCGCTGCGGCCGAGCGCGCGGGGATCGCCGCCGGCGTCTCGCCGCACTGGCTGCGCCACGCCCACGCCAGCCACGCGCTTGATCGCGGCGCCCCGGTGCACCTGGTGTCGAGCACGCTCGGGCACGCGGACTTGCGGACCACCAGCGCCTATACTCACGCGCGGCCGGGGGATAGCTCGGCGCGCTACCTGGCGGTGTAGGCGTGGATGGGCAGCGACCCGCGTTGAAGGCGCCGCGTCTCGTATGGTCACGGTACACGCGCCAGCCACCGATCGGGCGGTGCATTTACTGCGGCGCGACAGGCATGAAGCTGACCAACGAGCATGCGATTCCTCGTGGGATCGGGGGGTTGCTTATTCTTTACGAGGCCTGCTGCGCCACTTGCCAGGCCATCATCAATGAATTCGAGAACGCCCTGCTGCACAAGAGCTGGGGCGTGGCACGCGCCAAACTCGGCTTCGCAAGCTACAACAAGCCGGGGCGGCCGACCTCAGCGCCGGTCGAGCTACAGCAGGGGGACACTATGGTCGGCGCGATCTCCTTATTGCCGATGCCCCCGCGTACATCGTCCTACCGCACTGGAATCCGCCCGGCCATCTCACCGGGATTGAGATCCCCGCCGGGCACATGCCGGGCCGGATGAACCTGACCGGCACCCCAGAACTGTGCATGATCGCAGCCGACAGGGGCGCGGTCGCTCGGCTGCAGCAGACATCCCTCGCAACCAGCCTGCGCATGCAGGTGCCGATTCGGGCTTACGCTTTGGCACGCCTGCTCGCCAAAATAGCCTATGGATACGCGATCTACACTTACGGCGTGGACAACCTCGTCGATGTGAACGTCCTGCCGGGCATTCTCGAGCAGCGCGAAGATTTGGCGTGGTGGGTAGGAGGGTCGCGATACGCGGTCTTCGAGAGCGACGGGCTCCAGGTCCCCCCAGGCGTACATCAGATCGGTAGCGCGGTGGTCAATGGTCAGGTGTTCGTCGTCATCCGACTGTTTGCACGCTTGGACCCTCGGGCCCCGGAGTACATGGTTGTGATAGGCCGTCTGCGGGAGGAGCCAACGCCGCAGGGCCTGAGCTAAAGCTGCACGGGCGAGCTATTCCGCCAGAACGCCACCGCGGCCGTGGGGTTGTAGCAGCTAGAGAGACTTCCACAGTCCCTGAGCGCCGCAAGGAGGCTATGCAGAGAGTAGGCGAGCTGGCTACGACGACGTGCGCACTGAGTGAAGCCGTCGAGCACTATATTTTCGAGTCACCCGACACGTCCCGGGCGTAGACTGGAATACATGCAGGAGTGTCGTCGGGCCGGCGCCCCCTGTAACGTTCGAGGGGGCTGCACCGTTTGATGGCGCGAGAGCAGCCGTGTATGGCACATGGCCTGCGACGTTGGGGGTATCGGGGCCGGGCGAGGAGCGCACCATGAGCGACGCGGAGAACCTGGAACGCTATCACCGTCTCCTGGTGGAGACCAACCAGGCGTACGCCGCGCTGCGCGCCGATCCATCCGCGTGGGATGCCGAACTCGCCGAGCGCCAGGTGTGGGAGGCGACCATCGCCGACGGGCTGGAGTGCGAACCCTGGGACGAGGACGCGGGTGCATCCATCGCTCCCCCCTGGGCCTAGCCCGGCGCGCGGCGAGGTGTGGGATGCCGACTTGGGCATTCCCACCGGGCACGAGCAAGGCGGCCCCCGCCCCTGCCTCGTCGTTTCCGACGACACCTACAATCAGGGGCCGGCCGACCTCGTTATCGTCGTACCGCTCACCTCGAATCAGCGCCCGATTCCTGTGCACGTGCCGGTCGCCCCGCCGGAGGGCGGCCTAACGCGCCCGAGCAAGATCCTCTGCGACCAAATCCGCTGCATTGCACGGGCCCGCCTGCGCCAGCGACGAGGCATGGTCAGCCCGGTGACTCTACAAGACGTCGAGGACCGGCTCCGGGCGCTCCTGCGGCTACCGTAACCTACCGTAACCGCGTTGCCGCGCGAGCGCATGGCGCACCCCCGCCTCTTGTAACACTCAACGAGGCGCGTAGAAGCCCGGCGAGCCGCGGGCAGGACGTCGGGGCGCAGCAGCCCCGTGGCGGGCGCCGGCGAGGTCATCCGAGTCGCCCCTCGGCTCGGGCGACGGCAACGATCGCGGCGTCGCGGGCGACTCGCCACGCGTAGCGGGGCCTGGCCGCGTTGGCCCATCCCGGCCGCAACCGGCGTTGGACACAGTACTGGTCGGGAAGGGACTGCGGATTTTGCGGAGTAGTTTGGGATTCTGCACGGAATTTCGGCATCCCGGTGTAGGATTTCCTTCGGAAGCTGCTGAGGTTTCCTGTGTAAATGGGGTGCTAAAACAGGGCAAAAACGGACCAAAATCGCCCCGCTGGGGGCCGTCTGAAGCCTGTTTAGCACGTCCAGGGGGCCAAAATGGCGCGCTGGTACTGGGATAAGCGCGATACGGTCGAGGATGCCCGCGTGCTTGCCGTGGGCGACTTCCACCGCTGCGGCTACCTCCGCGCCGGCCAGGGCGGCACGTCGCGCTGGCGCCGCGGCGAGCAGGAAACCGGCTCGATCGGTTGGTACTGCGACGGCGCTGCCCTCTGGCTCGACTACGCGGTCACCCCGCGCGACGGCGAGAAGCGCCCCTACCGTTACGCCGTGCGCCTGGTCCGCACACCCCAGCCCTTCGGCGGCGAGCGCGTCTGGTTCACCTGCCCGCAGTGCCTGCGTCCAGTCGTCAAGCTGTACATGGCGCCGATGTCGCACTACTTCTGGTGTCGGGCCTGTCAGGGGCTCTCCTACCGTAGTCGGCAAGAGCGTACACATCCGTACTGGCGCCTCTGGGCACGCGCGCACGAGCTGGAGCGCGCGTTAGAGACAACCCCACGGCGGCGCGGGCAGTGGCGCCGCACGCTCGCCGAGCTGGCGGCGGTGAACCAGGCGCTACTGGCCGCCAGCCCACACATGCTCGCCGACCTCGACGCGCGGATTGCGCGGGTGACAGAGCACACCACGCGAGTGCGACGGCGCCCGGGCCGACCGTCTAAGCGCACGCTACGCGAGCGTGCCCGCCTCGTCCGCCAGGCCGCCCAGCCCAGTGCGCCCGCGCGCCCGCCGGGCCGACCCAAGGTGAAGCGGGCCTACACGCGGCGCCAGCCGTGGGCGCTCGCCACGCCGCCAGCCGCGGGCCTCGCCTACTGCGTCCGCTGCCGCGATCGCCGCCCCCTGGTAGACGGCCAAGCCGTCACTTACGCAAACGGGCGCTCCGCGCTCCGCGGCGTCTGCGGGACGTGCGGCACAACAGTTACACGGATCGTGGCGGCTGCCCCGCTGGCGAGCGCACGGGGCGCGTAGCAGCAACCCCATGCAAGCCGGGTAACCCCATGCAAAGCAGGCCGCAAGCGCGCCCGCCGCGCGGGATAACCCGCATTACGACTCCATCTGCGCCCGTATCGTGCGTGGGCGCTTTATCCATCTTCGACCCTTTATGCAGCACCGGTGACATGAATCGTTTGGAGCGCGAGGAGACTCTAATCATTAGGCCAGCTATCGCTCACAATAGCAGCCACGACAGCGCGTGACCGGGTGTCACCTCTATCTGACTGAGCGCGCCGCACGCTAGAATGCTCCAACGCAAGCGAGAGCGCCAAGACCATACAGCCGCGTTACGAACGTAATTGAGACGGGTGACATTACCCACGCAACCGTGCTACTGGAGTACCATGAGCGCAAGCGAAGCGGCCCGCGTCCCCCACCCTGGCGCCCAACCCGGGAGGGACGCGGGCCAACAGCAGCCCGTTGCGGCGGGGCTGTGCGGCTAGTGTAGCTGGTTGGTAACGGCCGCGGTAGCAGCGGGGGGTACCAACCGCGCATCAACTAGCGTCGGCCCCGACCGACGGGCGGAAAAGGAACCGCCCATGCCCGACCTCGCCGATACCCTGACCACGGGCGCTGTCGCCCGCCAGCTCGGCGTGCGCGCATCCACCGTGCGGCGCTGGGAAGCCGCCGGCCTGATTCCCCGGGCCTGCGGCCAAACGCTCGGCGGGCATCGCCGCTGGCCGGCCGCCCTGGTCGCTGAGCTGGCCGCCCGCATGGCCGGTCACGACCAAGACGCGCACGATGCCGCGGAAGGGGGCGCCAGTGCGTAACGGCCAGCACCTGCCAGCCCCCAGCTATATGCACCCGCGGCGCGCTGAGCTACTCGCTATCCTCGCCGTGCTTGAGGCGCTTGCCGCCGCTTACTATCGCACCGAGCCACCGCCGCCGAACGACAGCGCGCCCAATGCCGAGGGACGATGAACCCGACGCTACCCCCCAATCCTCTGCACCAGGTCTGGGAAACCTTATACGCGACGGCGCAAGAACTCCTCGCCTATGCGACACGCACAGGGCAACCCCCGCCGCCCGCGCTGCTAGCGATCCTGCGCCAGCTCGTTGATTACCTGGACTCGCTCGGCGCCGACTCCGCCGGCCTCGAAACCGAGCTGGGCGCCGTCGTGCAGGTACTTGACCAGGTACGGCTACAGCTCGGCCTCGCGCCCCCCCCCGTCCCCGACGTGTTCGACCGCGATGCGGCGCCGATCCCCACCATGCACGCCGTTCGCGCGCTGGTCGGCGCGATACACGACGGCAGCACGGGCCGCGGCTGGGCCGACCAGGGCGGCCAAACTGTGCCAACCCACCACACCCCGACCCGCGGGAGCGGCGCGGTGTTCGTTTCCGTGCGCGATGCCACCGGCAGCCCGACGCCCGCAGCCGACGTGCTGCCTCAGCTTTGGGAGAAGGTGCGCGCCCTGGACGATCTGACGAGCGACGTACTGCTAGTCTGTCTCGCTCATTGGGCCACACGCAGCGAGCGCCCCGACCAACCCGTATGGATTACGGCTGACGCGGTGCTCGACGCCCGCGGGATTGAGCGCAAGCGCTACCGGAGCGAGCGCGAGATGTGGGCGCACGGCCATCGCCGCGAGGACCGGCTGGAGGTAGCACGCGCGTTCGCCCGGCTCGATGCGCTTTGGCTCCAACTCGTGAACGTCGAAGTGATCCCCCCAGGCCGTGGGCGCAAGCGCCAGGCCGTCAACGTCGAAAGTAAGGCGCTGGCGTGGCTCGACCGGATTACGCAGCCCGACCTCGACGGCGGCGAGCCAGTGTTTCTCGCCGCGCGGGTGATGCCGGGCGCGTGGGCCAACGAGTACGCAGCGCTGGACGTGCGCCAAACGGGCCTCTTAGCACAGAAGGCGCTCGCCTATGATCCGTACCGGCGGCAGCCCGAGAAGCGCTTGGCGAAGTACCTGGCCTTCCACGTCCGCATCAATAGCAAGCACGATCGCGTAACCCTCAACTTGCGGGTAAGCACGCTGCTCGACACCGCCGGCCTCTTGCCCGAGCCTGCCAACCCGCTCCGCACGCGGAAGCGCCTCGAAGATGCACTTAATACGCTCTGCCAGGATGGCCTACTCGACGGCTGGCGCTACGTGCTCGACCCCGAGCAGCTCCCCGCGCGGCGTTGGCTTGACGCCTGGCTAGGCTTTACTGTGGCCCTCACGCCGCCGGCGGCGCTGCGTGAGCAATACGCCGCACTCGCCGCTACCGCTCAGGCCGCGCCGGCGCCGCGGAAGCGCCGGGCACGACGGGCGCCCGCGGAGTAACTGCGGTGTGCAGCGCTCGGGCCGGCGACGTTGACGAGGTCGCACCCGAGCGCACCGCGCCGCGGCACCGGTACGGTATCGCGTGGCTACCGGTACGGTATCGCGTGGCTACCGGTACGGTATCGCGTGGCATCGGCGCGGCGGATTCGGCGCCGGCATTAGGCTAGCAGCGTGCCTCAGGCTGCTAATTAGTCTAATAAGACTAATGCTCGCGCGGCGACGCTTGAGGCGCGCCGCGCGGCGTAGGATGCTACCTCCGAACACAGCCGCCCGGAGGTAGCATGGTCGCTACGCCTACTCGTGAGCCGTTCACGCCCTCGGCCGACACGCCCCCGCGCCCGCGCCTGGCGCGGCTCGGCGACCTGCTCGGCGAGCTAGAAGCCGACGCGATCGCCGCCCACGCCGCCCGCGTCGAAGGCCGTCCTCGCGGCCCAGTGACCGGTCTGCGCCCACTCGACCAAGAGCTAGGTGGGGCGCTGCCTGTCGGCGTGACCGCTGTACACGGTGGGCCGGGCGTCGGCAAGACCGCGTTTGGCCTGCAGGCCGCGGCGTCGTGCGGCGGCCCGGCCCTGTTCGTAACCTGCGAGATGGCGCCCCTCGAGCTGCTACGCCGCCACACAGCTCGCGTGACGGGTACCTACCTGGGGCGGCTGAAGTCGGGTGAGCTGGCGCCCGCCGACGTGCTCACGCTGGCGCGCCAGGCCGCCGGGGCGGCGCCGCTGCTGATGCTCGCCGACGCGACGCAGGCGCCCGCCGACGCCGATTGGCTGCGCGATGCGGCCCGCGCGGCACGCGGCGGCGCCGAGCACTTGCTGTTAGTGCTCGACTCGCTGCACTCTTGGGCCGACGCGCTCGGCGGCGATGCGCCCGAGTACGAGCGGCTCAACGCTGCGCTCGCTATCCTGCGCCAACTCGCCGGCGCGCTCAACTGCGCCATGCTGGTGACAGTGGAGCGCAACCGCGCCAGCATGCGGGCCGGCGGGCTAAACGCCGGCGCCGGCACGCGCAAGATCGAGTACGGCGCCGAAGTCGTGCTTGACCTGACCGCCGACGACAAGGCGCCACCGGTGGCGCCGGGCACGGTGGCGCTGGTGGCGACGCTCGACAAGAACCGCCACGGCTCGCCGGGCCGCAAGCTGCCCCTACGCTTCACGGGCGCGCTCCAGCGCTTCGAGGCCGTGTAGATGCCCACGGGCACTGCCGCGCCGCCGCTCTCGCTCGCTGACCTGGAGGCCTTCGACCCTCAGGCGCCGCCGCGCGACGGCGAGCGGCGGTTCTGCTGCCCGCTACCGGCCTGTGCCGACAAGCCGGTCGACGCCGCCCACCGCTCGCTCTCTGTGAACGTCGGCACGGGCCTCTGGCGCTGCTATCGCTGCCAAGCCCGTGGTAGGTTGCGCGAATGCTGGAGCGCGCGCCCTACCAGTCGCCGCGCTCGCAGTCAGGCCGCCGTGGCGCGGGCCTTCCGCCTCACGCCCGAGCCGTTGCCGCCAGCGCCCGAGGCCGTGCCCTGGCGGGACCAATGGGCCGCAGCCGGACCGCTCGCCGACACGCCCGGCGCTGCCTACCTCGCGGGCCGCGGGATTCCGCTTGCGCTCGCCGACGCGGCCGGCGTGCGCTGGGCGGCGCGTTTCTTCGGGCGCCCCGCCGTCGTGTTCCCGCTCACGGATGTGGCCGGCCAGCTCGTCGCCGTGACAGGGCGACATACCGACGGGCGGGACGATCCGAAGGCGCACACAGCGGGACCGAAGTCGCTGGGCCTGTTCGCCACGGCCGGAGCGCTCGCCGCTGATCCGCTCGTTATCACGGAGGCGCCGCTTGATGCCCTAGCGCTCGCAGCGTGCGGGGTGCCCGCCGTGGCACTCTGCGGCACGACGGGGCCGCGGTGGCTGCTCCAGCGCGCCGCCCTGCGCCCCGTGCTCCTGGCCCTCGACAACGACGCCGCGGGCGACGCCGGCGCCACCTCGCTCGGTGTCACGCTGGTGAGCCTCGGGGCGCACTGCGAGCGGCTACGGCCCGGGCGGAAGGATTGGGCCGACGATCTAGCTGCAGCAGGGCGCGACGTGCTCGCCGCGCAGCTTGCCGCGCAGCTAGGACAGCCCGCGGCGTCGGCGCCGCCCGAGCCGTGGGAGCCGGCCGCGGCTCGGGCGCTACTCGCCACCCTGTACGAGCGTGTGCAGGCGGCATGGCCTCAGCTCACGCCCGCGGCGCGGCGCGAGGCGACGGCGATTCTACAGGGGCAAGAGCCGGCCCTACGGCGCGCCTGGGATGCGCGGGACGCGGCCGGCCTCCGTGCGGCGCTGGCGGCGGTCGATATGGTGCTCGTGCCGTGTCTGGCAGTGCGCAACAGTACGGATTAACGTTCGCCCACTGGCGGCCGCACCGCCCGCCGGTCCGGCTGCTGCGCGCCTCCCCGCCTGGGCCCTCGACCTACGGAGCCAGCCCCGGCAGGCTCATGTCAGTTCTGTAACATTTTTGCGCTCACGCCGTTTAACCAAGCAACAAGGCGCTGTGGCGGCGGCCGCCGTGCTCGCGTCGGTACGGCGAAGCCACCCGCTTGAGTGCGTAGGAGCGCGTCCTCCTGCGCTGGGGGCTCAGGCAGGATACTGATGGGATCGCGGTGGCACGCGCTGGCGGTGGGCCTCATCATCCTGCGGCTTCTCTGCGGCCTCAGCAGTCCCACAACGGTAGCGAGTGGCGCATCGGTCCGCGGTCTCGCGTGGCTCGGCCACCGGGAGGCGGCAGGAGTCACTCTGCGCACCACTGCGGAGCGCCCCCCATTGCCTGTCCGTCCGCGCGGCGCCACGGGGCGGAGGCTCACTGTGCCCTCGACCCATCCGCGTCTGTGCCGCGCGCTCACGACGGTCTGTCCGGTGTCCTCGCTGTCGGCGCCTGAGTCGGCGCTGCCCGCTGCCTATGCCGCTGGACAGACGCCCGCGACGCTGCGCTGGGCCCCTGCTCCCCTACGCGCTTAGACCGCTCCCCCACTCCACACTACGTCGCACGCGATGCAACAAATGCCTGCCTGGCCGCACGCCCGGGTAGCGTCGTGTCCACTGCAGGAGTTGGGGGAGCCACGTATGGAAACCTCGCATGGATTCGGGCTATCGCCGGCGCACCCGCGACCACCTGCTCGCACCCCGGTCCCGATTCGCGTCGTCATCGTCGATGAGCAGCCACTGACGCTACAGACGTTTGAGGCAATCTTGCAGGCGACGCCCGACATCGCGGTGGTCGGCACCGCCACGCACAGCGCCGCGGCGTTGGACCTGATCCAACAACAGCACCCGGACGTGCTGCTCCTCGACCTGCTGCTGCCGAGCCCCAGTGGCCTGGGCCTCGCCCAGGCCATGCTCACCCAGCACCCGGCCACCACCGTGCTACTCGTGACCGGCGCCGGCGGCGCCTGGGATCCCCGGCCGCTGTTGGCCCTGGGGCTGCGTGGCTACCTGACGACTACCGTCTCGCTCGACGACCTGCGCGCCGCGGTGCGCGCCGTCGCCGCCGGGCAGGCCGTGATCCGTGCCGAGGCGCCCACGATGGCGCTGGACGCCGCGCCCTACCTGCTCACGCCGCGGGAGCGGGCCGTCCTGCGCCTCCTGGCGCAGGGCCAGGGCAACGAGGAGATGGCGACGGTGCTGCATCTCTCGCTGCGCACCATCGAGCGCTGCCGCAGCGCGCTGCGGACCAAGCTGGCGGCGCGCTCCTCGCGGGAGCTGCTCCACACAGCCGCGGGCTGTGGGCTGCTTGCCCCGGGCCTGGCCCGCCCTGCGGCCGTGCGAGCCCCGGCCGCTTCCCGACCGCCAGTGCGGTTGGCGGGTTGCCGCCACGATAATGGCGGAAAGTTGGCGGGTTTTCCTCTTGTGCCGTGCCCGGGCGCGGTGTAGGATGGGCCTACGCTTCGTCGAGCGCTTCGGTCAAGCCCAGGGTAGTCCTCTCGTAAGTAGCCGAGGGCCGGCTGGGCAGGGACACGCTACCCGGTAGCGCCGTCCCGACGCGACACAACACACAAGGATGGGCCCCGTAGCGGCGGCCACCGCCGGGGCCCGTGGCAGAGAGCGGTTGGGCGACCTCCCTGTGCCGCGTCCAGTCTAGCACACCACGAGACTGAGCGCCCACCGGGACTGGGCAGCGTTGCGCTGCGCAGCGTGTCCTCTCCCCTTCTCCTGCTGACTGGCGGCGAGCCCGTGGCTGAACGCGGGCACGAGACTGACGGTACGGGGCCTCCCGGCCGGGTCACGGAGAGGAGCAGGACCGGATGCAGGAGCACAACGCAGGCCCACGTCCCTGGCTAGTGCTCGTCGCGGGTCTGATTGCCGTCCTCGCCCTGGGCCGGCTGACACTGGATCCGGCCCAGGCCCAGGGACCCGGGGGCAGCACCGTCACGCCCACGCGCATGGCGGTGACGACGACCGCCACGCCGCTCCCGAGCACCGTCACCCCGACGGCGACGGGGACGGCCAGCGCGCCCACCCCGACCCTGGGTCTCGCCACCGTCACGGCGGGCTTGCCGACGGCCCTCCCGACGAGTACGACCAGCACGCCCACGTCCCTCACCACCACGCCCACGAGCCTGACCACCACGCCGACGGCCGTCGGCACGCCCACCGCCGGCGCGGCCCCGCCTGCGGCCAGCCCATCGCCGCTGCCACCGGCGAGTCCGTCCACGACGCCAGTGGGCACGCTGTCCGCGACGCCCGCGACCACGCCGGGGACGCCGCTGGCGATCCAGCCGGGGGAGACACCGCCCGCCATGCCCAAGACGCCGCTCGCCGTTTACCAGACGGCCGTGGCGCAGCCCGC
>JAJPHF010000061.1 GCA_021325365.1 Pseudomonadota bacterium
CGGCGCGGCTTCGTGTTCCTGCCCGACGCGCGCCGCTGGCTGGCCGCTCAAGTCGATGGCGGCTTGCCGCTGCTCACTCGCTCGTTAGAGCAGTGAATAGCCCTAGACGCAGGGGACGGTTCGTTGACCGCGGCGAGCGACGGACGCTACAGTGAGGGCGGCGCACGAGCGTCGCGCCGGCCGCGCGAGCGCCCCAGCCCACACCCCGGAGGCAGCCCTGTATCGTTTCGCGCCGTCCCTCGTGGCCGCCGGGCTGGTCGTCGCGGCGCTGGGGTGCGCCCCTGGCGCGACCCAGGTGGTGGAGCCCGCCGCCACACCCGGGGCGCCGCCGTCTCCCACCGTTGCCACGCTCCCCACGCCGATGGCGACCGTGGAGCGCGCGGCCGTGCGGGCGCTGGTGCCCGTGGCGCCCGGGGCCTGGTCGCTGGCGGTGGCGCCTCGCCTGCATCGCGCGTACGTGACCAGCCGCGAGTCGGACGTCGTCTCCATCGTCGATCTCGACCAAAATCAAGTAGTGCAGGCTGTTAGCGTCGGGCCGGACCCGCACAACGTGGTGGTGGACGAGGCCGCGGGCCGCGCCTACGTCACCCTGCACGGGGGAACCTCGACACAGCGCGGCGACGCGGTCGCCGTGTTGGACGCGCTGGAGGGAACGGTGCTGGCCAAGTGGCCGACCGGACCGTTCCCGGCGCAGATCGACCTCGATCCGGTCCTGGGGCGGCTGTACGTGGTGAACGAGGGCGACGGCACGGTCTCGCTGCTGGACACGGCCGACGGCTCGACGGTGCGGCAGGTGAAGATGCCGGGCCAGCCGATGGACGTGGCGGCAAGCGTCACGTCCGGCCGCGCGTACGTGACTACCTGGGTCGGCGGCGGGCTGGTGGCGCTCGACGGGCGCGACGGCGCGGTCGTGGCGCAGACGCCGCTCGGCCCGATGCCGCTGCGGGTAGCGGTGAACCCCAAGACTGAGCGCGTCTACGCGGCCGACGGCACGGCCCCGGGGGCGGACCGCGGCGCGCTATGGACCGTGGAGGGCTGGAGCGGGGCGACGACGAGCCGGCCGCTCGGCGCGCTGCCGCTCGCCGTCGCCGCGGACGCCGAGGCGGACGAGGTGGTCGTGGCCGATGCGCGGCTGGGGACGCTGGCGCTACTGGACGGCACGGGCCAGGACCTGCGCTGGCTCGGGGCGGTGGGCCCCGCGCCGCACACGCTCATGGCGAGCCGCGCGCTGGGGCGGGCGTACGTGGTGATCAGCGGCACGAACGCCCTGGCCGTGCTCGACTGGCCACCGGCGGGGCAGTAGACGACGCGACAGCCGCCCCGGCGGAGCGGCTGTCAGAGCGGCGGGCGGTGGCTGGCGGGCTAGCCGTACCAGCGCTGCGTCCACTCCGGGTTCGCCTGCTTGAAGTCTTCGCCGACGAAGTCGTCGGGCGGGCGCTCGCCGGGATCGGGCGCGCCGATGGCCATCAGGTGCTGGCGGAAGGCGCCCCAGTCCACGGGGTCCTCGCCGTTGGCCGCCCGAGCGTCACGCCACTCGTCGTACTGGGACCGGATGTTGGGATTGTCCGCCTCCAGGTCCGCGAAGGTACTCATGTAGGCCGTTCCTCCCGTATATGCTGCCGCACGGAGCCGCCGCAGCCCCTCCCGTGCAAGCCGCGTGCCACGCCAGGACCGCGCGGCAGGTCGACGCCTACTGCTAGGGTACCACGCGTGTCATAACCGCGGTCGCGGGCCGCGGCGGCGCGTGGTTGCGGACTCGCGGTGGGCGACGGAAGGGCGCCGGGGTAGGGAGGAGCGGTACCCGAATGTCAAAAATTGACATATCCGTGACGGCGCATTTATAAACGGTCGGCCTTTTCCCCTAGTATATTGAGGACGAATGCGCGCGGCCGAGTGGTACCAGATCGGACCCGGCGGTTGACCTACCGGGGCGCGCCCTCACCCCGGCCCTCTCTCAAGGGGAGAGGGCGCAGGGGACCTTGAGCGCCGGATTCGGTATGACGCCGCAGGCGTCGCCGCTTGTGAGGAACGGTGGGCGCACGCGCCGCAGGCGGCAGAGGCCAGCGCGCGACGCTCCACCACGTCACAGCGCGGGAGCGGCTGAGGATGAAGCTCCGGTTCTGGGGGACCCGCGGGTCCGTGCCCACGCCAGGGCCGCGCACGGCACGATTCGGCGGCAACACCTCTTGCGTGGAGATTCAGGCGGACGACGGCACGCGCCTGGTGATCGACTGCGGCACGGGCGCGCGGGAGCTGGGCGCGCACCTGCTGGCCGAGAACGTCAACCCGCTGGCGGTCCATCTGCTCATCAGCCATACGCACTGGGATCACATCCAGGGCTTTCCGTTCTTTGGGCCGGCGTACGTGCCGGGCTGCGCTATCGACGTGTACTCGCCGCCGGGCCTGGAGGGCACACTGGAAGCATCGCTGTCGGGCCAGATGCAGTACACGTACTTTCCCGTGCGGCTGGGCGACCTGCGCGCCCGCATCGACTTCCACGAGCTGAGCGAGGGCACCTTTCGCGCCGGCGGCGCGCACGTGCAGGCCCAGTACCTGAACCACACGGCCCCGGCGCTTGGCTACCGGGTGACGGTGGGCGGCGTGACGGTCGTCTACGCGACCGATCACGAACCGTTCTGGTGGCCGATGGAGCGGGGGCGCGGCCCGTGGGTTCCCACGCACCCGGGCGACGCGCGCCACGTGGCGTTCCTGGAGGGCGCCGACATCGTCGTCCACGACTCGCAGTACGTGGACCTGGAATATCCGACGAAGCGCGGCTGGGGCCACAGTACTGTCGAGTACGTCACGGAGGCGGCGCAGCTGGCGGGCGTGAAGCAGCTCGTGCTATTCCACCACGACCCGACGCACGACGACCGGCTGCTCGCGTCGATCGCCCGCTCCGCCAGCCGCCGAGTCGCGGCCGCGGGCAGCGCGATCGAGATCATCACCGCCGCCGAGGGGCTGGTGCTCGAGCTGCCCGAGAAGCCGACCGCCGCGCCGGTAGCGCCGCAGGCGCGGCCGGCGCGGGTGCGGACGGCGCCGTTTGGGTCGCGGCTGCTGGTGGTGGGCGGCGATGCCGACGACGTCGCGGCGCTGCGCGAGGCGCTCGCGCCGGACGGCCATCGGCTGCTGCCCGCGCCGGCGGGCGCGACGGTGGCAGCGGCGGTCGAGCAGACGCACCCGGCGCTCGTCTTTCTGGTCGCGGGGCCGAGTCTGGCGGATCCGCTGCGCGCGGCCACGGAGCTGCGGGCAAGCGCGGTGGGGGCGACGCTGCCGATCGTCGCGGTGGTGGGGGAGGACGAGCCGGCGCGTGCAGCGGAGCTGCTGGCGGAGGCGACGGACGTGGTGACCCGGCCCTGGAGCCCGCCAATGCTCCGCTCGCGGGTGCGCGCCTGGCTAACGCGGCGGGATGCGGCGGACAAGCCGCCCGCGGCGCCCACGCCCATGCGGCGACGCGAGCCCGGCAAGCGGAAGCAGTCGCGGCTGCCCGACCTGTTCCGCGGGCTGCCGGCGCGGGAGCGCGCGGCGCTGCTCGGCGATGCGGCAGCCTGTCGATTCGTGCCTGGCGAGGTGCTGTTCCAGGAAGGGGACCCGCCGGGCGGGGTGTACCTGATTCGCGAGGGCGCGGTGCAGGTCGGCACGCGCGCGCCCGACGGGCAGGAAGTCGCGCTGGCGGTGCTGGAGGCGGGCGACACGGTGGGCGAGCTGGCGCCGCTCGACTCGGGGCCGCGCACGGCGACTGCGCGGGCGATCGCGCCCACGGTAGCGGACTACGTGAGCCGCGACGCGTTCCTGGCGGGGCTGGCGGTCTCGCCGCAGGCGTGCTTGCGGCTGCTGCGGCTGCTCGCCGCGCGGCTGCGCGCCACGGACCGCCGCATGGGCGAGCTGGCGTTCGGGGCGTTGCCGGCGCGCGTGGCGCGCTATCTGCTGCAAGGGTTGGGGAGTCGCAACGGCAGCGACGGCGTCGAGATCGCCGCGCTGGCGCAGAAGGTCGGCGTGGACCGGCCGCGGCTCGAGCGGGCGCTGACGCTGCTCGAGGCGGGTGGGCTGGTGCGAGCCGAGGAGGACCGCGTACACGTCGTCGACGCCGACGGCCTGCTACGCTTCGTATTCGAATAGGCAGGCGGGCGCGCGAAGCGGGCCGCGTGCGCGGCCATCGGGAGGCAGACGCGGATCGTGGCGGGTGAGCTGCAAGACATTCCCCTGTTTCCGCTGGGCGCGGTCGTGCTCTTCCCGGGCATGGCGCTGCCGTTGCACGTCTTCGAGGAGCGCTACAAGCAGATGGTGGGGCGCTGCCTCGCGACGAACGAGGGCTTTGGGGTGGTGCTGATCCGCGAGGGGCGCGAGGTGGGCGCCCCCGCCGAGCCGTTCGAGGTGGGGACCGTTGCCCGGATCGCTAGCGTGGAGCGCCTGCCGGACGGGCGCATGAACCTGGTGACCGTTGGGACGCGGCGCTTTCGCTGCGTCGAGCACGTCCAGGTCGAGCCTTACCGCATCGCGCGGGTGGAGTGGCTGGACGACCCGCCGGCGGGCGACGAGATCGGCGCGCTGGCGGGCGAGGTGCGGGCCGCGGTCGAAGAGTACCTGCAGGCCGTTTACGCGCTGGCCGAGCGCCCGCGGCGGGCGATCGAGTTCCCCGACGACGTCGCGCTGCTGTCGTTCCAGGTGGGCGCGGTGTTGCAGATCGCGCCGCAGGAGCGGCAGCGGCTGCTGGAAACGACGGCCACCGACGCGCGCCTGCGGCAGGAGCTTGCTTACCTCCGTCGCGAGACGCGGCTGCTGCAACTCCTCCTGAGCCGCCGCGACAGCGGGAACGCCGGCAAGTTCTCGCGGAACTAGCGGCGCCGAAAGCGGCGCACATGGCTCTCCGGGGGCGGCGCCTGACCGAGTCGCTCGGCGCGGGCGCGGCGCTCGGCCTGGCGCTGCAAGGACTCGAAACAGCGCCAGCAGACGTAGCCCCGCCCTTCCGGGTCGGGGATCGGCTCGCTCTCCACGTAGCCCGGCCCGATGAGGATCGTACACACCCGACAGTGCACGGCGCCCTCGGGCGCGGGCGGCAAGTCGCCGTCGAACTCTTCGGCGTCCAGATCGGGAGGGGCGTCGTCCTCCACCAGTCCGTCTCCCTGTTTCAGGCTGCGCGCTCGCCAGTACTCTAAGGACTTGGCGGCCGCGGCGCAAGCGCCGCGAGCAGGCGGTCGGGACGGTCGGTGATGATGGCGTCGGCGCCGAGGGCGGCGGCGCGGCGCAGGGCCGCGAGGTGGTTCACGGTCCAGACGCCCAGGCGCAACCCGGCCGCGTGGACGGCGGCCGCCCGCGCCGGGGTGAGCGCCGCGTAGCGGAGGCCGAGCCAGGCGACGCCGGCATCCGCGAGGCGGCGCAGCGCCGCGGGCGCGTCGTCGGGCCAGCGGTCGGCGAGCGCGCCGCGCGGCACGCCAGGCGCGGCCTGGCGTGCGGCGTACAAGGCGTCCCAGTCGAAGGAGAGGAGCAGCGCGTCGGCGGCCGGGCGCGCGGCGCGCAGGGCGGCGGCGACCGCGCAGACCAGCGCGGCGGGCACGCCCGGGTCGCCCTTCAGCTCGACGTGGACGGCGGCGCGGCCGGCCACCAGGGCAAGGACGGCGGCCAGGGTGGGGGGCGGCTCGGGCGGGAGCCGCCGGCGGGGGAAGGGCGCGGTCGCGTCGAGCGCCGCGAGGCGCGCAGCCGGCCAGGCGGCAAGCGGGCCGTGGCCGTCGGTGGTGCGGTCGAGCGTCGCGTCGTGGAGGACGACCGGCACTCCGTCGCGGGTGAGGCGGACGTCGATCTCGATGGCGTCGACGGGCAAGCTTAGAGCGAGCCGGCAGGCGGCCAGGGTGTTCTCGGGTGCCAGGCCGGCGCCGCCGCGGTGCGCGACGCAGAGGGGGCGCGGCCGCGGGGACGGTGCGCCGGGGGGGGCCTGCCGCGCGTCGGCCATGCGCCGGCCTCGCGGGGCGCGCGGCGGCCGGTCCCGGCCTGGCCGCGGCCCGTGGTATAATCGCGCCCATGATGGACGCCGCGATCTACCTTACCAAAGCCGAGCAGTGTCTGGCCGGCGCGGCGCTGGCCGTGCGCCACGGCCAGTACAACAACGCCGCGAACCGCGCCTACTACGCGGCGTTCCAGGCGGCAATCGCGGCGCTGTCCCGGGCCGGCGTCCAGCCGTCGACGCCGCGGTACTGGGCGCACGATTTCGTGCTGCGCGAGTACTGCGCGCGCCTGGCGCGGCCGCACGGGGCCTACCCGCCGCAGAGCGCGCCCCAGTTCAAAGCGCTGCAGGACGAACGGCTCAAGGCGGACTACGAGGTGGAATTGCTCAGCCGCGCCAGCGGCGAGCGCGCGCTGGCCCTCGCCCAGGAGTTCGTCGCGGCCGTGCGGCAGCGGCTGGGCGAGGAGGTGGCATGTCGACCGAGCGTTCGGACCCGCTCGACACGCTCGAGCCGTTGAAGCGGGCGGTGCGCGCGCGGTTTCCCGAGGCCGAGTTCGACTACCGCGAAGCGCCGGACGGCCTGCGCGCGTACCTCGACGTGTTCACCGACTGCACGGACGACTTCGCGGTGCTCGAGTGCGTGGAGGGCATCACGCTGGACCTGTACCTGCAGCGCGGCGTGCTCGTCCACGTCTTCCCGTTCCGGCGTCGGTCGGGCTGAGAGCGGGGCCGCCGTGGGGCCGGAGCGCCAGGCGGCTGGCGAGCGCGGGACGCGGGCTGGGGAGGCGCAGCAAGTGGCGGCCCCACATCCTTGACGTGGCCGGGGCAGGCGTGGCCGAGCTGGTGGTTAGGGCACGGGGTGGCCGAGCTGGCGGAGCCAGTCGCGGGTCGGCCCGAGGATAATGCGGGGCTGGCGGCGCAGGGCGGCGACCTCGGCGGAGCCGGTCAGGAAGAGCGCCACACGCAGCTCTTCCAGGAACTGATCGAGCCAGCGGGCGAGCGCCGCGTCGCCCTGGAGTGCGGCGCTGAGCGCGGGCCGCGCGATGCCGACGGCCGTGGCGCCGAGCGCTAGCGCCTTTGCCGCGTCGAGGCCCGAGCGCACGCCGCCGGTGGCGATCACCGGCAGCCCGAGGCCGGCGGTTTCGACCACGGACACCGCGGTCGGTATCCCCCAGCCCTCGTAGAGCTGGCCCAGGCGCTCGGCGGCCGTGAGGCCGCGGGCGGCGGCCCGCTCGGCCTCGACGAGCGCGAAGCTGGTGCCGCCCGCGCCGCCCACGTCGAGCACCCGCACCCCGGCGTCGCGCAGGAGCGCGCCCTGGGCGCCCGTCATCCCGGCGCCGGTCTCCTTGGCGACGACCGGGACCGGCAGCGCCGCGCACAGCCGCGCGAGCGCGGCGAGCGCGCCGCGGGCGCGCGTCTCCCCCTCCGGCTGCACGACCTCTTGCAGGTAATTGAGGTGGACGACGAGCGCATCGGCGCGAATGGCGTCGACGGCGGCCTGGACCTCGGCCAGGGTGAGCGCGGGCTGGTCGCGCTGGTCGAGGAGCTGGGGCAGGCCGACGTTGGCCAGGAGGAGCGCGTCGGGGGCGGCCGCGCGCGCGACCGCGTAGGTGTTGGCCAGCGCGGGCGTGCGCAGCGCGGCGCGCTGGCTGCCGACGCCCATCGCCAGGCCGTAGGCGGCGGTGGCGCGCGCCAGGGTAGCGTTGATGGGCGCGGCCTGCGGGTGGCCGCCGGTCATGCCGGCGATGACGACCGGCGCGCGCAGCCGGTGGCCGAGCAGCTCGACGCTGAGATCGACGGCGTCCTTGTCCACCTCGGGCAGGCAGGCGTGCAGCAGCCGCACGTCGGCCCAGCCGGCGCCGGTCGAGCCGGTGACGGCCTGCCGGGTGGTGATCTCGACGTGCTCCAGCTTCCGCTGCGGGATGTTCTCCATGCGAGCGGCCTCCAAGCGGGAGGATGGCGCGGGGGCTCGGCGAGCAAGGCGAGGCGAGGGCGCTCTGCGGCGGCGGCGCGCCCGGCCCCGCGCCGTAGCGTGTAAAGGGCGCCGCCGCACCGGGCGAGTATCACGTCGCCGACACCGGGACGGCCGGAAATGTTGCCAACTGGTTACAACTTTGTCGGCCCTGCCCTTCGGCCCCTAAACGCCTAGCATTCGGCCTGAGCGCTGATGTATTGAACTGGTAGTGCCCAAAAGGGGCGCCGCGTCGCATACGGCTCCCGCCAGGCGGTTCAAGATCGCATACCGGCCAGTGTAGCCCAGCGGCCCCCTGTTCGGAAGCGAGCCACCCACGGGAGAGCCGCGCGGCCAGCACGGCGACACGGCCTGCCAGGCGCCGGCGGCGTGGCGCCCGCGTAGTCGAGCAATCTGCGCGCCAGGAGTGCCGACCGGATGAGGCGACAGGAGCAGGGGCCCTGCGCGCTGCTTGCCGTCGTCGTCCTGCTGCTGGCGCTCACGGCCTGCAATCCGTTCGCGCCGCCGCCGCTGGCCCCGACCCCCACGCCGCCGGCCGAGTACATCGAGCGGGCCAACCGCAGCTACCAGTCGGGCATGGACAAGCTCAGTCGCGGCGACTACCGCGGCGCGATCCAGGACCTGGAAGACGCCCGCGTGTACATGCCGGCGGGCGACCCGCGCATCGCCGAGCTGGACCAGGCGCTGGCGCAGGCGCGCGCGGCGCTGACGCCCACCGCGGTGACGCCGACGGCGGCGGTGCCGACGCCGAGCGGGCCACCCACGCCGTCGCGCGCGGTACCGAACGTGGCGCTGGGCGACCAGCGGTTTGGCCGGGTCTACCCGGCGGTGGTGCCGCCGGTCGCCAGCGTGCCGCCGCCGACCAGCGTCTTCAGCGACAGCGACCAGGTGGCGGTGTACGTGCCACGGCTGGCCGAGGTGACGGAGTTCCGGCTGCGCGTGTTCCGCGACCCGACCGGGGAGTTCGTGGCGGAGGTGGGGTCGCAGGCGCCGGCCGATCCGCCGGTGGAATGGTACGACACGCTGGTGTGGTACCACGAAGGCCCCGAGGCGGTGGGCGACTACCGGGTCGAGCTGTACGCGGGGAACACGCTGACGAACGTGCTGAACTTCACGGTGCGGCAGCAGGTGGCGCAGGTCGTGACGCCGGCGGCGACGAGCGGGCCGGGGGTGACCGTGGCGCCGCCGCCACCGCCGCCGGGGCCGCGGCCGACCACCGCGCCGCCCGCCCCCGCGCCACCCCCGCCGCCGCCCTCGGCAACACCGCAGCCCACGCCGGCGCCCACCGCGACGCCGCGCCCGCCCGCGCCCGCTGCGCTGGGCGAGGGCGAGTGGCGGCCGCTCGGGACGATCGAGAGCAACGGCACCAACGGGGGCCTCGTCCGCGCGCTGGTGACATCGCCCCAGGGGGGCGGCACGCTGTTCGCCGGCACCGACAAGGGAGTGTTCCGGTCCCAGGACGGGGGCGATACCTGGCAGCTCGCGCAGATGCCCACCGGGGCGCCGCCGATTCGGTCGATGGCGATCTCGCCGCGCAGCGGGCTGGTGTACGCCGCGGGCACGCCGGACGAGCCGACCGAGAACGCGCGGCAGGGCATCTACCGTTCGCAGGACAACGGGGCGAGCTTCGTCGAGTACGCGCTGCTCGGGCGGCGGGTGCAGCGGATCGGCTTCAGCCCGGACGGCAGCGCGATGTACGCGGCGACCTGGCCGTCGGGGCCGCGCGAGCCGGGCACGCTGTATCGCTCGACCGACGAGGGCGCCACCTGGGCGCCGGTGCTGAACCTGGGCGGGGTGTCGCTGTTCTTTACCGGGCTGGTGTTCTCGCCCAGCTACGGGCCGGACCGCACGATCTACGTCACGGCCGGCTCGGTGCCGGGGGCCGAGCCGACGCCGGTGCCGGGGCGGCCGCAGGCGGCGACGCAGCCGCAGTCGTACGGGACGGTGTTCCGCTCGACCGACGACGGGCGGACCTGGCTGGTGCGGGACCGACTGGCCGGCGACGAGCCGCTCGCCTCGGTGTGGACGCTGACGACCACGGGGAGCGGCAACGGATACACGCTCTACGCGGGCACGGACAGCGGGGTGGCGATGTCGGCGAACGCGGGCGACACGTGGACGCGAGCCGCGGACGCGACGAACTTCGCGGGGAACAAATATGTGGTGCGGCTGGTGACGCCGGGGGCCGGCGGGCTGGTCGGGGTGCTGTGCCCGCAGGAGAACGCCGAGCGGCCGCGGGACAAGGGCGGCATCTCGTGGAAGAACTGCCGCACGGCGACCTGGAGCGCGAGCAGCGGCCGGTGGTCGGAGATCGAGGGGGAGATCGGCACGGGCGGGGACTCGACGATTGGCGCGCTGGACATCGCGCGCGGCGGCAGCGGGACGCCGCCGATCTACCTGGGGCTGGAAAACGGGCAGGTCTACCTGTACTCGATTCCGCCGTGAGGGACCGGCTGAAGGGGCGGGGCTGGCGCGCGCCGGGCGCCGCTCGAGAGACCCAGGGGACGACACGCGGGGCCGGCGCGGCGCCCGCGAGCAGCCGCGAGGATGGGCCGGCACGGCGAGGGGGTTGTGGATGCGACGGCGGATTGGCGGGCGAGGACGCGAGCGCTGGCTGCGCTCGTGGTTCGCGGTGTGGGCGGTGGTGGCGACACTGGTCGTCGGCCTGCCGCCGCACGACTCCGCGGCCCAGGCGATCGGCCAGCCCAACACCGACGTCTGCAGCGCGCCCGCCCCGGCTCTCCTGCAGCAGTACGACGACGTGCCCGCCGGGCTGAGCCTGAAGTACCCCGACGGGTGGGTGTGGCTGGCGCGCTCGGGCGCGCTGCCGGGCACGCGCTCCGAGGTCGTGTGGTTCGGGCCGAACTTCGTGAGCACCGGCGGCACGAACTGCGTGACGACAGTCCGGCTCGCGATGCACTACTTCTTGACCGATACCGCGCTCGAGGACATGCGGGACACCACGGCGATGCTGGACCTGGCGTCGCTATACGCGCGACTGAACCAGGCGCAGTCCGCGGTGCCACCCACGCCGGGCGCGGCCGCCTCGCCGGCCATTCCGACCGCGCGGCTGCCGAAGTTCTGGAACGCGCAGAGCCGTCGCAATCTATGGGGTGCCGAGCGGCTGACACTGCCCTCGGGGCAGGGCTACTACCGCGAGATTGGGCTCGGGCCGGTGCAGGACCTGCAGCTCAACGAGCGCCCTGGGGCGATCGTCCGGTACGTGATCGCGGTGAGTCCGCGGGCGATGCTGGAATTCGTCGGTGAGGCCAGTGAGGCTCAATTCGAGAGTTATTACGCGCGATTGTTCGACCAGATGGTGCAGAACGTCAACCTGCGCCAGATCGTGAGCCCCAACCCAGGCCCGATCGGGCAAAGCGTGGAGCCCGGCGACTGCCAGGCGATGATCCTGGTGGACGAGGTCGCGCCGGGCGGCGGGGCGGCCACGCGCGGCGCCCAGCCGTTCCTCGAGCGGAGCGCCGTGGCGCAGCGGCTGCAAGTCCGCGGCGGCGCCATCCCGATCAGCACGGCAGCAGGCTCGGATGCGGCTACGGCAGAAACGCCCTGTAGTCAAATTAGCCGGATGGGCCTCTTCCTCGACGCGCCGGGGGCGGACGCCGATCGGGCGGTACACGACGTCTCCGTCTACGGACTGCCGTTCGACGACGCGCCGGCGCTTGCTGGCGACCTCAATAGACTCATCGCGTCGGCTGGGTATTACCTGGATTGGCCGATCCCGCCGGATACTTACGGTCCGCGCACCGTTTACATCGCGGCGCAGCTGGCGGATGGACGCTGGAGCTGGGTGACGCGGGAGGTGAACATCGCGCCGCCGCTCTCGGTGGAGATCGGCGTCAATCCGCGGGTGGCAGAGATCGGCGACAAGGTGACCGTCGTCATGCGGGTGCTGAACAACAGCGACGTCCGCATGCTCGACGTGCGGCCGTCGCTGTACCCCACGGCCGGCGCCGGCATGGCGATCCTGCGAGACGGACCGACGGTCGTGCCGGGGGGGTGCGACCTGGCGCTCGCGCCGGCCTCGCCGAGCGCCACGCAGGGGGGCGCGCAGGGCGCCGCGCCGGCGGGGCCGCAGGGGAGCCCCGCGGGGGCGCCGGTGAACCTGGACGCCGCGGCCAGCAGCCCGAACAACTGCGCGCTGTTCATGTGGACGTTTACCGCGCTGCGGGCCGGCTCGATGTCGTTCAGCGGCACGGCCCAGGCGCGGCGCGAGGACGAGATCGCGGGCGGCCGCGTGCGGCTGCTGGCGCACGCGGAGAACGGTCCCGAGGGACAGGACGTGCCGGCGCCCGACGCCGACACGGGGGTTAGCCCGGCGAGCGCGCCGGAAACGGGCGGCGCGGGGCAGGTGGCGCCCGACGCCAGCGGCCCGGGGCAGGTGACCGCGCCGGTCAGCACGGCCGGCGACGTGCAGGTGCGGCCGGTCGACTTCTCCAACATCGGCGCGGGGACGATCACCGTGCTGCCGGCGCCCGACAACCCGCGGGCGGTCGTCGTGTGGGTCCCGGTGCGGAACACCGGCGGGGCGACCGTCTACAACTTGCAGGCGACGATTGGCATCCAGGGCGTTCCGGCGGATCCGGTGCCTCTCATGACGGACCAGTCCGGTCACCTGGTGGATACGGCATATCTTCGCGGACAGACCTGCCCGACTGAAATCGGCGTGCTACGCCCCCCGGGCCAGGGCCTCGAAAGACAGTTGCTGCCGGGTAATGTTGCTCCGTCTCTTCGACCTGACGAGTGCATCACGTTCCGCAAGGAGTTCGAGCTGCCGGCAGACCAATCGCTGGCGCAGCCGTTCACGGTCACGGCGAGCGTTACCAGTAGCACACTGCACTCCGGGTCGCAGGACCTGGCGGGCGGCCTGCAGCCCGTCGAGTACCCGGTGGCGTCGACGCAGGCGGGGCCGTTCACGGTCGAGGCGCTGCAGGCGCTCGTCCCGCTGCGGCTGCGCCGGGGGCTGGGGCCGTTCGGGACGACCGACACGATTCCGGTGGCCGCGCCAACGGCCGGGCCAGGTATCGGCACCGCCGGGCCGCAGTCGGGGGGCGGGGCGGCCGGAAGCCAGCCGGGCACCGGCGGCACGACGCCCGGTGGGGGCGGCGCGGGGACGGGAGCGGGCGGCGGCGCCGCGCCTCTGCGGCAAGCGGCGCCGCCCGGGCCCTCGGGGCCGAGCGGCCCGAATGGGCCAACCGGGGGGCCAAGTGGTCCGACTGGCGGCCCCGGAGGACCAACCGGCCCTACTGGTGGTCCAGGCCAGCCGCCTAGCGGGCCGGGTCCGGCGCCCCCGGGCGGCGGACCGGCCGGCCCTGGCCCCTCGACGGCCGCGACGGCGGGCGAGACCGGACAGCTGGGCGTGCGCATCCGCGCCTTCCCGACGAGCGACCCGGATGGTGTCGTGTTCCGCATCGGCGACACCGTGCGCGTGGTCATGGAGGTGAAGAACGACACCGGCTTGCCGCTGCGCGACGTGCGGCCGACCGACCTGAGCGTCAACGGTCAGGTTCCAACGGACATCTTCCAGCCGGCGGGCACGCCGGCGGGCGGCGTGGGCGGCATCGCGGGTGGAGCCGGCGGCGGGACGACCGGCGGGGCCGCCGGCGGCGGGACGACCGGTGGGGCCGGGGCGACCGGCGGGGCCGGGGCGACCGGCGGCGGGCGCACGGGCGGCGCGGCGGCAGGCGGGGCGGCCGGCGCGGCCGGCGCAGGCCCGGGCACGGCGGCCGGCGCGCCGGTGTCGGGCGTGGGCCAGGCCAATCAGGTGACGTACTGCGTCATTCAGCCACCACTCCCCGGCGGGGTGACCACGCAGGTACGGCAGGTGAGCGGCCCGAGCCCCGTGTCGATTCCGCGGCTGGCCCCGGGCGCAACGGGCACGTTCACCTGGGACTTCTACGTCCAGGAATTCCGCGGGCAGACGCCGCAGCTAGTCTTCACGGGGAACGCGAGCGGAGAGTTCGCCGGCGAGCGCATCAACGGCGTGTACATGTCGGACCCCGTGGGGCTGACCGCGGAGGACGCGGTGGTGACGGTCGCGCCAGGGCCCGTCCAGTCGAGCCCGGTGGAGAGCGCCATCAACTGCGTGTTCGTGTCGATGGACGCCACGCCGCTGGAAGTCCAGTCGGGCGGGATCGTCGAGGTGCGCATGCGCGCGCACAACAACAACGGATTCTTCCCACCGCTGACCCTGACCGACGTCTATCCGACGCCGCTGATCCTGATTCCCGGCCCCGCCCGGGGCAACGAGGTACTCGACGTAAACCTGCAACTCCTGTCCGGCCCCACCAGCCTGGTGGACGGACCAGTGAACCTGGGACCGAACGAAGTGACGTACTTTACCTGGCGGTACATCGCGACGGGCACCGGCTGCTTCCGCCTGCAAGGGCAGTTGGGGGGACGGCCGCTCCACGCGAACATCTCGTCGTTCTACTCCAACCACGTGCAAACGAACCTGATCTGCTTGCCGCGCGGGCCACGGCTACGGTGAGCGAGGTGCGAATGGGGATCCGTGGGAGGATCGCCGTAGCGACGATGGCAAGGGCCACTCGGGGAGGGAACACTCATGGGTAGTCGGGTGCGGGCAGCCGCCGGCGCGCTGCTCGGCGGGGCGCTGCTGGCGTCAGCCCTCCTGCCGGCGGGGCCGGACCCGGTGAACGCTGCGCTGGCGCCGGTGGCCCCGGCGGCCGCCGGCGCGGGGCCGGCAGCGGCCGGCGAGGGCGGGGCGAGCGCGGCGCCCGGCGCCGCGCTGATGCAAGCGTACGCTGGCTGCCGCCCGCCGACGAGCGAGCGCGCGCTGCCGGAGTCGTCCTCGGAGCTGCGCCTGGCGCGCGACGCGAACGGCGACTTCTGGCAGATCCAGTCGGGCTGCCGCCACCGGGTCGTACCGCTGGCGATGGACCCGGCGGTGCTGCGGACGATCCCGCTGGCCGACGACCTGAACCTCGTGACCTACGCGCTGCCGGCGCCGGTGCCCACGCCCGCGCCGCTGGAGGACCCGGCGTACGCGCAGGTGCCGCTGTGGCTGCGGCCACCGGCCACGCCGGCGCCGCCGACGCCGACGCGGCCCGACCCGGGCTATCTGAGCGCCTACGCCGACCGGGTGATCGTGTTCGATCCGGCCGATCCCGACGTCGTGTATCTGCTGGAAGGCGGCACGCGCCACCGGGTGATCGTCTACTACCCGTACTGCGTGGTCTATCCGCGCGGGCTGCCGCTCTGCCAGGGCGACGACGACACGGGCGCGGCGAGCGTCGATCTGCCGCGCGGCGGCGATCCGACCGTGGCGCCGCCGTTCCCGTACCTGCTGCGCCGCCGCACGGACGCCGACTGCACGGACCTTTACCCGACTATCCAGGTGCCGCGGCCGATCACCTGCGCGGCCGTTTACGAGCAGCTGCTGCTGGACGCGTACCCGAACCTGGGCCGCACATCGGAGGACGCGCGCAGCCGGGCGCGGACGCTGGCGGCCGAGAGCGCGCCGTACGTGGCGAACATCGAGGAGATCCCGCTGGGCGAGCCGGCGCCCAACTACGGCTGGGGGCGTGGCGAGACAACGGTGCTCAGCGCGCAGCGGGGCGTGCCGGAGGCCCAGCCGTGCAGCCTCAACGCGCGGCCGAGCCAGTCGGAGGAGATCGGCCCCTGCAGCGTTCGCTTCCGCGACGCGCAACGCGTCAACGTTGCGGACTACCTGAAGGACCCCTCGGCGTACGAGGGGGGCGACATCCGCTTGACCGGGGTCGCGTGCCTGGTGCGCTACGATCGGACGAACGATCGCACCAACCTGAGCATCGGCATCAACCAATCGGTAGTGTCGGCTGTGGCGTACGGACGGCGGGCGCGACAGGACCCGAACTTCAGCGACGACGCGGTGCTGGACGTCGGCGCGGTCGTCACGCCGCAGGGGGCGCAGGCCGCCGCGGGGCAACTAGTGATCTTCGAGTACGCGCGGACCGGGACCGGCACCTGCCGCCAGCCGGGGCAGGGGCAGTGAGAACGGATGGCATGGCGCAAGGAATGACGACGATGCGCTCGATGGTCCTGGGGCTGCTGCTCGGGCTGAGCCTGTTCGGCGCGCCCGCCGCGGCGCAGGCGCGGCCGCTGCCGCAGCAGACGGGCGACGAATACCAGCTGCGGCTGCTGGTCTGGCAGCAGCTCGTCGAGCGCGAGGTCGGCACGATGGCGAGCACCGTGCTGGACGACGCGCAGTGGCCGGACGTGGCGACGCGCGCGGACTGGGCCGCGCGTCTGGACGACCTGGTGAGCGTGGTGACGCGGCCGGCGCCGGGCTGGGAGCAGGTGTACCAGCTGCAGGTGCAGCCGATCAACGACCGGCTGCAAGGGCTGGCGGCGGCCCTGCGCGTGGACCGGCGGGAGAGCGCCGTGTCGATGCTCGCCGCGCTGCGCGCAACGCTCGCCGCTAGCCCGCCCGGGCCGACGACGACGGACGACAGCGCGTCGGGCAGCTCGCCGCTGCAAGACGCGCCGTCAAGCGGGCAGGCGGCTGCGGACGGCGCAATCCTCGCCACGCAGGCAAACTGCCAGACCCAGGCGTACGTGCTGGGGTGGCGCTGGGCGTCGCCGCTGACGGCCGAGCAGTACTTGCGCCGGTACTGGGCGCAGTGGCTCGACCAGACTGGCGCTGACCCGAGCGTGGCCGAGAACCCGGACCTGAGCTGCGACGACCTGTACCAGCAGGTACAGCAGGTGGCGGGCGACCGGGGCTTCGCCGTGGCGCAGCGCGGCGGGGTGGTGGCGGCCACGGCTCCCGCGCCCGTGCCGGCGCGTACCGACCGCGAGCTAGCGGCGCGGCGCTACCGGCTGCTGGTGAGCAACGCCAAGCGCTGGCTGCCGGACAGCATGACGTGCTTCCTGCGGTCGATCCGCCCGGGGATCACCACGTTCCGGATCGGCGGCACCTCCTGCGAGACGGTGGTCGACGAGCTGGAGGCCGGCTTCGCCTCCAGCGGCGGGGCGGCCGGCCCGGACCCGTGCCTGGAGAACGTCACTAACTTTCGCGGGTGTCTGGTTGGTCTGTGGCGCGACGCCTACCAGGACGCGGCGCGCTGGACGCCGCCGCCCGAATACGCGAGCTTCCACGCCCAGTTCCTGGGCGTGCTCATGCTGCTGTCGCAGGCCGCGGACAACGTGACGTTCGAGCCGCCGGCTGGCGGCCAGCCGCTCACCGCGGCTCAGCGCGCGCAGTACCTGCGCGAGGCGCGAAATCTCGTCGCCACGGCCGAGGACCAGTACGACCAGACGGTTGGGCCGTACGACTTGCCAGCAGGGGGGTGAGCGATGAGCACTCGGGGCCGGCGCTGGGCGCGACTGCTCCCGGCGGTGGCGGCGCTGGCGGCGGGGGGGCACGCGCTGCTGGCGACGCCAGGATGGGCGGCGCCGCCGGGGCAGGGGATCCCGCAGACGCCGGAAGGCCAGTGGCAGACGGCGCAGGAAGCAGAGCAGCGGGCCGCGGACAGCCTGCGCACGTGGCCGCAGGCGTACCCGCTGCCCGGCGACCGCGCGCGGCCGGCCTATCCGGGGAGCTTCTGGCAGCAGCCCTTCCCGTGGGAGCTACTCGGGTCGCCGTACCTGCCGGTGGTGCCGCTGCGCGAGATCAACTACATGGGCGTGCAGCCGGGGCCGGACAATCCGTGCTACGGGCGCCTGGGGCGCGACTACGCGACGCCGGTGGCCTTTCGGCTGAACTACCTGGAGGCGCAGCCGTACTTAGAGCAAGGGTACGGGCCGGCGATGCTGGACGCCTGGGCGAGCTACCTCACGCGGCCGGGCACCGCGCCGGGGGCGGTCGAGACGCCGGACGACGCGGTGGCCGTGGCAGACGGCTGCCATCCGCTGCCGCCGCCGGCCGACGACGCGACGCTGGCGAGCGGGCCGATGGGCGATCAGACGCACGAGTGCGGCGACCTGGCGATGCCGGCCGACGCCAGCCGCCTAACGCCCCAGGCGATCACCAACGTCCTGGCCGGCTGGCTGCGCCAGTGCGGCTACCTCGTCCAGGGCGCGCCGCCACAGATGCGCTAGCGCGGCAGGGCTGCCCGCGCGTTTCCCACAGGCGGGTCCGCCAGGCTTAACCAAACGTAAATGTTCAGGTCTGCATTGATCCTGTTACACTTCCCCTCGGCTGGCGCAGGAGGGCGATATGAACTGGCACGATCGGGCGGGAGCCGCGCCGCGTCTAATCCTGGGCGCGCTGCTGGCGCTCGCGCTCGCGGCGGGGCTGGCCCCGGCGGCCCGCGCCCAGGGCGACGCCTGCGACCGGGTCCGGCTGGTGGACATGATCAGCAACGTGGACCTGGTCGTGCGCTGTCCGAGCGGCGAGGTGCGGCGGGTGCGCCTGGCCGGCCTGGAGGCGTGGCCGGACGGCTGGCCGCTCGCGGACCCGGACCTGAACCCTATCACGCTGTCGGACCGCGTGGCGAATCTCGTCCGCGGGGGCCCGCTAACGCTCGGGCCGGTGCTCGGCCGCACGGCCGACGGGAGCGAGGTGCGCGAGGCGACGCTGGCGGGCAATCGCGGGTCGCTGGCGGAGTGGATCGTGCGGCAGGGCTGGGCGCAGACCGGGCCAGACGTGGACCGGGTGGTGCCCGAGGCGGCGGCAACGCTGCGGGACGCGGAGGCCGAGGCGCGGGCGGCCCGCCGCGGCCTGTGGGACGTGCGGGACCACATGGTGAGCTATACGACGCCGAACGGCGGCGAGATCCAGGTGGACCGACGGTTGCTTCCGGCGCTCGACCTGCTGGGGAGCCTGGACATCGGGCGCCCGCTCGTGAACGACCTCGCCCGCGCCGGCGTGCCGGTGTTCATGGCGCCCGAGCGGCCCGAGGTGGAGGCCTGGGCCCACTTCGACCCGCGCGCGCGCGACATCTGGGTCCACACGAGCCTGGTGGGCGGCGACCCGCGCACCGTCGCGGTCGTACTGGCGCACGAGGCGACGCACTCGCAAGACCTGCTGGAGGGGCGCATCGACGGCCAACGGATTACGACGGACGCCCAGGCCCAAGCCTGCTTCGACACCGAGATCCACGCGTTCTCGAACCAGCTCGCGATCTGGAGCGAGCTGTTCGGCGACGAGGGCAAGACGCCGGAGCTGCACCGCATCGAGCGCGAGAACAACATCTTGCTCGGCGACTACGGCACGACGCGGGACGAGCTGTACGACTTCATCCACCGGCTCTACCGCGGCGAGTGCCGCGTGCGCGAGTAGCCGCCGCGGGTGGGGGCACGGCGGGCGCGGGCGCGCCGTGGGGGCAGGCGCAGGGTGGCCGAGGAAGGACGAGCCTTCCTCGGCCACCGTTGTTGTTGCGCGCGTGAGTACAGACTTACGGCGCAGTATCGGCCGGGGAGGTCGCGCCGTCGTTCGTGCCGACCGCGCCGTCATCAGGCCCGGCGATGGGGACGCGGATGCGGGTGGGCGGCCCGCTGCCCTCCGAGACGGGCGGGATGACCGCGGGCGGCCGCGTGCCGGTCGTCGTGGCGGGCAGCGGGGCGACGCTGGCCGGCGCGACGGTCGGCCCCTCGGGATTGACGAGCTGGCCCGGGAAGTGGTCGGCGGTTGGATCGGCGCGGTTCCCGGTCAGCGCCGGGGCGCCGGAGGTGGGCAGCTCGGCCGGCTCAGTCGTGACTGGATTCACCGGGCCCGGGACGCCGATGGCCTGCTGCGCGCCGTTGGTCGCGGCCGGCGCGGGCACCAGGTTAACGCCAGGAACCGGGACCGTAGTCACCTGCTGCGGCACGGCACGGCGCGCGGGGTCGTTCACCAGGCTGGGGGCGGGGCCGAGGTCCGAGCTGTTCACGGGGATCTGGTCGGCGGGCTGCGCCTGGCCCGGCAGGCGGCTGGCGCCGTTGGCGGGATTCGTGCTCGGGACGGGCTCGGCGCCCGAGGGGTACAGCTGGCCTGGGGTGGTCGGGTTGGTGTACAGGCAGTGGGCGCCGACGTACGCGCCGTCGGGCGTGTACATGCCCGTGACCGTGGGGCCGCCCTCGCACTGCGCGGCCGCAATCCGCGGCGATGCGAGGCCCGCGAGCCCTATGACGAGAATCGCCACGGCGAAGCGCTGCATGGTGTGCCTCCCGCGCACGCGGCCTCTCGGCCGCCGCGCGGCGGACCCGAGAGAGCCGGCGCCGTCGATTGTCGGTGCCATCCTTTACGCAACCGAGAATGCAAGCGTCATGCCATCTGGCCGTCCGCCAGCGCGCGGCGGGTGGTCGGTGGCGGCGGGCGGTGGGGTATGATGGGGCGTACTTCGCGTTTATGGCCAGTGCGCGAGAGCGGGAAGGGAGCGATCCCATGGCCTATCAGGGGCTTCGCGGCTTCATCGACGAGGTGGAGCGACTGGGCGAGCTGCGCGTCGCCCGCGACGTCGATCCGCACCTCGAATTGGGCGCCATCACCGAGCTGGCGCACCACCGGGTGAACGGGCCGGCCGTACTGTTCGACGACATCCAGGGATATCCGCCCGGCTACCGGGTGCTCATCAACTCGCTGGGATCGGCCAGCCGCACGGCGCTGGCGCTGGGCCTGCCCACCGGCCGGACCTGGAAGGAGCTGGTGCCGCTCTGGCGCCAGCGGATGAAGGCGCTGCAGCCGATCCCGCCGGCGTTCGTGACGGACGGGCCGGTGATGGAGAACGTGCAGCGCGGCGCGGACGTGGACCTGCTGCAGTTCCCGACGCCGTTCTGGCACGAGCTGGACGGCGGGCGCTACATCGGGACCGGGGTGCTCGACATCCTGCCCGACCCGGACAGCAACTGGGTCAACCTGGGCACCTACCGCGTGATGCTCGTCGATCGCAATCACGTGTGCCTGTACATCTCGCCGGGCAAGCACGGCCGCATCATCCGCGACAAGTACTTCGCCGCGGGCAAGGCGATGCCCGTGGCGATGAGCTTCGGCCACGACCCGCTGCTGTTCATGGCCAGCTCGATGGAAGTGCCGTTTGGCATGTCGGAGTACGACTGGGCGGGCGGCGTGCGCGGCGAGCCGGTGCCGGTGCTGAAGGGGCCGGTGACGGGGCTGCCGCTGCCGGCGCAGGGGGAGATCGTCGTCGAGGGGTACATCCACCCGGGCGACGTAGCGCCCGAGGGGCCGTTTGGCGAGTGGACCGGCTACTACGCGAGCGGCTCGCGCGCCGAGCCGGTGATGACCGTCGAGGCCGTGTACTACCGCAACAACCCGATCATCCTCGGCTCGCCCCCGGGCAAGCCGCCCACCGAGCTGACGGCGTACCGCTCGCTGGTACGGTCGGCGCTGATCCACGACCAGCTGGAGCGGGCCGGGGTGCCCGACGTGCAGGCGGTCTGGACGCCTGAGGCAGGGGGCACGCGGCTGTTGATCGCGGTGGCGATCAAGCAGCGCTACCCGGGCCACGCGCGACAGGCCGGCCACGTGGCCGCGATGTGCCATGCCGGCGCGTACCTGGGGCGCTACGTGGTGGTGGTGGACGACGACGTGGACGTGACCGACCTGAACGACGTCGTGTGGGCGATGTGTACGCGAGCCGACCCGGAGCAGTCGATCGACATCATCAAGCGGGCCTGGTCTGGCCCGCTGGACCCGATTATCCACCACGACCGGAAGGGCTTCAACTCGCGGATGATTGTCGACGCGTGCCGGCCGTTCGAGTGGCGCGACGAGTTCCCGCCCGTGGCCGAGGCGAGCGCGGAGCTGATGGACCGCACGAAAGCCAAGTGGGGCGACCTGATCCTCGGCCCAGCCCCGGCGCCGGTGGGCGCCGGCCGCTAGACGTTCGATCTTCCCAGGCGAAGCGCCAGGGGTTCTCGTGCCCCTGGCGCTTCGTCGTGTCGCGCGGCCGTGGGCTGCTCGGCGGCGCGACGCGCGTGCGGGCGCTGCTCGTGCCGCGCTGCGCGGAGCCCCATCGTTCCCTGCCTTCTCCGGAATCGGGCGCGTTGTGAAAAGAGTCACCGCCCGAGTGCTGCCGGACTCACGGCCAGGCGCGGCACCGCCCTGTAGTCTTGGTCTATGGAACGGACACGGTGCGATGCGGCCGTTGCCGACGCGCCGAGAACAGCAAACGGAGAAGGTCGCAATGAGCCTCAATCGTCTACACTGCAAGGCTGGCAGCACCGTGTTGGCCGCGAGCGTTAGTCTTGGCCTGGCGCTGTCCCTGGTGAGCGCGGCCCAGGCCGCGGGGCCGGGGCCTGGGTCGCACGCGCCCACCGGCCTCGGGCCGGCCAGCCAGACGCACATCAACCTTCCCGCCGGCGGCGGAAGCGCTCCTGGCGGCGGGTTGACGAACCTGCCCATTAATCGGACGGGCGGTACGGTTGGCGTGAACCATCTGCCTAATGGCAACAGCAACGGCACCCCGTCCGGGAACACCCCGCCGAGTGGATCGAACCCCGGCGGGTCGAACCCGGGTGGGTCGAACCCGAGCGGTTCCAACCCGAGCGGGTCGCATCCGGGCGGCTCCAACCCGGGCGGCTCGAACCCGGGTGGGTCGAACCCGGGCGGCTCCAACCCGGGCGGCTCGAACCCGGGCGGGTCGAACCCGCCCGGGTCCAATCCGAGTGGCTCGAATCCCAATGGCTCGAACCCGAGCGGGACGCCGCCGAGCGGCTCGACGCCGGGCGGTAGCACCAGCGGCGCGAACAGCAGCAACCCGCACCCCAACGGCCCGAACCAGACCCCTGGCGGCGGCCAGTGCGGCGGCAACGGGGGCAATGGCGGCAACGCGACCGGGACGGGCGTCCAGGGCGGCAACGGCGGCAACGGCGGGAATTGCACCATCATCGAGAACAACACTACCCAGGTCACGAACGTCAGCTGGTCGATGCCCGATCCCGTCTCCGTGAGCGCGCCGGTCTACTCGGACAGCAGCTCCGCGCCGGCCGTCCAGACCGTGCAGGCGCCGCCCATCGTGACGTGCGCGATGCCGTTCGGCACGCTGTACGGGCACCCGGTCGATCCGAAGCTGCAGCCGGTGGTGGTGGACGGGGTGACGGTGGACTATCTACCCCTCTGCCAGACCTACACCTACGAGCCGTTCAACGACTGCGCGACGGCCTATTACTACTACGCCGACCAGAACCTCTTCTACTGCGTGGTCCCCGCGTAAGCGACGTCGACCCGTCTCCCTCCCTCTCCGTTGAAGCGTCCTCCCGGTTTCGACCGGAGGGCGCTTCGGCGCGCTCGGGCAGGCTGGCGCGCGGCGACGAGTGCCGCCGCTTGGCGGTGGCCCCGGGGCGTCGCGCGCACCGCCGGGCTCGCCGGCGATGGACTGATGGGCGCGGGCACTAGCAGCGGGCGCCGGTACGTACGGCTCGCGGCACGGTTGCTGCATAGAGCGAAGCGAGCGGCCGTGCGCGGGCGATCCCGACGGGGGCGCGGCCGCCATCCGGAAAGGAGCGAAGGACATGAGCCTCCTCACGTTGCTGATCATCCTGCTCGTGATCGCGGTGTTGTTCGGTGGATGGGGCACCGGCCGTGGGTGGGGGTACTACGGTTGGTCCCCGACGGGCCTAATCGTGCTAATCCTGCTGATCCTGCTGCTGACGGGCAACCTGCACGTGTAAGGCGCGGGCGCCGGGCGGCGGGGCCGCGGCGCCTCACGCCGCGGCGCGGCCGCGTCATCTTGACACGCGCCCCGGCGGGTGCCATTCTGTTCGCACAGCATCCTTGACGCGGACGAGGGGGCGACGATGGGACGGGGCGGCGGGCGCTATTCGCGGCGGCAGTTCGTGACTCTCGCGGGAGGCGGGCTCGCCTGGGCGGCCGTGGCGTGCAGCGGACCGCCTAGCGCGGCGCCGGCCCAGGGCGGGGCGCCGGCGGCCCCCGCCGCCCCCGCGGCCCCCGCCGCCACCGCGCCGCCGACCGCGCCCGCCCCCGGCTCGATCCCGCTGCAATATGGCTCGATCTCGAAGACGGCCTGGGAGTGGCCGAAGCTGGTCGCTTTCGAGAAGGGGCTGCTGACGCAGGCGGGCTTCGACGTGGAGATGACGCTATTCCGCACGCCGGCGAACGGGGCCCAGATGATGACCGCCGGTGCGCTCGACTTGGCGAGCATCAACCCCGAGACGGTGATTCGGTCCGTGGACAACGGGGCGCCGCTCAAGATGATCGCCACCGACTCGAACAGCGCGCCGTACAGCCTCATCGTGCGGCCCGAGATCCAGACGTTCGCCGACCTGCGCGGCAAGACCCTGCCTTCGTCCGGCCCGCGCGAGCAGACGACCGTCTGGATGAAGCAGATCCTGAAGGCGAACGGCCTAGACGAGTCGGAGTATGACTTCGTCGTGGTGGGCGGCACGCCGGAGCGCATGGCCGCGATTGAGAGCGGCGCGGTGGCCGGCGGCCTGGTGGGTCAGCCCCAGGACTTCCAGATGATCGCGCAGGGCTACCGCCGTCTGGCGGTGCTGAGCGAGTACATCCCCGACCACCCGATCTCGGTCCACGCCGCGCGCATCGATTGGCTGCAGGCGCATCCCGAGCAGGCCATCGCGGCGCTGCGCGCGATCCGCGACGCGACGCGCTGGCTCTACGATCCGGCGAACAAGGCCGAGGCGATCGGCATCCTGGCCCGGCAGATCGAGGTCTCGGAGGACCTGTCGCGCCAGACCTACGAGATGCTGGTCGAGCAGCTGAAGATCTGGAGCCCTGACCTGGAGCTGACGCCAGCGCGCGTGCAGAAGTCGATCGACTTCCTCGCGTCAATCGGCGACCTCACGCCGCCGCTGCCGACGCCGGACAAGTACCTGGACCCGCAGTACGTCCAGCGCATGAACCAGACGGGGTGAGCCAGTCCGGTTGCCCTCACCCCGGCCCTCTCTCAGGGGGAGAGGGGGCAGACGCGCTCGCCCCGGCCCTCACGCGAAGCAACTGGTAGCCAGACTTAGCTGTCGGCAGGCCGGGCGGTGCGGGCTGCGGGCCGCGCGGGCATGAAACCCGCCCCTCCGAAACGCTGGCTGCTCACTCTCAATGCAGGCCGTTCTAGGCGCCGAGAGAATCGGGCGCCATCGCCCGGCGGGAGAGGGAGGCGGTTAGTCGCCGGTGTACTCGAGGATGAAGATGCCGTGGTTTTTGTCGGTGATGTAGATGTAGCCACGGGCGTCCACGAGCACGTCTTCGGTCTGGGTGACGAGCGCGGTCTTGGGGAAGAGGCCAATCTGCTTTTGCGGGTCGGGCGGCACGAAGCAGGCCACCTCCTCGGGCTGGCGCGGGTCGCCGATGTCGTAGATGCGCAGGCCCGCGTTGAACCAGGTCATGTAGACCAGGTCGTCGCGGTGCATCATGAACGGGCTATGGTGCGGCAGGTGCGAGTTGTGCGGCCCGAAGCGGCCGCCCTTGTCGCAGTAGTGCGTAAAGTCGAGGCCGGGGCTGGGGCGCGGGTTGGGGAAGATGGACATGAGCCGGGGGTGCTCCTCGTCGGCGATGTCGATGATGCCGGCGAAGTTCAGCGGCTCCTGGCAGCGCTCCGGCCCCGACTCGCCGTTCACCACGGCGATGCCGCGGTCGAGGAGCGGCAGCACGCTATGGACGCCCGCGCCGCCGTAGCCGCCACGGAACGGCGGGGACACGTTGAGGCGGCTGACGAAGCGGGGGTGGGCGAGGTCGCTGATGTCCAGGATCACCATACCGCCGCCGCCCCAGGAGACGTAGGCGCGGTCCCCGATCACGTAGGGCGGGCCGTGGACGGAGAGGCCGTCGTCGCGAGGGTTCTTGGTCTCGCCGGGGCCTTGTCCCTCGATCCACCAGCGGCCGACCTCCCGCGGCCGGGTGGGGTCGCTCACGTCCATCGCAACGTAGACGTTGCCGGAGTAGCCGGCCGGGTTGGCGGCCAGGTGGAGGTACTGGCCGCCGGCCCAGAAGTTGCGGTGGCTGCCGGTGCCGCCGAGGCTGATCTTGCTGAGCGGCGTGGGGTTCGCGGGGTCCGTGGCATTCCAGAGGATCGCGGTTTCGTCGTGCGGCCGGGTGGGATCGCCGCCCCAGACGGGCTGCATGCGCTCCAGGGACGTGAGGAGCATGCCGTCGGCCACGTTCATCTGGATGGTCCAGGTGTTGTCGGGGCCGGGCAGGAACTTCACGAACGCCGGCCGGCTGGGCGTGGTCACGTCGAGGATCGTCCAGCCGCGGTGCCAGAGGTGGCCACAGTAGAGGTACCAGCGGTCAGCGACGGCCTGGATGCCGAGCTTGAAGGCCGGGCGCCCCTCGACGTCGCTGTAGCCGACGAGGCGCACGTTGCGCGCTTCGCTCTGGCGGAACACCTGCTCCAGGTCGGTCTTGTAGAGCGGGTCGTCTTGCTGCCAGCCCTGCTGGCCGAGCGCGATGGACTCGTTCAAGCCCGCGACGGCGGCCTGGCCGCCGCGGGGGCCGAGACGGAGCGGGGGCGACTCCAGGTCGCCGCGAAAGTCACACATGCTGGCCCTCCTCGCGCCGCGTGCCCGCGGGACTGGCTCGTATGGTAGCAGAATTGGTCACGTCACGAGGCGCGAATTCGTCGTCTGGAGCATGACGGCATCTGATAAGCTGAGCGTAGACATCGCCTGGTAGCAGCAGACGAGGAGAGCCGGCCGATGGGCGGGGCGCGATTCGCGGACAAGCTGGCCGCCGCGGTGGCGCGCAACGACTCGCTGCTCTGTGTGGGGCTGGACCCGGATCCGGCGCAAATGCCCGAACCGGTGCGCGAGCGGCCGGATTGGCTGACGCGCTTCGCGGCGGGCATCGTGGAGGCGACGGCGGACCTGGTCTGCTGCTACAAGCCGAACCTGGCCTTTTACGAGGCGCTGGGCGAGGCGGGCCTGGCGGGACTGCGGGCGACGCTGCGGGCGATGCCGGCCGACGTGCCGGTGCTGCTGGACGCGAAGCGGGGCGACATCGGCGTGTCGGCCCGGGCCTATGCCGCCGCGCTGTTCGACGACCTGGGGGCGGACGCGGTGACCGTCAGCCCCTACCTGGGCTTCGACACGCTAGAGCCGTTCCTCGCGTATGGCGACCGCGGCGTGTTCGTGCTCTGCAAGACCTCCAACCCGGGCGCCGCCGAGTTTCAGGACCAACTAGTTGCCATGAACGGTTCGTTTCGGCCGCTGTACGAGAGCGTCGCGGCGGCGGCCGTGCGCGCGAACCAGCACGGCAACGTGGGGCTGGTGGTGGGCGCGACACACCCGGAGGCGTTCCGCAACGTCCGGGCGGTGGCGCCGGACCTGCCCTTGCTAGTACCGGGCGTCGGGGCGCAAGGCGGCGATCTGGCGATGGCCGTGGACGAGGGCCAGGACCGCCGCGGCGGCGGGCTACTCGTCGCGTCGAGCCGCGCGATCCTCTACGCCTCGCGGGGTGCCGACTGGCAGGCGGAGGCGCGCGACGCCGCGTGGGAGCTGCGCGGCGCGATCAACGCGCGGCGGCAGGGACGAGCCGACTGATGGTGCTCGAAGTCTACCTGGACGACGTGGTCCGACTGCGGAAGCCGCACCCGTGCGGCGGCTGGGAGTGGACCGTCGTGCGGCTGGGCGCCGACATCGGGCTGAAGTGCCTCACTTGCGGCCACCGGGTGCTGCTGCCGCGGTCGCTGTTCGAGCGACAGGTGCTGCGGTTCGTGCGCCGGGCCGCGCGCGCCGCGCCGCAGGCGGACCTCGACCTGGGATTGGACGACCTGCATGGCTCGGCCTGAGCCGCGCCGCGGCGAGCCGGCCGCGCGCGGCAAGTCCGTGACGCGGCCGCCCGTCGCGCCCGATCCACTCGGGCAGGGGCCGAGCGCGCTGGATGCGGCGGAGCCGTCGCTGACGCCGCCGCTGCACGCTCCCTTAGCGCCAGCCGGAGGGGCGCCGGCTGCCCCGGCGCCTGGGCCTGACGTGAGCGTGTGGCGGAACGCGCCGTTCATGCGGCTGTGGATCGCGCAGGCGATCACGCAGACGGCGCACAACGCGCTCTGGTACGCGCTGATGGTGCTGGTCGAGGAGCGCAGTCACTCGACGACCCAGCTTGGCGTCACCATCCTGACCGTCGTCGTGCCGTCGGTGCTGTTCGGCGTGGTGGCCGGCGTGCTCGTGGATCACTGGGAGAAGCGACGGGTGCTGGTCATCTGCAACCTGCTGCGGGCGCTGCTGATGCTTGGCTTCGTGGCGTTCGACCAGTGGGTGGTCGCACTGTTCGTGCTCAGCTTCACCTTCTCCACGGTGACACAGTTCTTTGCGCCGGCGGAAACCTCGCTGATCCCGGCGCTCGTGCCGCAGCGGCGGCTGCTGCAAGCGAACTCGTTCTTCCACATCACGTTCATCAGCTCGCAGCTCGCCGGCCTGGTGCTGATCGGACCGCTCGTCGTGAAGCTGTTCGGCATGACGACGTTCTTCCTGCTGGAAGCGGCCGCGCTGGCGCTGTCGGCGGCGCTGGTGTGGGGGCTGCCGGCGACCGAGACGGTGGTCGGCATCTCGGCGGCCGAGGAAGGGCGCCGCGTGTGGCGGCGGCTGCGGCACGATCTAGGGGAGCTGGTAGACTTACTGCGCGCCGATAGCGACATGGCGTGGGCCATGCTGCACCTCACGCTGGGCAGCACGCTGACGCTGATCGTCGCGATGCTGGCGCCCAATTTCGTCGTCCAGGTGTTGCACATCTCGGCGGAAGACATGGTGTACGTGCTGGCGCCGGCCGGCCTGGGCATGCTCGGCGCGGCGTTGTCGCTGCAGCACGTGGGCGACCGGTTCGCCAAGCAGCGGCTCATCCACTACGGACTGGGCGCGGTCGGCGGCGCGCTGTTGCTGGTGGGCGGGCTGCCGGAGCTGTGGGAGGTGCTGCCGTTCACGCAGACCGCCGCGGGCGAGGCGAACGTTCACTCGCTCATGCTGGCGGTGATGGCGGTCACGCTGGTGGCTGGCGTCGGGTTCGCCTGTATCATCGTGCCGGCGCAGACGATCTTGCAGGAGCACGCGCCGCCGGAGAGCCGCGCGCGCATCTTCGCCGTGCAGCTGATGCTCGGCAGCGTAGCGTCGGTGGTGCCGCTGATCTTCATCGGCGGGATCGCGGACCTCGTGGGCTCGCCGCTGGTATTCGCCGCGCTGGGCGCCGGGCTGTTGGTACTGCTGACGGCGCTGGCGTATCGGCAACGACACGCCCTGCCGGGTCAGCCGCGGCTCGCCCCCGCCGACCGTGACGCGCCGCGGTAGGCGCTAGCGCCCGCGTAGAGTACGCTGCCGCGCATCCCAGCGGCGTCTGGCCTCCTCGTACGCCGCGAGCGTCTCGGCCGCCGTGCGCGCCCAGGTGAATTGGGCGGCGCGGGCCAGGCCGCGGGCGCGTAGCAGGCGGCGGAGTGCCTCGTCGTCCAGCAGCCGCGCCAGCGCGCGCGCGAGCGCTGCGGCGTCGGTCGGGTCTACCAGCAGCGCGGCATCGCCGACGACCTCCGGCAGCGACGACCGGTCCGAGCAGACGACGGGGGTGCCACAGGCGAGCGCTTCCAAGGGCGGCAGGCCAAAGCCCTCGTACAGGGAGGGATACGCGAAGGCGGCGGCGGCGCTGTAGAGCGCGGGCAGGTCGGCGTCGGCCACGCGGCCGAGGAAGCGCACCCGCGCCGACAGCCCCTCCTGCTGCACCAGGCGGTACAGGTCGTCGTACCGCCACCCCTCGGCGCCGGCGACGGCCAGGTCGGGCGCGTCGTCGTGGCGCTGGAGGAGCGCCCGGTAGGCGGCGACGAGGCCGCGCAGGTTCTTGCGCGGCTCCAGCGTGCCGACGAAGAGGAGGTAAGGCGCGGTGAGGCCATAGCGGGCGGCGACGAGCGCGCGCGCCTCCGGTGGCGGGACGGGGGCGAACGTTGGCTCGACCCCGAGCGGCACGACACGGACCTTGTCGGGCGCGACCTGATAGCGGGCCAGCACGTCGCGGCGGGTCGCCTCGGAGTCGGCGATGACGACGGTGGCAGTGGCCACGTAGCGCGGCATCATGGCCGCCAGGTAGGTGCGGTTGGAGCGCAGGTGCGTCTCGGGGTGCGCGAGAAACGCCAGGTCGTGTACCGTGAAGACGGACGGCGTGTGGCGCAGGGGCGGCAGGACGTGGTCGGTCGCGTGGAACAGGTCGCAAGGACCGACCACGCGGTCGAGCGGCAGGCGCAGCAGGCTGGCGGCCGCGAGGGTCGCGCGCCACGGCTTGCTGCCGAGACGGACGCGGCGCGGGGGCAGGCCCGCGAGGCCGGGCGGCAGTGCGGTGCCGCCGCGGCCGTGGTAGAGCAGCGATAGCTCGATTCCCGGCAGGCGGAGGAGAGCCTCGGCGAGGCGGGCGGCGTAGCGGCCGATGCCACCACGCGCCTGGGCCGCGGCCGACACGTCGAGGCAGACTCTCACAGCGCGAGCGCCTGGGCGGCGGGCGGCCGGCGCGCGAGGCGGGGCGGAGCGGTGAGCGGACGGCGCGGGCGGGTGCGGGTGAGCGGGTGGCTGGCGCTGGTGGCCGTACTCTGGCTGCTGGGCGCGGGGGTGGTGGCGGCGGGCGCGCTGGCCGATTGGCGCGGCCGGGCGAGTAGTCCCGAGGCCGCGCTGCGCGCATACCTGACCGCCGTGACCGACGAGGACGCGGACCGCGCGCTGGCCGAGATCCTGCCCACGGCGAGGCCCGCGGCCGCGCCGTTCATCGCCGAGCAGCTCGGCAACGGGTACCGCGTGCTGGGGGTGGGCGTGCAGCAGGAGTCGCTGCTCGACCGCCTGCTGGGTCGCGGCGCAGCGGATCGCGCGCTCATTACCGTGCAGCTTGACATCAGCCTCTTCAGCGGCGAGACGTGGCGGACGACGACGACCGTGCCGGCCGTGCGCACGGCCGATGGTTGGTTTCTCACCTATCCGCCGCTCCAGCCGCAACCCGCGGGCGCGGGGTAGCGGCACCAGCGCGAGGCTAGCAGGCGGGCGGCGCTAGCGGGCCGGCGGGTCCGGCGCTTCGGGCTTGCGGCGTGCGCGGCCGGGGCGCAGGGCCTGCCGCGCCTCTTTAAGACGCTGGCGAAACACGCGCAGGCGCGGGCCGCGGTCGGGCTGGGCGCGCGGCAAGGCGGCGAACACGGCGACCGCGCGCTCCAGCACTCGCACGACCTCGTCGGGCTGGCCCCGCTTGCCGTAGAGCAGGACGAGGCGGCTGTACGGCCAGTCGCCGGGGAAGCCTTCCGCCACGTTGGCCTCGTACAGCGTTATCGCCGCGTCGGCCTCGCCGCGCTGCTCGTGCTCCAGCCCCGCGACGTTGCGCGCCGTCTGCTCGCGGAGGCGGTCCCGCTCGTCCATCTGCCTGCTCTCACTCCACAGCGGTCTGCGCTACGGCGAAGCAGTTGCGCGACGCCGGGGCTGCGCCAGTGGCGCTTGCCGTATTCCGCGCCACAGGCCGCGGGCGGGCATGAAACCCGCCCCTACGACGCGCGGCGGGTGGGCATAGGACCCGGGCATACCAGACGCGAGCCGGGGGCCTCGTGCAGGGGCTCTACACTTGTTCAGCCTGCCCGGCCTGTCGCCGACTGGCCCCTTTCGTCCACCTGGCTCCGCGGTAGCCAGCGATCACAGGGCTTCCACGGTATCATAGGCGAGAAGCGCGCCCGGAGGCAGCGCCGCGACGCGGGTCGCAGGTGCCGCCTCGCGGGCGCGCCACCGCGGAGGCGTGAGGATGGCTGACAACGACGTGCTGCTGGTCGAGAGCGCGGACTACGTGGCGCTGCTGACGCTCAACCGCCCGGCGGTGATGAACGCGATCGACCGGTCCCTGGCGGAGGCTATCGCGCGGACGATGCCCGCGCTCGACCGCGACCCGGCCGTTCGCGTGGTCGTGCTCACGGGGGCCGGCGAGCGCGCCTTCTGCGCGGGCGCCGACCTGAAGGAGCGCGCCACGATGACGCCGCCGGAGGTCGTCGCCCAGCGGCAGCGGCTGATCGACGCGACGAACGCCCTCCTGCGCTTCGAGAAGCCGCTCATCGGGGCGGTGAACGGCGTGGCGCTCGGCGGCGGGCTGGAGCTGGCGCTGGCCTGCGACTTCATCTACGCGGCCGAAGGCGCCCGCTTCGGGCTGCCCGAGACGAGTATCGCCATCATCCCCGGCGACGCCGGCACGCAGCTCTTGCCGCGCGCCGTGGGCCAGCCGCGGGCGCGGGAGATGATCTTCACGGGCCAGCCGATCGACGCGGCCGAGGCCGCGCGCCTGAACCTGGTGAACCGCGTGCTGCCGGCGGCCGAGCTGCTGCCGGCGGCGCGCGCCGTGGCCACGCGGATCGCGAGCAACGGCCCGATCGCCGTGCGCCAGGCCAAGAAGTGCCTGAACGTGGCCCGCGAGACCGGCTTCTCGGCCGGCTGGGCCTACGAGCAGGAAGCCTACCAGACGGTCATCCCGACCGAGGACCGCACCGAAGCGCTCCGCGCCTTCGCCGAGAAGCGGCCGCCGCAGTTCCAGGGGCGGTGAGAGACCCCTTCCCCCCACCCCCCCTTCCCCCATAGGGGACGGGGGGCTTCCGGTGGAGCCGGCCCCGTCGCACCCGGCTCCCCCCTTTCCCCTATGGGGGAGAGGGGGGCAGGGGGATAGGGGTTCTACGACCCGGTCAGCTCGCGGGCTTTGCGGGTGAGGGCGGGCAGGACCTCTTTGGCGTTGCCGACGACGCCCAGCTGAGCGTAGCGGAAGATGTTGGCCTCGGGGTCGCGGTTGATGGCGACGATGGTACGGGAGCCGGCGCAGCCGGCCATGTGCTGCACGGCGCCGGAGATGCCGACGGCGACGTAGAGCTGCGGGGAGATCTTCGCGCCGGTGAGGCCGATCTGGAGCGGGCCGGGAACCCAGCCGGCGTCCACCGCCGCGCGGCTCGCGCCCACGGCGGCGCCGATGGCGCTGGCTAGCTCGTCGAGCAGCGGCCAGTTTTCGGGGCCGCCCATGCCGCGCCCGCCCGCGACCACGCGCTGCGCGTTCTCCAGATCGGGACCCGCCGCGGCTGCTCGCACGCGCTCGTGCGCCTTGGTGCGCACCTGGCTGGGGTCGATCTGGACCGGGCGCTCGACGATCTCGCCCTGGTGGCCGGGCACGGGGGCGGCTTGGTCGAACAGCTTGGGCCGCAGGCTGGCGAGCTGTACGCCGTCGCCCGCCACGGTGTACTCGGCCACGGCGTTGCCGCCGAAGACCGGCTTCACGGCGAGCAGGCGGCCGTTGTCGGCGACTTGCAGGTCCGAGCAGTCGGTGACAATGCCGGTGCCGAGGCGGAACGCCAGCCGCGTGCCGAACTCGCGGCCGGTCTGGGTGTGCGAGAGGAGCACGACGCTGGCGCTCGTCTCGCGGATGAGCGCGGCGAGTGCCGGCACCCAGGTATCCGCCTGGTAGGGCGAGAGGCGCGGATCGCTCAGCACGTCGACGCGGTCGGCGCCGCGCTCGATCAGGCCAGGCGCCTGGCCGGCCACGTCCTGCCCGAGCACGGCCACGGCGACCGGCCCGCCCATCTTCCCGGCTAGCTCGCGCGCCGCGCCGAGCACTTCGAGCGTCGCCGGCGCGACGCTCCCCTCCGACGGCTCGCCGATGACCAGCACGCCGTTTCCTGCCATGTTGCCTCCAAGCTGTCAGCCGTCAGCTATCAGCCATCAGCCATCAGCAGACGCGAGAGATGAAGCTGATGGCTGACCGCTGACAGCTGACCGCTTTCAGATCAGCCGCGCCTCGCGCAGGCGCTGGGCCAGCTTCTCGCCCATCTCCTGCGGGGTGTCGGCCTCGATGAATTCACACTTGCTCTCGCGCACGGGCACGAACAGGCGCTGCAGCACGATGCGGTCGGCGCTCGCCCCCACCTGGTCAGGCGACAGGCCGAGATCCGCGGCGGTCCACACGGGGATCGGCACCTTGCCGGAGGCCATGATGCCCTTCAGCGTGGGGTAGCGCGGCTGGTTGATCTCGTTGCTGATGCCGAGCACCGAGGGGAGCGGCATGTCAATTGGCTGGTACCCGTCCTCGGTGACGCGCTCGACGTACAGCCCGCCGTCGCGCACCTCGACCTTCTGCACCGGCACGGCGCCGGCCACGTCCAGTAGCTCGGCGAGCGCCGCGGGCGCCTGGCCGCTGTCCCAGTCCGCGGCCTGGCGGCCGGTGAGCACCAGATCGAACGTCCCGAGCTTCTTGATGGCGGCGGCCAGCGCCACGGCGGTGGCGTAGCTGTCGCCGCCCTCGAACGCCGGGTCCTCGAGCTGCACGGCCGCGTCGCAGCCCATCGCGATGGCCCGCTTCAGCGCGTCGCGGACCGAGGGAGGGCCGAGGCTGATGACGGTTACCTTGCCGCCGTGCTGCTCCTTGAGCTGGATGGCGGCCTCGATGGCGTGGAGGTCGAAGGTGCTGATGACCGGCGCCACGCCCTCCGGCGGCACCACGCGCTTGGCCACCTCGTCCACCTTGAACTGGCTGGTGGGGATCTCGGGGGCGGGCACTTGCTTGATGCAGACGACGATGTCCATTGGGTCTCCAGTGCTGAGTGCGGAGTGCGGAGTGCTGCGTCAGCTGCTGACGCAGCACTCCGCACTCCGCACTCACAGCTCATCACTCCGGCGCGTGGAGCGCTCCAGCATCTCGGCCACGTCGGCCACGGGCAGCGTCTCGGTCACGTCTTTGGCGCGCGTCGCGTCCTCGAACATCATGAGGCAGTAGGGGCAAGCGGTGGCGACGCGCTCGGGCTGCACGTCCAGGGCTTGCTCCAGCCGGATGTGGTTGATACGGCGGCCCGTGCGCTCCTCACAGAACGCGTGGCCGCCGCCGGCGCCGCAGCACATGGCGCGCTCGCGGTGGCGCTCCATCTCGCGTAGCTCGACGCCAGGGATCGCCTTCAACGCCTCGCGCGGCTGGTCGTAGATGTCGTGGTAGCGGCCGATGTAGCAGGGGTCGTGGTAGGCGACCGAGGCGTCCAGCCGCTCCTCGGGCTTCAGGCGGCCCTCGGCCACAAGCTGTTGCAACAGCTGGACGTGGTGCACGACCTCGTAGTCGCCGCCGAAGGCGCGATACTCCGTGCCCACCGTGTTGAAGCAGTGGGGGCAGGCGGTGACGATCTTCCGGACCTGATGGCCGTTCAGCGTCTCGACGTTTTGCTGCGCCTGGAGCTGGAACAGGTACTCGTTGCCGACGCGGCGCACCGGGTCGCCGCAGCAAGTCTCCTCGGTGCCCAGGATGGCGAACGCGACGCCCGCGCGCTCCAGCAGCCGCGCGAGCGCGATGCTCACCTTCACGTTGCGCTCGTCGTAGGAGCCGGCGCAGCCGACCCAGAACAGGTACTCGGCGTCGGGCCGCTCGGCGAGCGTCGGGATGCCGTTGGCCTTCGCCCAGTCGGCGCGCTGGGCGCGCGGGAAGCGCCAGGGATTGCCGCTCGCCTCGACGTTGTCCAGCATCTTTTGCCACTCGGGCAGGATGCGGCTCGCCTCCATGACGAGGTGACGGCGCATGTCCACGATCTTCGGCACGTGCTCGATGAACACGGGGCAGGCGTCCATGCAGGCGCGGCAGGTCACGCAGTCCCAGAGCACCTGATCGTGGATCACGTCGCCGACCATCTCCTTCGGCGCGTGGTCGGTCGCGCCGTTGGCCGCGGGCGCCTTGCCGAGCAGGCGGTCGGCCTCGTCGTGCAGCAGGTGGTCCTTGAGGTTCAGGACCAGGTACTTGGGCGACAGCTCCTTGCCGCTGATGCTGGCGGGGCACTCGGCCTGGCAGCGGCCGCACTCGGTGCAGGTGATGGTATCGAGCAGGTCCTTCCAGGTGAACTGCTCGATCTTCGACACGCCGACCGGCTCGTCGTTCTCCAGCGCCTTCTCGATGTCGATAGTGGGGAGCTGGCCCTTGGGCTTCACCGAGCGCAGGTAGGAGTTGGGTGCGGCGGTGATGATATGGAGGTGCTTCGACTGGGGCAGGTACACCAGGAAGCCGAGCAGGACGGTAACGTGCACCCACCAGCCGACGCGGTAGAGCGCCTCGACGGCTGGCGCTGGCAGCCCGAGCATCGCGCGGGCGACGAGCTGGCTGGCGGGCATCCAGGCGTCGGCGGCCGCGGGGGCCAGGATGATGCGGGCGCCGAAGATCAGCAGGTTGCTGACCATCAGTAGGGCGATGAGGCCCAGGATGACCATGCCGTCGAGGTTGAGGCTGAGCCGCGGCGGGCGCATGACGACGCGCTGGTAGACGGCCATCACGACGCCGACGAGCACCAGCCAGCTAAATAGGTCCTGGGAAAAGCGATATACACCCCAGCCGCCGATCACCGGCCAGTCGAGAAAGCCCGGGATGAGCCCGTGCAGCAGGTGCTCGGCCGAGCCGAGGACGGTGACGACGAAGCCCCAGAAGATCAGCACGTGCAGGATGCCGCTGTAGGGGCGCTCCAGCAGGCGCCGCTGACCGAAGACGTCCACCAGCAGCGTCTGCAGGCGCTGGCCGGGCTGGTCCAGCCGGTTCTCAGGCCGGCCGGCCGCGAGCAGGCGCACGAGGCGGCGCGCGCTGATAGCGAAGAGCGCCACCGCCCCGAGCGTCAGCACCCAGATGAGCGCGACGGCAACCGGGGGACCTATCGTCGGGCCAGTGGTCTCCACCCAGGACTCCTCGCGAACGGGCTAGCGTTCAGCCGTCAGCTTGCACGCGCATGCCCAGTCGGTCAATTGGAGAAGGCTACGAGCGTAGCGGGGCGTGGTGCAGCGCACGCCGCATAATCGGCCGCGCGATACTACCCTACTATAGCAGACCCGCCCGGCGAGCCCGCGCAACGCGGCCGGTCGCGCGGCGCGAGTGGAGGCGCATTCGGGTCCGTTCGGGCGCTGCGTTGGCGCGTCCCCGCCGCGCGGGCAACTGGGAGACGCGAGGCGGCGCGGCGGCTTACTGGCGGCCTGGGCGGGGCTTGACCTCGGCGAACAGGTCCAGCTCCTGGCCAATGCCCTCGGCGCGCGCCCGCTCGTAGACGCGCATCGCCACCGCGACGTCCTCCAGACCGAGGCCCTGCGACTCGAACAGGGTGATCTCGTCGGGGCTCGTACGGCGGCGGCCGGTGCCCGCGACCACGTCGGCTAGCTCGGCGAGCTGGTCCCACTCGACGATGCCGCGCTCGGCCGGGCCGAGCAGATCGCCGGCCTCGATGCGCGCCTGCTGCCGGGAGTCGACGACGATCAGGTTCGCGCGCTGCACGGCCGCATCGTCGAGCTCGCGGCGCAGCAGCGAGTTCGAGCCGGCGGCGTTCACGTGGACGCCCGGCTCCAGCCACTCGCCTTGCAGGACGGGATCGCGCGCCGTCGTGATCGTCACGATGACGTCCTGGCCGTGGGCGGCCTCTTCCGGCGCGCTGGCGGGCCGGGCGGGCACGCTCAGCTCCCGGGTCAGCTCCTGCGCGAAGCGCTCGCGGTGCTCGGCGTTGCGGCTCCAGACCGTGATCGCCTCCAGCGAGCGGACGGCGGCCACGGCCGCGACCTGGGAGGTGGCCTGGCGGCCGGAGCCATAGACGCCGAGACGGCGCGCGTCCTCGCGCGCCAGGTATTTGGTCGCCACGCCGGAGGCCGCGCCGGTGCGGACCTGGCCCAGGTAGTCCGCCTCGATGAGCGCCAGCAACTCGCACGTCGAGGCGCGGTAGAGCAGGACGCTGAAGCGGGTGCCGCTACGGCCGCTGGTGTACGCCTTGAGGCCGATGGCGTCGGCGGCGAGATCGGCGGCGGGGAGCACGTGCAGCGTGCCGCCTGGGTGCTTCACGCGCGCGCGCGGGATGTTACGGGCTTGCCCGCCGGCGTAGGCGCGGAAGGCTTCCTCCAGCCAGGTCACGCACTCCGGGACGGTCAGGACGCGGCGCACGTCGGCTTCCCGCAAGACCAGCGTCATGGCAGGCTCCTTTGAGTGCTGAGTGCTGAGTAGCGCGACCGCGGCCGTTCGCGGCCAGCCGCAGCGCACGCTTGAGTGATGCCGCGCGATTATACTCTCGGCCAGCAGTAGAGACGCGCCCGTCAGGCGGGCGCGCTCGACAGGGCTTCCGGCGAATGCTAGGATAGATTAAGCCTCACTCGGCCCGTGCGGGGCGAGCTAACCCACGCCGTCGCCCGCTGGCGCGGGGGAAAGAGCGGTCTTGACCAAGCTCGGGTTCGTCATCGATCACCGCAAGTGCATCGGCTGCCACGCTTGCACCCTGGCCTGCAAGTCCGAGAACGACGTACCCGTCGGAACGTTTCGTACCTGGGTCAAGTATATCGAGAAAGGCGAGTTCCCGAACACGCGGCGCTTCTTTACCGTGCTGCGCTGCAACCACTGCACGAACGCGCCATGCGTCACGATCTGCCCCACCACGGCGCTCTACAAGCGCCCCGATGGCATCGTCGACTTCGACAATAGCCGCTGCATCGGCTGCAAGTCGTGCATGCAGGCCTGTCCCTACGACGCGCTGTACATCGACCCGAACACCCACACGGCGGCGAAGTGCCACTTCTGCGCGCACCGCACGGAGGTCGGCTTGCAGCCGGCGTGCGTGGTCGTGTGCCCGGAGCAGGCGATCGTCGCCGGCGACCTGGACGACCCGACGAGCCGCATCGCGCAGCTTGTCGCCCGCGAGACGACGATCGTGCGGCGCCCGGAGCAGGGCACGAAGCCGAACGTGTACTACGTGGGCGCCGACGACGCCGCGCTGACGCCCGGCGTGCCGGCGCAGCCACCGCAGTACATGTGGTCGCAGGTCCACCCGAGCGACGTGAAGCCGGATGCGGTCGAGATGAAGGGCGGGGCGCATGGCGGCACCCTGCGCACGGTGTACGACGTGGCCCACCCGCGGCCGTGGGGGTGGCGGGTGGGCGCGTACCTGTTCACGAAGGCGATTGCCGCGGGCGCGCTGGTGGTCGCGGCGCTGCTGCTGACGCTGGGGCTGCCGACCGGGCCGTTGCTCGGGATCGGCGCGCCGCTGCTAGCGCTGGTCTTCCTGGCGGTCACGGGTGTGCTGCTGATCGCGGACCTGAAGCGTCCCGACCGGTTCTATTTTCTCTTCACAAAGCCCAACTGGACCTCGTGGCTGGTATGGGGCGCCTGGATCATCCTGGTGTACGGGGCGCTGGCGACGCTATGGCTGCTGCTGGGCATCGCGCGGCTGCCGCTGGCGCTCGGGCTGATCGCCTGGGCGGCGGCGCTCGCGGGCCTGGGCACCGCCGGCTACAGCGCCTTCCTGTTTGGGCAGGCGGAGGGCCGCGACTTCTGGCAAAGCCCGCTGCTGCTGCCGCACCTGCTGCTGGCGGCATTCACCGCTGGGGCGGCCAGTCTGGCGCTGCTCGGGCTGTGGCTGGGAGCCGGGCCGACGCTGCTCGGCGCCCTGGCGACCGTCTTGACGGTGGCGGCCGGGCTGGGGTTCCTGGTGGCGCTGGCGGAGCTGTTCGGGCCGCACCCGAACCAGGACGTGGCCGCGGCGGCGCACCTGCTGCGCGGCGGCGCGTACGCCGGCCGGTTCTGGGCGGGGGCCGGCTTGCTGGGTGCTGGGCTACCGATCGTCCTGGCGGCCGCCTACGCTGCTACAGGGCTTGGCGCGCTACTGGCGCTCGGCGCGCTCAGCGCGCTGGCGGGCCTCTGGCTGTACGAGGACGCGTGGGTGCGGACCGGGCAGGCTATCGCAATGAGTTGATGCCCTCACCCCCAACCCCTCTCCCAGGGGGAGAGGGGAGCGGATTCCTCCCCCTCTCCCCCTGGGAGAGGGCTGGGGTGAGGGCGTCCCGGAGGCGCTGACTATGCGGTCGCTGGCCGACTTGTTGAAGCTAGGCGCGGTGTATCGCCAGGTGGTGGAGACGCCGGAGGCGCCGCTGGTGGCGCCCGCGCCCGCCCCGGCGCCCGTCGCGCCGCCGACGCCGCCCGAGGCGCCGCTGCCGCTTGTGCCGAGCGTGGCGCGGCGGCAGTTCGTCGCGCCGCCGACTGGCGAGCTGGCGACCTTTCCGCCGCCCGAGCGGTGGGACGACTGGGTGGAGTACGAGTCGAAGGCGTGGCCGAAGAAGGAGCCGCGCCGCTACATGCTCGTGCCGACGATCTGCTTCAACTGCGAGGCGGGGTGCGGGCTGCTGGCCTACGTGGACCGCGACACCATGCAGGTGCGCAAGTTCGAGGGCAATCCCACGCATCCGGGCAGCCGGGGCCGCAACTGCGC
>JAJPHF010000084.1 GCA_021325365.1 Pseudomonadota bacterium
CGGATGATCTTCTCGCTGCCCGGGCGGCTGATGATCTTGATCGCCTCGACCACCTGCGGGCTCTGCTGGTACTCGATGCCCGCGTACAGGTCTTCCTCGTTCTCGCGCACGACCACCACGTCCATGCCGGGGTGCTTCGTCTCGACGAACGGCGCGTAGGCGACGCACGGGCGCACGTTCGCGTACAGGCCCAGCACCTTGCGGGTGGTCACGTTCAGGCTCTTGAAGCCGCCGCCCTGAGGCGTGGTGATGGGCGCCTTCAGGAAGACGCGCGTGCGGCGGAGGGACTCCCAGGCGCGCGGATCGATGCCGGTGCTCTCCCCCTTGAGGTACATCTTCTCGCCGATCTCGATGACCTCGATGTCGAGGCGGGCGCCGGCCGCCTGAATGATGTCGAGCGTGGCGGTCATGATCTCGGGGCCGATGCCGTCACCGTAGGCCACCGTGATGGGAGTGTTCTGGCTCACCGCAGGCTCCTTCCGCGCACGCCGAAGCGGCGGAACGTGTGGGAATCGTCCGGTGGTTATACAGAATGTGCGGCGGGTGCGGCAGCCGCGGCGCGCGGCGCCCCGGCTGCCGGCGTGGCGGCGCGTGCTAGCGGTGCACGGGCCGCGCCCACGGCCCTCCCAGGCTGCCCACGCGGCGGGTGGGCAGGGCGATCCAGAGGAGGACGTACAGCAGCAGGCCGGGGACGCCGCCGGGCAGCAACGTGAGCAGGAACAAGAAGCGGACGAGCCAGACGGGGAGGCCGAAGCTCTCGGCCAGCCCGCCGCACACGCCCGCGATGATTCGATGCCGCCGCGACCGATGGAGTCCACTCATGGTAGCACCTCCCGTCGCACGGCTGCACGCCCCGTGCCAGAACGCCGGGCCTCCGTGGCACGCCTTCTGCGCCGCAGAGCGGCGGGTGCCGCCCGGAACGGCGCGGCGACCGCGCTCTCGGCGCACGCGCCGGACGCACCGCACGCCCGTTGGTCCCGCCTCCTGGCTCATGCCCGCCGCGCCCCGAGCGCGCGGCCCGCGACGGCCCGGTCGCCCGATTAACGCGGTCCAGCGCCCGCGCCGCCGCCGTCGCTCAATGCGCCCCGTCGGCCGCCCGAGCTACCCGACTGTCAGGAGGCGCTTCCCGTGAAGACGGTTTCCGCCCAGCCGTTGCCGCGTTCGTCTCAACCCGGCCCCTTGCCCGGCGCCGTCGACGCCGCGGGCCTGGCCGCTGCGCTGGCCCGCGAGGTGGGCGGCGAGGTGCGTTTCGACGCGGGCAGCCGTGCCCTCTACGCCGCCGACGCGTCGAACTACCGGCAGGTGCCGATCGGCGTCGTGGTCCCCCGCGACCTGGACGACGTCGTCGCCACCGTGGCCACCTGCCGCCGCTTCGGCGCGCCGCTGCTCTCGCGCGGCGGCGGCACCAGCCTCGCCGGCCAGTGCTGCAACGTCGCGGTCGTGCTCGACTACTCGAAGTACCTGCACCACGTCCTGGAGATCGACCCCGACCAGCGTCGCGCGCGGGTGCAGCCCGGCACAGTGCTGGACGTGCTGCGCGACGCGGCCGAGGCGCACCACCTGACCTATGGGCCAGACCCGGCCACCCACGACCGCTGTACGCTGGGCGGCATGATCGGCAACAACTCCTGCGGCGTTCACTCGGTCATGGCGGGCATGACCTCCGACAACGTGGAGGAGCTGGAGGTCCTGACCTACGACGGCCTGCGGCTGCGGGTGGGAGCCACGAGCGACGACGAGCTAGCGCGGATCGAGGCGGCCGGCGGGCGGCGCGCGGAGATCTACGGCCGGCTGCGCGCCCTGCGCGACCGCTACGCCGACGCCATCCGCCAGCGCTACCCCGACATCCCGCGCCGCGTGTCGGGCTACAACCTGCCCGCGCTCCTGCCCGAGCAGGGCTTCCAGGTGGCCCGCGCGCTGGTGGGCACGGAGGGCACCTGCGTCACCGTGCTCGAAGCGACCGTGCGCCTCGTCCACAGCCCGCCCGCGCGCGTGTTGGTCGTCCTCGGCTACGCGGACGTGTACGCCGCCTGCGACCACGTTCCCGCGATCCTAGAGCACCACCCGGTCGGGCTGGAGGGCTTCGACGACATCCTGGTCCACTACATGAAACGCAAGGGCCTGCACCCCGACGACCTGCCGCTCCTGCCCGCCGGCGGCGGCTGGCTGCTGGTGGAGTTCGGCGCCGAGACGCGCGACGAGGCGACGGCGCAGGCGGAGGGCCTGATCGACGCGCTGAAGGGCCAGGAGCACGCGCCGGACATGAAGCTCTACGCGGACCGGGAGCAGCAGGCGAAGCTCTGGGAGATCCGCGAGTCGGGGCTGGGCGCCACCGCCATCGTGCCCGGCGAGCCGCCGGCCTGGCCCGGCTGGGAGGACTCCGCCGTACCGCCCGCGCGGCTGGGCGACTACCTACGCGACCTGCGCCAGCTCATCGACCGCTTCGACTACACGGCGTCGTTCTACGGCCACTTCGGCCAGGGCTGCCTGCACACGCGGATCACCTTCGACTTCACGACGGCAGCCGGCATCGCCCGCTATCGCGCCTTCATGGACCAGGCGGCCGACCTCGTGCTGCGCTACGGCGGCTCGCTGTCGGGCGAGCACGGCGACGGGCAAGCGCGCGCGGAGCTGTTGCCCAAGATGTTCGGCGACGAGCTGGTGGACGCCTTCCGCGAGTTCAAGGCGATCTGGGACCCCGACTGGAAGATGAACCCCGGCAAGGTCGTCACGCCCTACCGCATGGACCAGAACCTGCGCCTGGGCACCGACTACGCGCCCCCCGCGCCCGCCACGCACTTCGCCTTCCGGGACGACAACGGCAGCTTCGCCCACGCCGCGCTCCGCTGCGTGGGCGTGGGCAAGTGCCGCAAGACCGACGCGGGCATCATGTGCCCCAGCTACATGGTGACGCGCGAGGAGGAGCACTCGACGCGGGGCCGCGCGCACCTGCTGTTCGAGATGCTGCAAGGGGACCCGGTGCGGGGCGGCTGGCGCGACCCGCACGTGAAGGACGCGCTCGACCTCTGCCTGGCCTGCAAGGGGTGCAAGGGCGAGTGCCCCGTCCACGTCGACATGGCGACGTACAAGGCGGAGTTCCTGTCGCACTACTACGCCGGCCGCCTGCGCCCGCGCCAGGCGTACGCCTTCGGGCTCATCATGTACTGGGCGCGGCTCGCGGCCCCGCTGGCAGGGCTGGTGAATCTCGTCACGCAGACGCCGCTCCTGCGCGACGCCGCGAAGGCCGCCGCGGGCATGGAGCCGGCGCGCCAGGTGCCGCGGTTCGCCCCGCAAACGTTCAAGCGCTGGGCGCGGCAGCGCGGCCCGCGCAACCAGGGCAAGCCGCCGGTCATCCTGTGGCCGGACACCTTCAACAACCACTTCCATCCGAGCACTGCCATCGCCGCCGTCGAGGTGCTGGAGGCGGCCGGCTACCGCGTGGTCGTGCCCCAGCGCGCCCTGTGCTGTGGGCGGCCGCTCTACGACTACGGCATGCTGGACCTCGCCAAGCGGTTCCTGCGCGACATCCTCGCCACGCTGCGCGAGCCGATTCGTGCCGGCGTGCCGGTCGTCGTGCTGGAGCCGAGCTGTCTGGCCGTGTTCCGCGATGAGCTGCGCAACCTGCTGCCACACGACGAGGACGCCCGGCGGCTGTGCGAGCAGTCGTTCCTGATCGACGAGTTCCTGGAGCGCCGGGCGGACGGCTACACGCCGCCCAAACTCGGGGCCAAGGCGCTCGTCCACGGCCACTGCCACCACAAGGCGCTCATGCGCATGACCGACGAGGAAGCCCTGTTCCGCAAGATGGGGCTCGACTTCCAGGTGCTCGACTCGGGCTGCTGCGGCATGGCGGGAGCGTTCGGGTTCGAGCCGGGCGATCACTACCAGGTGTCGATGGCCGCGGGCGAGCGCGTGCTCCTGCCGGCCGTGCGCGCGGCGGCGAAGGACACGCTGATCGTGGCGGACGGCTTCAGCTGCCGCGAGCAGATCCGGCAGACGACCGACCGCGCCGCCCTGCACCCGGCGCAGGTGCTACAGCTCGCCCTGCACGGCGAGGGCGACGCGGACCACCGCGCGTATCCCGAGGCGCGCTACGCCGACCTGCGCGACCATGCCAACGGCAAGGGCACGCCGCGGGCGGCCGCGGTGGCGCTCGCGCTGCTCGGCGGCGCGCTCCTGTGGGCCGTCCAGCGGCGGGCGGCCACCCTGTAAAGAGCACGGAGCAAGCGATGCGCTTTCAACGCTTTGGCGACCGCTACATCCTGCGGCTGGAGACCGGCGAGCCGGTCGTCGAGACGCTGACCGCCTTCCTGCGCGACGAGGAGATCATGTTCGCGAACGTCAGCGCGGCCGGAGCGGTCCAGTGGGCCTGCCTGGGCTACTGGAACCCGACGACCGAGCAGTACGAGTATCGCGAGCTAGCGGAGCAGCTCGAGGTGGTGAGCTTCCAGGGGAATGCCTCGCTCAAAGACGGCGCCCCCTTCCTGCACATCCACGGCGTGTTCGGCCGGCACGACTTCTCGGTCTACGGCGGCCACGTCAAGGAGGCGCGCGTCCGCCCGACGCTGGAGGTGTGGCTGCGCACCGAGGACGTGCCCGTGCGCCGCACGCGCGACGCCGCCACCGGGCTGGACCTGCTGGACCTGCCCGAATGCCTACCAGACAGCAACGCCCCGAGCAGCCGGGCGGCCGGGGCGCGGTAGATCATGGCGGCCGAGGTCCCGCCCGGCTGGCGCCACAATCCATCGGCCTGGCGCGACCGCCTGCCGCTCGTCGCGCTCGCGGTCGCCGGGATGGGCGTCGCGTCGTACTTGGCGGCGTATCAGCTCGGCATCCTCCCCGGCGTCTGGGACCCGTTCTTCGGCGCGGACAGCGTGCGAGTGCTGCACTCGGCGCTGGCGCGGTACCTGCCGATACCGGACGCGGCGCTGGGCGCGGGCGGCTACGCCACCGAGGCGCTGGTCGGGCTGCTGGGCGGCCGCGCGCGCTGGCGCACGCAGCCCTGGCTGGTGGTGCTGTACGGACTGATCGTCGTCGCGCTCGGCGCGACCAGCGTGGGCCTGGTCATCACGCAAGGCGTCGTCTTCCACGCCTGGTGTACGCTGTGCCTGCTGTCGGCCACGATCTCCATCGTGATCCTGGGGCCGGCGCTGCGCGAGGTGCTGGCCGCGCTCCAGTATCTGAACCGCGTGGCCGTGGCGGGAGCGCCCGCGTGGTCCGCCTTCTGGGGCCGGCCGGCGGCGGGAACCGCCGCGCGGGTGGCGGGGCCGCGGGCGCCGCGGACAGCGCGCGGCGCCCGCGGCTGGCCCTCCCTGGTCGCCCTCGCCCTGGGCATCTGGCTGATGGCCGCGCCGGCGGTGCTGGGGTACGGCGGCGGGCTGGCCGCCGCCAACGACCGCGTGGTCGGCCCGCTCGTCGCCGCGTGCGGCTGGGTCTCGCTGTGGGGGGTAGGGCGGCCCCTGCGGTGGGCCTACGGGGCGCTCGGGATCTGGCTGCTCATCGCGCCGTCGCTGCTTAGCTACGGTCCGGTCCCAACCGTCAACAGCATTGTCGTGGGCGTGCTGCTCGCGGTGCTGGCCTGGGGCGGCGCGCCCGCCCGCGACCGGCTCGGCGGCGGCTGGGGGGCGCTGCTCGACGACGGCCTCGGCGCCGGCGCGCCGGACGGGGCCACGCCCGACCCGCGGGCGGAGCGGGCGCCCGGCCGCCCGCAGGAGCGGCGCCCCAGCTAGCCCAGGCCTTTGGCGACCCAGGCGGGCGCGGCGACGTGCTCGAACAGACGCAGGTAATCGGCCAGCAGGCCGGTGATCAGGTGGTCGCGGGCGATCTGGGCATGGCCGCGCCGGCCCATCGTCGCGGCGAGGCTTGGCGCGCGCAGCAGACGGACGAGCTGCTTGGCAGCGAACGGCGCCCCGTCCACGACGACCCCCGCGGCGCCACCGCCAACCTGCTCGGGCAGCAGGCCGTGGCGCCCCACGACGGCGGGCTTGCCCTTCCACTGGCACTCGGCGACGCCCCAGCCAAAGCCGCGCGGCACCGCCAGCTGCACCGCCACGCTCACCGCGCGTTGCAGGGCGTTCAGCTCGGTGGGGCCGAGGTCGGCGTCCTGCGTCAGCACGTGAATGTCGGGATCGCCGCCGGCCGCGGCCACGACCTGCCCGAGGTCGCGCTGGGCGCGGGTCGTGGAGAGCAGCGACGAGTCGACCAGCACGATCTGGAGGCCCGGCACCTGCGGGCGGGCGATCCAGTAAGCGCCGAGCGCGCCGATCGGCGCGTAGCGGTGGTCGATAGGGGCGAACTGGCCGATCAGCGGGCGGCGCGGATCGATCCCCAGGCGCTCGACGGCCGCGACGACCGCGTCGGGCGCGAGCGGCAGGTGCTTGGGCGAGCGCGGGTCGATCGCCGGGCGCGCGACCGCCTGATAGAGCGGCGGCATGGCCGGGGGCACCAGCCCCGGGGCCGGATAGAGCGCCGCGGCGTACCCCTGCAGCACGCGCTGCACGTCGGCCCAGACGTGTGGCAGCGCGGCCCGCGTATCCAGGTGGCAGTGCCACACCCAGCGGGGCCGGCCGCCGACCGCCGGCAGCACGTGGGCGAGCGCCAGCGCCTGGGGGTCGTGGGCCACGATCACGTCGTAGTCGTCCGTCAGGCCGGCGGCCCGGCGCTCGGCATAGCCGTACCAGGCCGTGCGCTCCTTCCGCGCCCAGCGCACCTCCGCGCCGTTGAGCCCGTCGTAGAGCGCCTGCCAGAACGGCGCGGTCGTCGGCGGCAGCAGGTGCCAGTCGGCCAGCAGCCCCAGATCGCGCTGGAGCGGGACGAGCGCCGCCAGCATCTCGGCGACGGCGCTGCCGAAGGGGCTCACGCTGAGATGGAGAACCCGTAGGCCCGTGAGGGGCGCGGCCTGCCGGCGGAGCGCGGCCACCTCCTCTGGGCCGATGAAAGGCAGGTAATCGTCGAGGCGGCGCTGCCCCAGGTGAATCGTCGCCGTGGTCATGCCGTGGGCCTCCGTCGGCGCGCGGACCCAGCGACCTGGTGCCCCGCGCGCCCCCCGTTATCGTGCGGCCTGGAGCCCAAATTCGGCAAGAATAGCGGCGAATTCGCAGCAGCGTGTCGAGCGCCGGACGTGGGCGGCTAGGCCGCCCGCCTTGTGCAAGTATCGGGCCGGGCGGCCCGTAACGGCGCCATGCCCTGTTCCACCCGCCCGTCCACGGCCAGTAGCGGTCTGGACACTCGTGACCCGTACGCGATACGAACGCGCGTTCACACCGCGCGGCTGCGCACCGGTGACGAGATGCTAGAGCGGCCAGCCGTGCTGCGAGAGGTCGACGCCGTTGCCGTCGGGGTCGTGGACGCGCGATTCGGCCTCGCGGTTCGGCGGCCGCTTGGTGACCTGGCCGGCGGCGCCCAGCTCGTCACAGATCGGCCGCAGCGCCTCCACGTCGTCCACCTGGAAGCCGATGTGGTTGATGCCCGGCTGCAAGTGGGGCCCTTCGATCTCCCGCTCCGGCCCGATGGGAATGATGGCCAGGTTGACGTGCCCGTCCGACAGGTAGGTGGCCGTGCCCACTCCCTCGACGATCTTCAGCCCGAACGCCTGCGTGTAGAACCGGACCAGCCGGTCCACGTCTTCCGTGAGGATTGCCAGGTGGCGGATCCGTGCCATCGCCGCGGCCCCCTTTCGGGTGTGATTACTCTCAGGCGAGCATAGCACGTCGGTCCGCAGGGGCACAGGGAGCGACGAGAGCAGGGAGCGCCGAGAACGGGGGGGGCGCCCCGCCTCGGCCGGCGGGTGGGGTGCGGTGCGGCTAGCGATCGCGGCAGCCCGCGCGGTAGCCCGCGGCGTAGGCGTCCTGCGTCTCCCAGGTGTACAGCTCACGGAGGGGCGCCTCGCCCCGGTAGCCGTCGGCGTACCCGAGCGCGTACGCCTCCGCCGCCGTCTGTGGCAACAGCAGGATCATGTCCGGTTCCTTATTGCCAGCCCCCGTCGGCTGCGCCCGGCAGCAGCCGACCGCGTTGCCGCACCGAGCGCCGGTGCGTGGCCTCCCCCGGCCGTCAATGCAAAGTGCGGGCCATCTCAGCGCGGCGGCGCTCCTGTTGCCGTCAGCATAGCGCACGAGGGTAACTCGGCGGGTAGCCACGAGTAAGCGCTCGGTTACGGAGCCGGGCCGGCCCAGCGCCAGTTCAAAGGCCGGGTGGGGCGAGCCCGAGACGGCGGAAGAGGGCCGCCGGATCAGCTGCGTAGTATTGGCGAGCGGCCGTGATCTAGCCTGCTCGTCCGTGGTGGAGCAGGGCGATAGCCAGGTTGCGGAAAGCCCCGACGGGAGGCGCGCGCGGCACGAAGGGCGCTGGCTCAGTCCGCGGGAACGAGCGCGCGGCCGTCGAGCTGGAACAGCGTCTCCGGCGCCAGGCGCTCCGCGATCACGCCCTGTTCGTGGGCGTAGTCGAGCCAGGCGTCGAGCGTCGGGCGATTGGCGGCAAGCCCCGCCGGCCAGGGCTGCGGCCCCAAGACCGCCTCTTGCTCAGCCCAACTCAGGCCTGGCCAGACGACGCTAGGAGCCTGTACCGCGCGCTGCCGCGCCACGTAGACGTCGAGGGCGCGCCGCAGGCCGTCGTAGAGGCTCGCGGCCAGCCACGGGTGCGCGGCGAGCACGCTGTTCTTCACGACGACCGTGTGCATTGGCGGGAACAGGCCCGTGCGCCGAAAGTAGTCCTGCTCGACAGGCACGTAGTCGGGGATGAGGCGCCGCACGCGCGCCAGGTCACCGGGCGCCCAGGCCGGCTCGTGCGGGATCAGCATGGCGTCGATCTCGCCGGCGGCCAACAGGCCCTCGAGCGTCTGGCCCGGCGGGCAGGGCCGCAGGCGGACCCAGGCGGGCACCTCGTAGCGCGGGTCGTCCTGGCCGTTGCTCACCCACTCGACCGAGCGCAGGTCCAGCCCGTAGTCGTGCTGCAGCAGCGCGCGCTGCCAGACGAGCGCCGAGTTCGACCACATCTGAATGCCGATGCGCTTGCCGTTGAGCTGCTCCGGCGCTGCCACACCCCCGGCGCGGGCTACCCAGATGTCGCGCTGGCGGAACGAGCGCAGCGGGAAGATGGGGAGCGCGGTGAACGGCAGCCCGAACGGAAACCCGTTCAGGTAGTTGCCGCTGGAGTACTCGCAGACGTCGAAAGCGAGGTCGTCGCGCATGCGGCGGTGCCGGTCGCCGGCGCGCGTCGGGTGCCGCACGAACGACAGCTCGACGTCGGCCACCTGCACCGTGCCGTCCCACAGCGGCTCGAACAGCGGCGTCTCGCACGCCATGACCAGCGGCAGCCCTGCCATCGTGCCCTCCCATCCGGTGTGCCCCGCGCCATCGGCGCAGTATAGCACCGGGCGGCGGTCAGGGCGTGCCCGAGCGCGAGCCGCGCGAGGCGCCGGCGAGCGCGTCGTCGTCCCCGGTCCCATCGGACCCGTCGACGCTGGCCGTAGCCGCGAGGCGCTCCGCGCGCCGCCAGCGCAGCGGCATGCGGACCGACATCCGCAGCACCCGCTCGCGGCGGCTCTCCTCCTCCAGGTGACGGACGCGGGCTTTGAGCAGATCGGTGAGCGCGATGAGGCCGATGAGCGTGTGCGGCGCCTGCCGCCGGACGACGGGCAGGCGGGTGAGGCCGCTCTCGGCCATGCGGTACACGACGACCCGCAGCGTCTCGTCGGGGTAGGCGACGGCCGGCTCGTGGTTCGCCAGCTCGCCCAGCGTGAGCCCCAGGCCGAACGCCCCGGGGTCGGCCAGCGCCTGCCGCAGCTGCGTGCGCGTCACCACGCCGACGAGCGCCTGGTCGGGGCCAACCACGGGGTAGAGCCGCTGGCGCCGCCGCGGCGACTCGCTCGGCAGCAGGCGGCTCACCTCGTCGAGCGGGGTGGCGGCGGGCAGCGCCACGATGTCGGTGCGCATGGCGTCGCGCACGAACTCGATCTCCAGCGGGTCGATGGAGTAGTCGCGCGTCAGGTGGTGGCCGCGGCGGCTGATCTTCTCCGTCAGGATCGAGCGGCGCAGGACGAGCACCGTGAAGCCGTGCGCCACGACCGCGGCGACCAGCAGCGGCAGGAGGATGTTCGTATCGTGGGTCAGCTCCAGGCTGAACAGGATGCCGGTGAACGGCGAGCGCATCGTGCCGCCGAGGATCGCGCCCATGCTGACAAGCGGCCAAAACCCCGCGCCCTCGTTCGGCAGCACCATCGCCTCCAGGCCGCCGAGCGCGCCGCCCATCATGAGCAGCGGCGCCAGCACGCCGCCCGACGTGCCCGAGCCGAGCGAGACGGCCCAGATAACGGATTTCACGAGGAGGATGCCCAGGATCACCTGGCTGGCCACCGAGCCTTGCAGCAAGGCCTCGATCGTGTCGTAGCCGACGCCGAGCGCCTGCGGGAAGACCAGGCCGCCCAGGCCGATGACCACGCCGCCGATGGCCGGCCACCACATCCAATGGATCGGCAGCTTTTGGAAGGCGTCCTCGGAGCCGTAGACGCCCATCGTGAGCAGCGTCGACAGGGCGCCCGCGAGCAGGCCGACCAGCACGCAGCCAAGGATGCCGTCGACGCCGACGAACGCCGCGTGCGGCGGCGTGGGAAAGAGCGGGGCCGGGCCGAGGATGTAGTGGCGCACGAGCGCGGCGGTCGCGCTCGCCAGCGCGACCGGGATGAGACTGCGGGGCTTCCACTCGAAGAGCAGCAGCTCGACGGCCAGCAGCACCGCCGCGACCGGGGTGGCGAACGTGGCCGACATGCCGCCGGCGGCGCCCGCCACCAGCAGCGTTTTGCGCTCGGCGCCGCTAAGGCGCAAGAACTGGGCGATCAGCGAGCCGAACGCGCCGCCGGTCATGATGATCGGCCCCTCGGCGCCGAAAGGCCCGCCCGAGCCGATCGAGATGGCCGACGAGAGCGGCTTGAGGATCGCCAGCTTGGGCTCGACGCGGCTGCCGCCCATGAGAATCGCTTCGATTGCCTCCGGAATGCCGTGGCCGCGAATACGCTCCGAGCCGTAGCGGGCCATGAGCCCGACGATGATGGCGCCGATGACCGGGACGAACACCTCGAACACGCCGAGATGATTGTTCGCCGGCGAGACGAGCGCGAAGTCCCAGCGCTGATAGAAGAACAGGTTGGTGAACAGGCCGATCAGGCGGAGCAGCGCGAGCGCGACGAAGGCGCTGAGCACGCCGATGCCCACGGCGATTACGGCGAGGGGGATGACACGCGGGGTAGTGGTGAAGTCGCCGAGCCGCCCGGTTGCCTCGTCCTGGCCCAGGCGGCTCAAGGCGCCGACGAGCCAGCGCCTCGCGCCCGGATAGGTTGCTTGCACGTTACCCTCCTCCCAGCGGCGACGGCTCGCCGGCGTCGTCGCCCGGCGGGGGCTCGTCGCCCACGTCCCCGGCGAGCAGCGCGTTGAGCGCACGCTGGAGCGCCGGCCCGGCCTGGCGCAGCTCGGCGCGGTGCTGGAGCGACAGCTCGCGCAGCACCGCGGTCCCCGCTGGCGTGAGCGCCAGCAGCACCTGGCGACGATCGGCGGCGCCGCGGGTGCGCTGCACGAGGCCGCGGTCCGCCAGGCGGTCGACCAGCTCCACCGCGCTGTGATGGGCGATCTGCAGGCGCTCGGCCAGCTCGCCAATGGTGGCGGCGCGGTCGGCGGGCAGGCCCTTCAGGGTCAAAAGCGCCTGGTGCTGCTGCGGCTCGAGCCCGGCGCGACGCGCCTCGCGCTCGCTAAAGTGGAGGAAACGGCGAATCTGATAGCGCAGCTCGGCCAGCGCGCGGTAGTCGGCCAGCGGCATGCCGTCGTCTGACATCATTGTACCAGGAAATATATCGCCTCACGATGCGTGGCGCCAGGGGAGGCAACTGGTCGGCTGCGGCACCTCGGCCGGACGCGCCGCGGCGAGGCAGCCGGGTCGGCCCCGCGCGCACTACGGCAAAGCGCATGCCTGCCAGGCGGCGCACCTGCCGGCGGCGGCTCGCTTTGCCGGCGCGATCGGCCGCCTTTGCGGCGCCGGGGCGTTACCAGCAGCACGGCGGGCGCGTTCATCGCGCCCGCCGTGCTGCCCATCTCTACTCCCCCCTTCCTTCGTAGGGAAGGGGGGCAGGGGGGGTTAGGTCACCGGCCTAGTGGCCGACGCGCGCCGCCACCTGCTCGGCCGTCTCGGGCTCGGTCGCCCAGCCGGCCGTCGCCAGGTCGATGCCGGTGCCGACGGGGTCGTGGATGCGGAACTCGGCGTAGCGACCATCGCGCGGCCGCGGCGCGATGCCCGTCTGGGCCCCCGCGTCCTTGCCCGCCCGCGCGACGGCCTCCGGGTCGTCCACCTGGAAGCCGAAGTGGTTGATGCCCTCCGGGTTGTCCCGCGCCGGGAGGATGGCCAGGTTGATGTAGCCGTCCGAGACGTAGATCGCGCGCTGGTCCGTCGGCCCGCGGTCGTCGTTGGGGGTCTGCTCCATCACCTGCGTCATGCCGAAGGTGTTGATGTAGAAGTCGGCCAGCTTGCGGGTGTCCTTGCTGCAGATCGCGATGTGCCGAATCTTCGCCTGGGCCATCTCGCCGCCTCCTTCTCGCCGCGCCATGCGCGGCCCCTCTCGCGCGCCCCGTGGCGCTCCGTCGCCGCTGCTGCTGTTATACTGCGCGTCGCCTCTCCGGCGCCCGGCCGCTACTGGCCGTAGAGCTGCTTGATGAACCCGTCTTGCTCCATCTCCTGCAGGAAGCTCACGTCCACGAAGTCGGACGGCTTCATGTTCGTGACCGGCGGGTCCACGTCGCGCTCCATCTCCGTCTGGATAGCCTCGTCGCTCGGATAGGGCAGCGGCTCGTAGCCGTCCAGCCCCTCCTCGTAGAGATACGCGGTCTGGTCCCAGGGGAGGCCGTTCATGTACTGCTGCATGATGGCGATGGTCTCGTCGCGCTGCGTCTTGTAGTAGTGGATGCCCTCGACGTAGGCGCGCATGAAGCGCCGCACCTCGTCGCGGTCGCGCTCGATGTGGCCGCGCGTGGCGGCGAGCGCGCCGTTCACCGAGGGGATCTTTAGCTGACGGCCGTCGGCCAGGGTGACCGCGCCCGCCTGCTCGGCGGTCGGGATCATGATGCCGCTGACCGCCGAGGCGTCGATGCCGCCGCTCACCATCGCGGCGGCGGCCTCGGGGTTGCCGCCGGTCTGGATCACGTTCACCTGGTCGAGCGGCACGCCGGCGCGGTCGAGCAGAATCTTCAGGAAGGTGTGCGAGGTGGAGCCGATCTGCGAGACGCCCACGCTATGGCCGCGTAGCTCGGCCAGCGAGTGGATGCCCGACTGCTGGTTCGCCATGATGCGGAAGGTGAAGTAGTTGCCCGCGCTGGCGAGGATCAGCGTGTCGCCGTTCAGCGCGCGGGCGCGGATCACCGCCGGGGCGCCGACGTTCGCGTAGTCGAAGTCGCCGGCGATGAGCGACTGCGTGAGCCGCGGCGTGCCGGGGACCAGGTGGAGGTCCACGTCCAGCCCGTACTTGTCGAACAGCCCCGCCTCCTTGGCGATCCACGGGATGGCGAACGTCTCGCTGGGCGCGACGTAGCCGAGGTCCACGTGCTTGCGCGGCGGAGGCGCCGGGGCGGCCGGTGCCGCGGGCGCCGCCGCATCGCCCGCCGCGGCGCTCGGCGCGGGGGCGGACTGGGCCGCCTGCTGACACGCCGCCAGCGCGAGACTCAGCACGACCGCGGCGATGCTCAGCGCCCCACGCATGGCCTTACCCCCAGATCGCGTCCCGGGCAGCCGTCCGCCCGCAAATCGTCGCATGCTGTCCGCATCCTACGTCTGCACCGCGCGGCTGTCAAGGAATGGCGCTTGACAACGCGGCGCCCCGCTGCCATCGTAGGGACGCGGCGGGGCGCCGCGGCAGCGGCCACGACGCGAGGAGGAGCGCCATGAAGCGCGCGTCGATCATCCCCCGGGCCGGCCTGCTGCTGGCGGCGCTGCTGGTCGCCGGCGCCTGCGGCTCGCCCGCGCCGCCCGCCGCCGCGCCCGCCCCGCCGGGCGGCCCCGCCGCCGCGTCGCCCGGCGTTAGCGCTCCCAGCGGGGCGAGCGCGGCCAACCCGGCGACGCGCCAGCACGTCCGCGTCTCCTACGGCGCCCCCGTGGGCTCGATGGCGCCCATCGTGGCCGCTAACAAGCTGGACGAGTGGGCGAGCGCGGGCCTCGACGTGGACGTGCAGCGGATTCCCTCCAACACCTCCGTCGCGGCGCTCGTCGCGGGCGAGCTGGACCTGGTGCAGGTCTCCGCGCCGGCGCTCATCTCCGCCGACGTCGGCGGCGGCGCGGACCTCGTGTTCATCGCCGGCGCGCTCGACCGCTTCATCCTGGGCGTCTGGGCCATGCCCGGCATCAACACCGCCGACGACCTGCGCGGCAAGACGATCGGCTCCGACCGGCCGGGCACGCCGGTGGCCTACGCCACCGACGTGACGCTCGCGCGCCTGGGCCTGAGCCACAGCGACGTGCAGATCCTGCCGCTCGGCACGGACGGCATGATCCCTGGCCTGGAATCCGGGCAGCTGCAGGCCGCGTCGATGACCCTGCCGCAGATCATCCCGGCGCAGCGCATGGGCGCACACCTGATGGTCAACCTGTACGATCTGACCTATCAGAACATCGGCCTGATCATGCGGCGCGGCGACATGGACCGGCTCGCGCCAGCCCTGCCCGGGCTGCTGCGCGTCTACCGTCAGGGCATCGAGCGCTTCCTCCAGGACGAGCGCTGGGGCAAGGAGGTCCTAACCGACTTGCTGGACACCACCGACGAGGACCAGATCGACCAGACCTACGACTTCTTCACCAAGACGGTCCCCTTCACGCCCAGCCTGCGCGTCTCGCGCGACGGGCTGCAAGCGGTGGTCGACTCGCTGAAGGACACCCTGCCCGGCGCCGCGACCGCGAACATCGACAGCTTCTACGACCACCGCTTCGTGGACCAGCTCGACGCCGCGCGCTAAGCAGACGGCCATGATCGACCGGAACATCGCCGCCGTAAACGGCGGGCCCGAGTCTAGTCGCCTGGCCTGCCGTTTACGGCGGCGACCGGACACGCACTGGAACCGGTGCCATCTGCTTAGGGGCCGGGCGACGCGATCAGGCGGGCGGCGTCGGGGCGCCGCCGGCGTTCAGAAACTCCAGCAGCCAGACGACGGTCTCGGCGTGGTAGCGGGCCTGATCGAGGCTGGCGCCCCAGGTGTAGAGGCCGTGGCGCCGCACCAGCAGGGCCGGCACGCCAGGCTCCAGCGCAGCCGCCGCGCGGTCGCCCAGGACAGTCATATCCTGGCTGTTGGCGACCACAGGCACGCGCACGCGGTCGCCCTCCGCCGCGCGGCCGATGCCCTTCAGCATCTCCAGGCCCTCCAGCGCCACGCCGTTCGGGTAGGCGTCGGCGGCCAGCACGGCGGCGAGGGGATGGACGTGGACGACGGCGCCGGCGCCCGTCAGCGCGGCGAGGCGGGCGTGGAGGGCGGCCTCCGCCGAGGGCCGGCGGGGCGCGGCGGGATCGACCGCCGCGCCCCGCGCGTCGACCAGCACCACGTCGGCGGCGGTGAGCGCGCCCTTGTCGATCCCGGACGCGGTGACGGCCAGCCGCAACGGGTCGCGCGCCAGCACGAGCGACAGGTTGCCGGCGGTGCCGCGCATCCAGCCGAGCGCCGCGAGGCGGGCGGCCTCGGCGGCGAGCGCCGCGCCCGCAGCCGCCAGGCTCACGCGGGCGCTCGCACGCGGGGAACCGCGCCGGAGAGGTCCAGCGCGGCGAAGCTGGTCACGGCCAGGTGGTCGCCCACGCCGGCCGCGTAGCACGGCTCGCCGGGGCGGCGCACGCCGACGGTCTGCCAGCCGGCCGCGCGCGCCGCGTCGAGTTCGGCCGTCACGTCGGAGAGGAACACGATCCGCGCCGGCGGCTGCCCGATGGTCGCGGCGATGCGGGCGTAGGAGTCCCGCTCGCGCTTGGGCCCGGCATTCGCGGTGTCGAAGTAGCCGGCCAGCAGCGGCCGCAGGTCGCCGGCCGGGCTGTGCCCGAACCACGCCTGCTGCGCCGCGACCGAGCCCGACGAGAACACCCAGAGGGTATGCCCCGCCGCGGCCCACTGCCGCAGCGCGGGGGCCACGTCCGGGAACAGGTGCGAGGTCAGCGCGCCCGCGGCGAAGCCCTCGTCCCAGATCCACCCCTGGAGCGCCTTCAGCGGCGTGACCTTGGCGTCCTCGTCGCTCCAGCGGATCAGCTGCGCGACGACGGCCGCCTCGTCGGCCTCGGGCGCCCCGAGCGCGGCTCGCACGGCGTCGAGCTGGGCGGCGACGCGCGGCTCGGCGCGGTGGGCGGCCACCCACGCCGCCAGCCGCGCGCGGGCGTAGGGGAACAATGTCTCCTGCACGAAGGCGGTGGCCGAGGTCGTGCCCTCGATATCGAGGACGACGGCGCGAAGCATCAGCCGGCAACGGGCGCGATCAGGTCGTCGAAAGCCGGGAAGCGAGTGGCGATGTCGTCGCCGGTAAAGCGGCCCACCCAGCCCTCCGGCTCGCGGAAGAACCGAATGGCGACGAACGCCGGGTTGGTGCCCATGTCGAACCAGTGGCGGGTGCCGGCGGGCACGCCGAGCAGGTCGCCCGCCTCGCAGCAGACGATGTGGACGCGGCCGGCCAGCCGCAGGTAGAAGGCGCCGCGGCCGTCCACGAAGAAGCGCACCTCGTCGTCGGCGTGCGTGTGCTCGGCCAGGAACTTGCCGCGCGCCTCGGCGGCCTGCGCCGGCCAGGCCGGGTCGGCGGGGTCGCCGCGCAGGCCCACCACGTCGACCGTCCCGTAGCCGCCCTCGGCCGCCAGGCGGTCCACGTCGGCGCGGTAGGCCGCCAGCATCGCGTCCTGGCTCGCGCCGGCGCCCAGCGGCGCGGCGGCCACCCATTGCTCGAAGCGCACGCCGACGCCGGCCAGCGCCCGTGCGATCTCCGCGGGGTCCGTCGTCGCTAGCAGCGTGGTCGCCGCGTCGTTCTCCGGCAGCACAATCAGCTTCGTCATCGGGCCACCTCCGTCGTCGTCTGCCCGTCGTCGGCGCAATACGGTCCGCCGCGCGTTGGCCGCGGCGCGACCAGCCTCACGGGCGCGAACGCCGGGAGTCTAGGGCGCCGGCCAGCCCACCGGCAAGCGCGGCGGCAACGATCCCTCCCGGTCCCGGCTTGTCATGCGGCAGCCCGCGGTCCTGCGCCGGGCTCGGCGCTCGGCCTATAATTGGCGCCCGCGGTGGCGCAGCCGATGCGCGCCGCGGCGCCCTGCGGCGGCTCGCCGTCTGGCGCGGGCTGCGAACGTCCGGGCGCGAGCGCCCAACCGCGGTCCCGCTGCGCGATCATGAGAGTGAGGAAACGGCCGATGAGCACCGCGCTCGACGACGTGAAGTACCAGGTGGCGGTGGCGAATCGCATCCTGGCGGAGCTGGGCTTCGCCACCGGCGTGCTCGCCTCGCTCGGCCATGCCAGCATGCGGGTGCCGTCCGCGCCCGATACGTTCGTGGTGAAGGGCCGCGGCTACCAGATCGACGCGCTCGCCGCCATGCAGCCGGCGGACATGGTCATCTGCGACCTGGAGGGCAACAAGCTGGACGGCCCGCCCGGCTCGACGCAATGCTTCGAGGTCAAGATGCACTCCTGCATCTACAAGGCCCGGCCCGACGTGCAGTCGGTCGTCCACCTGCACCCGCGCTTCGCCGTGCTGATGAGCATCCTCCACCCCCAGCTCGTACCGATGTGCCAGGAGGGCATCCAGCCCGGCCTCGGCCTGCACCGCTGGGCGCTGGGCGAGCAGTTGCCGCTGTACCCGCACGCGAAGACCATTCAGACTGACGAGGAAGGAATGGAGGTGGCGCGGGCGCTGGGCAGCCACCCGGCCATCCTGCTGCAGGGCCACGGCGCCACCACGGTCGGGCGCAACCTCGAGGAGGCTGTGATGAACATGGCCTTCCTCGAAGAGCAGGCGCGCATGAACTGGTACGCCTACTGCGCCGCCGGCGCCCACCACCCGCACATCACCCGCGAGCAGGTCGAGGAGATGACCGGCCGCCCGCCCCTCGCCGCGCTGCCGCACTTCAAAGATGTGCTGGCCCAACGCGGCAACGAGCCGCGTGTCGGCGGCACGTGGCAGTTCTACGCCGACAAGGTCAGCCGCGACCTCAAGTAGCGGCCGGCCTCCAATCCGTGGATTCCAGTTTGAACGATTCACCGCGGTGCGAATCGTTCAAACCCAGGCTCACGGAAGAGGACGGCCAGCCAGTGTTGACTGGCTGCCAGGAAGGCGGTACAAGCCGCGGCGGGTGTCAAGGAGATGACAGACGGCCGGCCAGTGGCACGCTATGCTGGGGGCAGCTAGCAACACGGCCGGCCAGCCCCGCGGTGCGCGGTCGGCACCGCAAGGCGACAATGGAGAGGTGCGACATGGCGGAACACGTGCAGCTACCCAACGAGGCGGAGCGCAAGGCCTTCATCGAGAAGCTGGCCCAGTTCCGCAGTACGTTGACTCCCGACGAGCAGCGGACGCTCGACATCATGGCAATCACCACGTTCCGGCCGCATGAGGGCGACGTGCAGGGGTACACGAGCTACTGGCTCAACTATGGCCCTCTGGGGCCAGGGTGGTACCAGAACGGCTGGGCAATACCCTGGGCCAATACGCCCTACCAGGACACCGCTTACAACCTGAACGCCGGGGCAGACGGACTCTATCTCCACTAGCTCAGCATCAATTAATAGCGGCGCTCGAAGGCGGCGAACTCGCCCTCCAGGCGCCACTGCGCGCGGGCGCGCTCGCTGCCCTGCAGGAACGCGCCGCACGCCGCGCTCGGCGTCTCCCCGCCCAACTGGTCGCCCGCGCAGGCGTCGGCCGGCACCGCGGCCGCGAGCTGCTCCCACAGGCTGGCCCCCGGCAGGAAAGCGTACTCCAGGCTCTGGCGCGCGAGCTGCTTCAGCTCCGGATAGCCTAGGCCAAATAGCTCGACGGCCTGCTGGTACTGATCGGTCATCGTCGAGCGGGACACGCCCTCGTCGTCGGTGGCGAGCGCCAGCGGCACGCCGGCGGCCCAGTAGTAGGGGAAGGGATGCTCTGGGCCGGTGATCCCCAGAATCTGCGTGTTGCTCACCGGCAGGATCTCCACCAGCACGTTACGCTCGGCCAGCTCGGCTAGCAGGCCGAACGGGTCGTCCTCGTACATCACGTCGACGCCGTGGCCGATGCGGCGCGCGTGGCCCTGCTCGACCGCGGCGCGGATATGGAAGCGGAGGTCCGCGGGCGGGACCAGCCCAGGCGCCAGCTCGCCGGCGTGCAGCGCGATCGGCACGTCCGGCGCGATGCCGTGCAGGTAGTCGAGCATCGCCATGTGCAGCCGATAGTCGCGCCGCGCGACATAGGCGTCCTCGGGCGCCACCAGGTTGATGCCCACGACCCGTGGGTCGGTGTGGACGAGCTGGTAGCCGGCCACGAACTGCGCGAACACGCGCTCGGGCGGCAGCACGCGCGTGCCGGTCTGCAGGTAGCGCACCGTTACGGCACACCCGCGATCGGCGTCCGGCGTGCCGCAGCGCAGCCGCTCGCGCACGCGCGCCTCGGCGGCGTCGAGCCCGCGGCGGGCCGCGGCGACGACCTCGTCCATGCCCTCGGCCAGCAGCCGCTCGCGCAGTCGCCCCAGATCGTCGTCCCACCCCACGCGCGCGCCAAGCTGGCTCGCCCCGCCGCCGTCGACGCCGAACATCAGCTCCAGGTAGCTCACGTTCTCCGCCCCCGCCTGGGCAATCACGTCGGCCAGCACGTCGCCGGTGCGCAGGGCCCAGGCCTCCCCAAAGCGGTCGAAGGTGCCGAAGAACTGGTCGTGGCCGGAGATGCGCGCCGGGTTCCAGTTGCGCATCGACCAGGCGTCGATCAGCGCGTTGTAGAGCTGCTGGTCGGCGAGGGCGCTAGCGGCCGGCGGTCGGCCGTCGGCGGCATCGCAGGGGGGCGTGGGCGCCACCAGCGTCATCGTCGCGAGGACGACGCACAGCCCATCCTCGGCCGCATAGGCGATAAAGTGCTCGGCGTACTCGGCGCCGCTCGGATGGTTGTGCAGGTCGCCGCCCTTCGGCATGGCGCGCAGAAAGGCGGCGAGCGCCAGCGGCTCGGCGCGGATCGTGTCGAAGTAGGCGGTCGTGCGCTGCTCGGCGAGCGCCTGGTCCGGCACGGGCGGCGCCGCGACCCCTTGGGCCCAGCCGGCCGGCGCCGCGGCGGCCACAGCGACAAGGGCGACGAGCAGGAATGCTCGGAGCAGCGCCGTGGGCGCCGCCGGAGCGCCCGGCGGCTGGTGCCGGGTGCCCCTGTTGCGCTGGAGGTCAGCGCTCACGGGCAGAAGTCCCCCTCGACCGATAATTGGGCTGTGAAACGGCGCTGCTGGTGGGACGGCCTCTGCTACAATACCACGCGGTTCGGCTGTCCGGCGGGAGAGTGGGCCAGCTTTTCCATCGCGGCCATGCGCCAGAGCATCTCGCGCGAGGTGAGCGGCCAGCGTCCGGCAGGGGCGGCTCGCGTGGCCGCCCGCGGCCTGCAAGGCCGCCGCCCCGGCGTCGGCTGCCTGCTCAGCCGGGCTACAAGCCGCTGTAACCGCCGATGGCTCGGCCATCGGCGCGCGCCCCACTAGCCGAGAACAGGCGGCACGGCCGTGCGAGTCCTCTTCAGCGCCATCCCGGAAGCGGGCCACCTGAACCCGCTGCTCCCCCTCGCGCACGCACTCGCCGAGCGCGGCCATGCGGTCGCGTTCGCCAGCGCCCCCGCCTTCGCGCGCCGTGCCCAGGACGCCGGGTTCGCCGCGTACCCCGTCGGCGATGGGCTTGACGCGTGGTTTGCCGAGCTGGCCCGGCGTGTGGGCGGCCCGCCGGGCGAAGGGCTAGCGCCGGAAGAGATCGAGAGCTGGTTCCTGCCCCGCCTGTTCGCCCAGGTGGGCGCCGAGCGCACCCTGGCGCCGCTGTTCGCCGTGGTAGCGGCCTGGCGCCCCGACCTCCTCGTACACGACCCCTGCCAGTTCGCGGCTCCGCTGGCCGCCACGCTCGCCGGCGTGCCGCACGTGACCCATGGCCTCGGTCCGCTGACCCCGGTGGACGTCTTCGAGCGGGCCGGCGAGGCGGCCGCGCCGCTCTGGCGCGCCCACCGCCTCCAGCCGCCGCCGTACGCGGGCATCTTCGTCCACGCCTATCTCGCGGTCAGTCCGCGGAGCCTGGAGGGCCCGCTGCCCGCGGCGCTTGCCGGGCGCGTTTGGCCGCTGCGGCCGGTCGGCTACGATGGCAGCGGCCCGAGGCCCGAAGCGCCCACCTGGCTCGACGCGCTCCCAGACCGTCCCACCGTCTACGCGACGCTCGGCACCTTCCTGAACACCGATCTGGCCGTGTTCCGGGCTATCCTCGACGGGCTGGGCGATCAGGACCTGAACCTGATCGTCACCGTCGGGGAGAACAACGATCCCGCCGACCTCGGCCCCGCGCCGCCGAACGCCCGCGTCGAGCGGTACATTCCCCAGTCGGTCCTGCTCGACCGCTGCGCGGCCGTGGTCTGTCACGGCGGGTCGGGCACGATCCTGCCGGCGCTCGCCCGCGGCATTCCCCTGCTGCTTCTTCCGCAAGGCGCCGACAACTTCACGAACGCCGCCCGCTGCGAGCAGGCCGGCGTCGGCCTCACCCTGCGCCCCGGCGGGGTGTCGGCGGACGCCATTCGCGCCGGCCTGCGCCGCCTCCTGGCCGACGCGTCCTATCGCGACCACGCCCGGCGCGTGGCCGACGAGATCGCCGCCATGCCCCTCCCCCGCCAGGTAGTCGATCGGCTCGAACAGCTAGCCCCGGGCGCTCCCTCATCCCCCATCCGTGACGTGCAAGCGAGGCGGAGGTAGGGGCGCTACTTGCTGCGCCGGACGCCCGCCCCTGGCCGTCGATTGGTCCGCGGCGGGGTCTACTTCTATACTGGGGAACACACGCGGCGCGGGGGCCGGCGAGCGGCCCAGGCGGCGGGGACAGGGGGCGACGGCATGGGCGTGCGGACAGGCGCCGAGTTCCTGGCGGGGCTGCGCGACGAGCGCGAGGTGTGGCTGGACGGCGAGCGCGTCGCCGACGTGACGGCGCACCCGCTGCTCGGCCGCTGCGCGCGCTCGGTGGCCGAGCTGTACGACCTCCAGCACGATCCCGTCATCGGCCCGCGCCTGACCTACCGCTCGCCCAGCACCGGCGATCCCGTGAGCCTCGCGTTCGTCGAGCCGCGGAGCGTGGACGACCTCGTGCGGCGGCGCGCGATGTTCAAGGCCTGGGCCGACCACTCGGGCGGCATGCTGGGCCGCAGCCCCGACTACATGAACACAATCCTGGCGGGCTGCGCGATGGCCGCCGACTACTTCCGCCGCGGCGGCGCCGAGTACGGCGAGCGCATCGTCGCCTACTACGAGTGGTTTCGCGAGCGCGACCTGTGCGCCACCCACACGTTCGGCACCTTCCGCGCGAACCGCGTGCGCACCGAGGCGCAGCAGGACGACCCGACCGTGCCGCTCCACATCGTCGGCGAGAGCGCCGAGGGACTGGTCGTCAGCGGCGCCCGCAACATGGCGACGCTCGGGCCGTTCGCCGACGAGATGCTGGTGTTCCCGGCGCCCATGCGGCAGCAGGGCGGCGACGCCGATCGCTACGCGCTGGCCTTCGCCGTGCCGATCGCCACGCCCGGCATGCGGCTGATGTGCCGCCAAAGCCTCGACATGGGGCGTCCCGTGGCCGAGCAGCCCCTGGCCGCCCGCTACGAAGAGATGGACTGCGTGGTGATCTTCCACGAGGTCGTGGTGCCGTGGGAGCGCGTGTTCATCAAGGGCGACGTGGAGCTGTGCAACGGGCTGTTCAGCCAGACGCGTGCATTCGACCACGGCATCCACCAGTTCCTGGTGAAGGACTGGGTGAAGGCCGAGTTCATCCTGGGCGTCGCGGCGCTGCTGGCCGAGGCCATCGGGCGCACGGAAGTGCCGACGTACCAGATGATGCTGGGCGAGATCGTGGATGCGGTGGAGACGCTGCGCGCCTACGTCTTGGCAGCCGAGGCCGACGCGGTCGCGGACGCGGCGGGCTACTACGTGCCGAACCCGTCCATCCTGACGACCGGCCGCAACTACCTGCGCCGCCTGTACCCGCGTCTGATCGAGATCCTGCAGCTTATCGGCTCCAGCGGGCTGATGGCGACGCCGACCGAGGCCGACCTGGCGGCGCCCGAGCTGGCCGCCGACATCGAGAAGTACTACCAGTCCACGAACCTGGGCGGGCACGACCGCGTGCGGCTGTTCCGACTGGCCTGGGACCTCGCGTGCAGCGGCTTCGCAGGGCGCCAAGTGCTGTACGAGCGCTTCTTCGCGGGCGACCCGGCGACCTTGCTGGCGCGGCGCTTCTTCACCTACGACCGCACTGCCGCCGTCGCCCGCGTACAGGCGCTCCTCGCCGCAACGGCGGCCGAGGCTGGGACGCCCGCGGGGGCTGGCGCGGCGAGCGACTCGTAGGCGGCGGCCGCGAGCGCCGCGCCGCGTCACCGCCGCAGCCGGGACTCCCGCTCTGCTGATCGCGCGTAGGTGCCCGAGTCTCGGGGCGACCGTCCAGCGCAGTTTGTCGTCGTAAGGGAGCTGACCGATGAGCCTGTACGAGATGCAGCGCCTGATCCACCGACTGAACGTCGATCCCGCCGCGACGGAGCGCTTTCGGCAGGACGCGGCGGCGGTGATGGCGGAGTACGACCTGGACCCGGCCGAGCGCGCGGCCCTCGCCGATGGCGATACCGCATCGCTGTGGCGGATGGGCGTCCATCCACTGCTGATGCTGCACTACTGCCGTGCGCGCCAGATCCCGCCGCCGGAGATGTACAAGCAGATCGGGCCGCTGGCCGGCCAGCGCCCGCTGGTGAGCGCTCGCAAGCGGTAGGATGCCGATCGGCGTTGACGCGGCCTGCCGCCCATCCGCGGGAAGGGCTTGAAGCGCCCATCCGGGCCGTTGGACGCGGCGGCGCTAGATCGCAACCGAGCGACGATAGGAGCAGACGATGGGTGAGGTGGTCGCCGCCATCCTGTGCAGCCACGCGCCGGGCATCACCGCGTTTCCCGCGCCGGAGGAGCAGAAGGCCGCGGTCTGGGGCGGCTTCGCGCGGGCCCGCGAGGTGCTGGAGGCGGCGCGGCCCGACGTGATCCTGGCCGCGAGCTGCGAGCACTTCGTGAACTTCTTTCTCGACAACTTCCCGGCCTTCTGCATCGGCACCGGCGCGAGCCACAAGGGGCCTGTCGAGCCAAACCTGAACATCCCGCAGGGCGAGGTGCCGGGGCACCCCGAGTTCGCGCGAGCGGTGCTGGAGACAGCCTTCGACGGCGGCGTGGAGCCAGCCTGGTCGGAACGCATGCTGCTCGACCACGCGACCTCACTGCCGCTCCACTTCCTCAACCCGGAGCGGAACATCCCCGTCGTGCCGCTGCTGCAGAACTGTCTGGTGCCGCCGCTGCCCGCGCTGCCGCGCTGCTACCGGCTGGGCCAGCTGATCCGCGAGGCCGTCGAGGCCTGGCCGGGACGGGTGGCGCTGCTCGGCACCGGCGGGCTGTCGCACAGCCCGGGGGCGCCCGAGGCGGGCTACATCGACGAGGCGTTCGACCACGAGTTCCTGGCGCTGCTCGAGCAGGGCGACGGCGAGGCCATCGCGGCGATCCCCGACGAGCGCATCGACCGCGCGGGCTTCGGCACCTGGGAGATTCGCCAGTGGGTGACGGTGCTGGGCGCGGTGCCCGAGCGGAAGGGGCGGGTGCTCGTCTACGAGCCGGTGAAGCAGTGGTTTACCGGCTGCGCCGTGGCGGTGCTAGAGTAGCCGCGCTGCGGGCCCGCGATTAGGCCACGACCCCGGCCCGGAGCGGCAGGGTGAAGTGGAAGGTGCTGCCCTGGCCCGGCGCGCTCTCTACCCAGATGCGACCGCCGTGCGCCTCCACGATGCCCTTCGCGATCGTCAGGCCCAGGCCAAGCCCCTCGACGACCTCATCGGTGTGGAGGCGCTCGAACGGGCGAAAGATGTCGTCCATCTGATCGGGCGGGATCCCCAGCCCCTGGTCCGCCACGCTAACGTGGGCCTCCGCAGCCGTGGAGGTGATGGTGACCTGGACCGGCCCGCCGGCCGGGGAGTACTTGATCGCATTCGAGATCAGGTTCGCCAGTAGCTGGCTGATCCGCTCCTCGTCCCACACGCCCACGAGTCGCGTCGGCGCGTCGAGGCGTAGCTGGTGGTCGTCCGTGCTCGCCTGCCGGAGCGCCAGCACGTCGCGCGCGACCGCCACCAGGTCGGTCGGGGCGGGGTGTATCTGGAAGTAGTCCGTGCCCAGGTGGCCGGCATCTCGCAAGTCCCTGACCAGACACTTCAGGCGCTCGGCGGTGTGTTCGAGCGTGACGACGTACTGCTCCGCCTCGGGAGACAGGCCCTGCTGATGGTGGAGCCGCGACACGTAGCCGCCGAGCACGGTGAGCGGGTTTCCTAGCTCGTGGACCACGCAGCGCATGAAGAACTGGAGGCGCTCGTGGGCCGCTTCGGCCGCTTGCGCGTGCCGCGCCGCGCGCTGGCGCTCAGCCGCGAAGGCGACGGCCAGGTAGTCGGTGAGCACGAGCGCGACGCTGTAGATCGCGTGGATCAGCAGCGGCGTGCCCTGGAGGAGGCCGCTGAGGATGTTGATCAGGGTCGCCACGGCCGCGACCCCGGCGGTGGCGCGGGGCGAGAGGGCGTGCGCGGCGAGGAGGATCGGGATGACGTAGAGGGGCGTCATGACGTAGGGCCACGGCGCGAGGTAGTCGACGAGCATCGCGGCGAGGAGCGTAGCGGCGACGAGCGCGAGCGCGTCCCGGGGGCTGGCGGATGGCTTCGGTCGTGAGCGCCACCAGGGCCGGCGACGCGGCGTAGGGCGGCTGCGCTGGTGATGCGCGGGCGCCAGCACGGCGTGCATGGATCACCCCCGGGGACCGCCTCATCGGCCGGCCGTCACTAGTGCGCCACCGCCCATGATGCGGGAAAGGGCCGGGTCTCGCAACCGAAGCAATCCTAGAAGTGCCTTAGAGAGAAGATGCAAGATGGACGCCGTCAAGGCGGTCCATCCGTGGCCCGCGGTCGAAACGGGCCTCCGCCAGCCTAGAGGTAGGGCCGGCACGTGAAGACCCCACCCCGCCTGGTCCCCATGCGGGCGCTAGGCCCGCACGGGAGTCAGGACTGCTTCCGGCGTCGCGACCGCGGCCGGGTGGCGGGCCGTCTGGATGATCCAGTCGATGACGACGCCGATCAGCGCGGCAACGAGCGCGGTGATCACGTGGATGCCCCCGAAGGTGGGGCCCCACGGCAGCAGCGCCTCGCCGAAGACCATCAGCGCGAAGGGGTAGGCGGCCGCCCGCCAGGTGCGGTCGGAGAGGCGACCGGGCAGCAGGTCGTACCAGAACACCCCGAGGCCGTAGGCGAAGGCGAGCATGAGGAGGAAGGTACCGATATCCATTGCAGAGCCTCCTGCGGTAGCTGTCAGAGCAGGATGCTCGCCGTGTGGCGACGCCACGTGCCAGACGGGGCCAACGCGGTGGGAGCGATCCCACTCCCTACTTAGACTATATGCCGCGGCCGCGTTAGAGGCTCGCTAGAACAAGGCTAAGATGCCGCTAGAGGCTGGGCGAGCCGATGCACCCGTCCGCAATTGCGAAGCGCGATCGCGCCGTGTTCGTGGCAACCGGTCCCGGCGAGGGCCGGCGTGCGCCGGACGCTATAAGCCGTAGAGGGCGCGGGCGTTGGCGTCGGTGATCTTGGCATAGGCGCGCTCGTCCAGGCCGCCGCTCTCACGCAGGTTGCGAAGGGCCTCGATCTCGGTCGACTGGTCCTGGTGGCCGTAATCGGTGCCGATCACCAGGTTGTCCTCACCGGCGTAGCCCAGCAAGTACGGCACGTCGTCGTCGGTCTGGCACGAGACGTACAGCCGGTACTCCTTGAGCGGGTTGTCGGGCAGGGTGCGGCCCTGGGCGGGCAGGCGGCGCCTGAGATCCTTCAGCACGTAGGGCAGCCACTGAGAGGAGGCTTCGAGGAATCCCATTCGGAGCTTGGGGAATCGCTCCATGAGCCCGTTCATGATGACGGAGTGGAAGGCGCCCACCGAGGCCAGGCGGAACTTCCAGAAAGTGCCGCCGCCGTTGCGCTGGGAGAGCAGGTCGATCAGCCAGGGGGTGCCGTTGGCGATGTGGACGCCAATCGCCATGTCGAGGGCCTGGGCGCGCTCGTAGATCGGATCGAAGTGCGGGTCGTGGAGCAGGCGGCCGTTCTCGATGCTGCGCATGTACACCGCGCACGCGCCGTTGCGGCGGCCGAACTCGATCTGGGCGACCGCCTCCTCTGGCGCCTCCGTGGGCACGACGCACGCCCAGCGCAGGCGGTTGTGGCTCTGGCTCCAGATGTCGGCCAGCCAGCGGTTGTACGATTTACACAGCGCGATCTCCACCTCAGCCTTGTCGGCGACTTGCTCGATGAAGATCGTCGGGTAGAGCACCTGCACGTCGATGCCCAGCTCGTCCATGTGGTGCAGGCGCGCCGGCACGTTCTCGGCCTCGCGCGTCTCGGCGGGCGTCTCCATGCGGCGGCCGGCGCGGCCTTCCAGCTCGGCGAACTGTTGCGCCGTGATGACGGAGCGCACGAAGCCGCGAATCTTGCCGTCGATCAACCAGTAGGCGACGCCGCTGCCCTCGGGATGGACGATCTGCGGCCGGTAGGCGCGGTCGGCCGGGTCCAGATACTCCCAGGTGCGGTCCGACTCGACGACGTGCGCGTCGGCGTCGATGGTGGCCATCGCATTTACCCCCGGCACGGGTCTGAAGCGGTGTGAAACGGTAGCCTCTGCCATAGCATACCCAGTGTGGCGCACGGATGGCCACACCTGGCCCTCCGTCCTCGGTGCCCGGCGGCCCAGCCGGGGCGCACGCGCCAGGGCCGCACGGCCAGGCTACACGCCTAGCTCCTGGCGCACCAGCTCGGCGCCGAGGACGAGCGCGCGCAGCTTGGCGTAGGCGACCGGACGGGGCAGGTGCCACATGCCGCAGTCGGGGGAGATGTGCAGGCGCGCGGGCGGCACGACGGCGAGGGCCGCGCGTGCCAATGCGGCGACGGCCGCCGGGCGCTCCGGCGCCGCGTTGGCCAGGTCGAGCACGCCCAGGATGACGCCTTTGTCGCCGCAGTGGTGCAGCAGGTCCGGGTGGTGGCCCGGCTGCGCGTACTCCAGCGAGATCCAGTCGACGCGCGGGTGGGCGGCGAGCGTCGCCAGCGCGGCGGCATAGGCGGGGTCGGCCTGCTTGCTCGGGTAGCGGTAAGCGTAGCCGTAGCAGACGTGAACGGCGACGGGCGTGGTGAGCCCGTCCAGCGCCCAGGTCAGCGCCTGCTCGGCGTGGGCGCGCAGCGGCCCCGGGTTGATGTAGAGCACCGGCTCGTCGAGCTGCAGCAGGTCGCAGCCCTCGGCCTCCAGCGCCCGCAGCTCGGCGTTGATCACGGCGGCGCAGGCGTGGACCAGCGCCTCCTGGTCGCGGTAGTGCTCGTCCGCGAGGCGCGCGGCGGCCGTGAGCGGGCCGACCACGGTCATTTTCACGGGCCGGCCGGTCAAGCGCTTGAGGGCGCGGAGGTCGTCCAGCACGCGCGGGCCGGGCCAGGCGAGCGGGCCGACGACGCGCGGGTAGCGCGCGGTGCCGCCGCGCGGATTGGCGACCTCGACCAGGCGCTCCGCGTCCACGCCCTGCCAGGCGCTGGTAAAGTGGCGCGCGAAGTTCAGGCGCCGGCCCTCGCCGTCGGCCAGCAGGTCGAGGCCGGCGCGCTCCTGGTCGTAGACCGCGAGGCGCACCGTGTCGTCTTGCGCCTCGGCGAGCACTTCCGGCGGCGCGGCCCAGCGCTCGCCGCCGAGGGTGCCCTTGTCGAGCAGCCAGGCGGGCTTCGTGTAGCTGCCGACAAGCTGCGTCGCCAGCGGCCGCGGCCAGCGCGTCATAGCGCGTCACCCCAGACCTGGCGCGCGGTCTGGGCGACCAGCTCCAGCTTGCGCCACTGCTCGTCGGGCGTCAGCAGGTTGCCGGCGGCGGTCGAGGCGAAGCCGCACTGGGGGCTGAGTGCCAGGTCGTCGAGCGGGACGTAACGCGCGGCCTGGTCGATGCGGCGGCGGAGCGCGTCGGGCGGCTCCAGCGCGGGGTCTTTCGTCGTCACGAGGCCGAGAACGACCGTCTTGCCGCGCGGCACGAAGCGGAGCGGGCCGAAGTCGCCGGCGCGCGGGCTGTCGTACTCCAGCAGGAAGGCGTCGACGGGCAGCATGCCAAACAGCTTCTCGGCGATCTGATCGTAGCCGCCCTCGGCGATCCAGCGGCTGCGCGAATTGCCACGGCAGAGGTGGACGGCCAAGACCATGCCGGGCCGCGCGAGGTCGGCCAGGCAGGCGGTGTCGGCGGCCAGGGCGTCGTCGAACGCCTGGTCGGGATCGAGGCCGACCTGACGCAGACGGTCGCGCATGGCGGGGTCGGCGTAGTAGGTGTAGAACGGTGCGTCCAGCTGGACGTAGGGGACGCCCAGCTCGACCAGCCCCTGCACCTCGCGGCGGATGAGCGCGGTGAAGTCGGCGAGCAGCTCGGCGCGCGTGGGGTAGGCCCGGTCGGTCACGCCGGGCTTGTAGGCGACGGCGGCCAACTGGGATGGCATGGGCACCGCGACCTTGTACGGGCCGCCGGCGTGATCGCGCAGGAAGGTGGCCTCGTGCTGGACAAGCGGCCGGCGCGGGCGCAGCCGGCCGCCGACCACGGGTGCAACGCTGCCCTCGGCGCCGCCGCCTGGCCCGTGCCACTCCAGCACGACCCGCTCGGCGACGAAGCCCTCGACCGCGTCGTGGATGTCGGTCAGGAAGGCGCCGCGGCGGAACTCGCCGTCGGTCAGCACGTCGATGCCCGTCGCCCGCTGGCGCGCCAGCGCGTCCAGGATGAGGCGGTCCTCGACGGCGCGCAGCTCGTCGGCGGGCAGGCGGCCCTCCGCGGCAGCCGCGCGCGCCGCCAGCAGCTCCGGCGGGCGCAGCAGGCTGCCGATCTGGTCGGCGCGGTAGCGGGCGGGCACGTTTTCCTTTAGCCGCCGACGCCGGCCGGCTGGAGGGCGTTCTTGTACCACTCCTGGCCGATGTCGCGGCGACCGAAGGCGTCGTACTGGCTGCCGCGGGCGATCGTGATCATCGGCTCGTTGCGCGCCGGGTCGCGGATCACGCCCATCGGGTCCTCGCCCCGCTCGACCTTCTCCAGGTTCTCCAGCAGCAGCTTGCGATACAGCAGGATGCCCTTGTCGGAGGTGGCGAGATGCTCCGTGGTGCGGTCGGTGATGGCGCCCTGGCCGACCCAGGCCATCTCGTCCTGCCAGGGGATGTTGCTGCCCACGCCGTCGTGGTCCACGTAGGCCCGCCCGAACTGGTCGTAGGTCAGGGGCTCGTGGCGGAAGACGGTGCGGCTGGGCCGGTCCTCGCCGTGGCGCTTGCCGCTGATGACGATGTGCAGCGTGTGGGTGTCGTCGCGCGGGATGCGGAGCTGGCTGGAGGTCTGGTCCGCGCCGCCCTGGGCCAGGATGTTCGGGAACAGGATCGGGTGGCCGATGGTCCAGTCGGTGCAGTCCTCCGGCTCGCCCTCGACCAGGCGCCGCTTGTAGATGCCGTACTCGAACACGTCGAAGGCGATCTTCAGGTGGCGGGCCGGCTTGAGCGGCCACGGCTTGCCGCGGCGCTTCATGAAGTAGCCGCCGTACGCGCCGTGCAGGTGCTCGAAGTGGATCGGGTCGAGCGAGTTGTCCATGCACTGCAGCCAGTTGCAGGGCAGCTCGCTGACCATGATGTCGCGGTCCAGGTCGTCGCGCATGAGGAAGTCCCACTTGGGGAGGAGGGGCGCTGGCTGCGGGCCGAAGTAGGCGAACACCAGGCCGGCGAGCTCCTGCACAGGGTAGGCCGTAAGCTTGAGCTGCATGCAGGCCGGCTCGAAGGGCATCTCGACGACGCGGCCCTCGGCGTTGTACACCCAGCCGTGGTAGGCACAGCGCAGGCCGTTCTCCTGGGGGATGCCGTAGGCCATGGAGATGCCACGATGGGCGCAGCGCGAGCCGATGAGCCCGAACTGGCCGTTCTCCATGCGGAAGAGCGTCAGGTCCTCGCCCAGGATGCGCACCGGCTGGACCGGCTCGGCCTCGAGATCGGCGACGACGCCGACGGCGTGCCAGTAGCGCCGCAGCAGGTTGCCCATCGGCGTGCCGGGCCCCACCTGGGTGAGTCGCTCGTTCTGCTCCTTGGTGATCATGGGCTCCTCCTTACTCGCGCCGTCGGGCTAACGCATTCCGCGTTAGGCCACGGACCGGCAGCCTGCCCGCGCCAGCATTGCGGCCTATCGGCCGCGGGCGGGCACGAGACCCGCCCCTACGGAAGGGTCGGCACTGCTCGCGTGTTGGCGATGCGCTCGCGGGCGTTCGCTGTCAGCGGTCCGTTGGCTCCTCGTGTACCACGGGCGTCGGGCACTGGTGCGTCAGCAGGATCTCGCGGCGCTCGCGAGCCGACTCCAGCATGGCCAGGCACACTTCGAGCGTCGCCAGGCCCCAGCGGCCGTCATGCGAGATCGGCACGCCCCGCGTTAGCGCCGCGTGCAGCTCCTGTAGCTCGATGATACCCGCCGCGCCGCTGCCCTGCACAGGCACCTCGTGGTGGCCGTCGTCGTCGTAGACGAGAATGCCCTGAGGCGATTGGCGCAGGGTGCCGCGCTCGCAGCTCGCGAGCAGGATGCCGAACCAGTTGCCCCCGCCCGCCACGTCGCGCCGACCCGCCGTGTAATCGCGGCCGCCGCGGGTTGTCTCGCGTAGCTGCTCCTTCGCCGCGGCGTCGTCGGCGCGGCCGGCGCGGAAGGCGCGGCGCGCCTGCACGGCCTGCTCCTCGGTGTACAGGCGGTCGCCAATGCCCCACACCAGGTCGGCGGTGTTGAAGTAGCCGTAGCCGCTGTAGGAGATCGTCGCCGGCGTGCCATCCGCGAACTCCAGGTAGGCCGAGACGTTGCCGGGCGCGGGGCGCTCGGGCATCCAGGCGCCGACCATCGCCCGCACGCTGCGGACCAGGCCGCCGCCGAGGGTGCGGATCGAGTCCACGATATGGGGCAGGTGGCGGTACACCACGCCGCCGCCAAGCGTGACGTCCAGCTCTTGCGGCAGGCGCGGCTTGAGCAGCCAGTCGGAGTACATCCAGTGGGCCACCTGGATCAGGCGGCCGAGCGACCCGCCCTGCACGAGGCGGTGCATCGCCTGGATGGAGGGGTTCAGGCTGTAGGTGTGGCCGCAGAGCAGGTAGACGCCGTGCTGCTCGGCGGCCTCCACCATCTGCTCGGCCTCGGCGACACTCAGGGCCATCGGCTTCTCGCAGACGACGTGCTTGCCGTGGCTGGCGGCCAGGACGACGTGCTCGCGGTGGAACTGGTTGGGCGTGGCGACCCAGACCACGTCCACCTCGGGGTCGGCGCAGAGCGCGGCCACGGAGTCGTAGACGCGGCCGCCGTGGCGCGCGGCGAACTGGGCGCGTGCCTCGGGTCGCGTGTCGGCGGCAGCGACCAGCTCCGTGATCGGCATCCGCTCGATGGAGGGGATCACCATCGCGCTGCCGACGCCGAGGCCGGCGATGCCGACGCGCAGGGTGCGCTCGGCGCGGGCGGTCCCCTGGCTCTCGGGTGCGGCGCTGGTCACGGCAGCCTCCGTCGTCTGCGGCTTGCTGGCTGAGGTCATGGTACTGCATTGGGGGGCCAATGCCCCACTCGGCCGGCGAGCGCCAGCGCGCGGCAGCGGGCGGCCAGCAGCCAGCGGCAAGTGTTACCGATATCATGCGCTATCTGTTACAACGGTCGCAGACCCGTTCGCCCCGCGCTCCTACCATCGATCTAGCAGGACGGCGGTGCTGGCACAGGGTCCGGGCGGCCGTCCAGGCAGCGATATCAGTGAAGAGGAGGTCGCCATGACACCGAGCCGGCGCGCAGTCACCCTCGCATCCGCCCGACGCAGCCTTGCTGCCCTCGTCCTCGCGGGGCTGCTGTTGCCATGGGCAGCTGTCTCGACGCCCTCTGCGTGGGCGGACCACCACCGAGGCCACGAACCGGTCACGCGGCTGCAGGTCGTCGTCAACTACGTCCACATCGTCGACGACGGGGACTGGTGGGGCAAGGGCGAGTTCCGTCTGGGAGTTGCCTTGCACCGCTATCTGGGCTGCCAGGATGGGGGGGATCCGCTCCGCGACAGCTGCGGCCTCCACCGCGGCGGCATTGGCGAGGAGTGGCGCTTTTCGGCCAGCTCCGGGACGTTCCAGCAGCTCGACCGGATCGTGCCCGGCGCGAGCAGCGACAACCGGGATCCGGCCGCCTCGGCCGAGGCCGGGATTGCCCTGCACTCCGGTGAGGTCCTGTCGCTGTCCTTCCGCGCTAGCGAAAGCGACCCCACTATCCCGTTCCTCCCCGTCGATTTTGAGCATGGCGTCTTGCCGCGGTCCGACCTGGTGCTCCGCGAGTCCGGCGGCTGGAGCGTGGGGCGCCACAGCAAGCGGATGCAAGATGGGGAGTTCGACATCACGGTCTACTACGAGGTGCGCCGCACCCCGCTGCCCGACCTGGTACCGCACAACCTGCGGCAGTTCAACTTGGACGACGGGCGGCCGGTGGTCTGCGCCTCTGCCCTCAATCAGGGCGAGCGCCCCTCGGGCCCGTTCCAGATGGCGCTCCATGTGGATGGGGCCGTGCCCTCCTGGGGCACCTTCCAGGCGGCAGCCCTCGCCGTCAGCGAGGTGACCGACCACTGCTTCCTGGTCGATGCGCTCCCGCCGGGCCCACACCGGTTCGCGCTGAGCGTCGACGAGCCGCGCCAGGTGACGGAGATGAACGAGACCAACAACCGCTCTGCCGAGACCACGTACGCGCTCCGGACCGCCAACGCCGGCCAGCCGGGCCCCGCGGTGGGCCCGGCCGTCGTCGCCCCGGAGCGCGCCCCCGCGTCGGCACCGCTCTCCGCCGCGCAGCCCGACCTGGCGGTGACCGCGCTCCGGGTCCGGGGCGAGGCGCCAGGTGGGCAGAATGGCTGTGACCCTGGCCGGAACCAGGTCACCGTGGTGATCAAGAACCTGGGCACGGGAGCGGCGGCCAACTTCGCCGTGCGGCTGGTCGTGGATAACCGGGACAACGAGGCCCGCAACCAGGCCGTGACGGCGCTCGAGGCCGGCCAGGAGCTGGAAGTCCGCTTCGACGGCGTGGACCTGAACCGGGGCGAGCACCGACTCACCGCCACGGTGGACGCGCGACAGGCGCTCGCGGAGTTGAACGAGGCCAACAACGAGCGGACACTCACCGTGCGCTGCTCCAGATAGCCAGCGTACCTAGCAGGTCCGGCCACGGCTTTCCCGTTGGCCGTTCGCCCAGACAGAATTGGGGCGCCGGGTGGCGACCGCGCGAACCTTAGCGATGCTTCACTTTCACCGCACGGCCGCGGCAGCCGCCGCGGCCGCCGCGTCGTCCGCAGCCTGCACGGCGGCGGCGTCCGACGGGCGGGCCACGCCGCGACTGGAGAGGATGGGGCTGTACTTGGTGGCGGCACCCTGGCGACTGCGGCTGCCGGCGAAGCGCTGGCCGCCGGCGCGCTCGGTGCGCATCGAGAGGTAGACGTTCGCGGCCGGGTCACGGAAGACGTTCAGCGGGTCCTCGCCCTGCTCGACGCGGCGGATGTTCTCCTCGAGCATCTGACGGAAAAGGATGATGCCCTTGTCCGAGCGGCCCAGGTGCTCGCCCGTGCGGTCGGCGACGGCGCCCTGCGTGATCCAGGCGGCCATGTCCTGCGCCGAGTTGCTGTCCAGCAACTCCCACTGGGGCTGCTCCTCGGCGTCCAGCGAGGGGACGGGCACCCGGTAGAAGGGGATGTCCTCGGGCTGCTGGTCGGGGTCGGCGGCTTGCTTCGGGTAGCAGGCCACCCACCAGTGGGCGGTGTGCGTGTCGTCGAGGGGCACACGGATCTGGAAGGCGGGGCCGAGGTTGCCGAACAGGCCGGGGGTGCCGTCGCCGCTACCGCCCTGGCGCAGCATGTTCGGGAAGACGATCGGGTGCCCATCCTTCCAGGGCGTGTCCTCCTCGGTGCCGCCCTCGACCACGCGGCGCTTCACGATGCCGTACTCGAACACGTCGAAGCCGATCTTCTGGTGGCGCTTCGGCGGCACCCACAGCTCCGGCTTGCCGAGCATCGCCGCGACGTGGTTCCCCCAGAAGCTGTGCAGCCACTCGACGTGCACCGGGTCGAGCGAGTTCTCCTGGCACTGCAGCCAGTTACACGGCAGCACGCCGTAGCCGATGTCGCGCACGTAGCCGTCGATACAGTACACGTCCCAGCGCGGCAGCAGCGGCGCGGGCGCGGGGCCGAGATAGGCAAACAGCAGGCCGGCTAGCTGCTGGACGGGATAGGCCTTGATGCAGATCTTGTCCTTGAAGCGGCTCTCGGGGTCCTCGGCCTCCTCGTAGGGCTGCTCCAGGCACTGCCCGGTCTCGGCGAAGAGCCAGCCGTGGTAGGCGCAGCGGAGGCCGCGCGCCTCGGGGATGCCGTAGATCAGGTTCATGCGGCGGTGGGGGCACAGCGGCTCGACGAGGCCGTAGGCGCCGCCTTTGTCCCGATAGAGGATGAGGTCTTCGCCGAGGAGCCGGACCTTGAGCGTGTACTTGTCCTGCATCTGGGAGACGGCGGCGACCGGGTGCCAGTAGCGGCGCATCAGCTCGCCGCACGGCGTGCCGGGTCCGACGCGCGTATACCGCTCGTTCTCCTCCTGGGTCAGCATGCCGGCCTCCCTTCGCCGCCGCGCGGACGTGTCGCTGCTTGGCTGCCAGCGGTCTTCGCGGGCTGAGGATACCAGCGGCGGCACGCGCCGTCAAACGGGCCTCGCTGGTACGGGCGAGACGGCTGCCGCATAATGGCGGGCCGTGGGTGATGTAAACGGAGGGCGAACCAGTGAACGCGCAAGCCGCAGGTTTGGTAGGGCGCAGTCTTGTGCCCCGCCGCGCGGTGACGCCCACGCCAGCCGGACGGCAGGCGACAGGCCCGTGCTCTACGTCGCGCGGGCCGGATGTGGCGCCATCCGGCGAGATGGGGGCTCGGTCATGAGCGAGCCCAGGCCGCTGCGGCTGGGGCTGGCGGGGCTGGGGGTGGGCGCGAGCCAGCTGCTGCCGGCGATGACGACGGGGCCGCACGTGCGGCTGACGGCGGTGGGCGACGTGCGCCAGACGGCGCTCGACCAGGCGGCGGCCGAGTACGGCATCGCGACGCACCGCTCGATCGAGGAGCTGTGCCGCGATCCGAACGTCGATGTCGTCTGGGTCGCCACGCCGAGCCACCTGCACGCCGAGCACGCCATCCTGGCCGCCGAGGGCGGCAAGCACGTCATCGTCTCGAAGCCGCTGGCGATCACGCTGGACGAGGCCGAGGCGATGAACGCGGCGGCCGAGCGGAACGGCGTGCTGCTGCTCGCCGGCCACACGCAGAGCATGGCGCCGGCCGTCCGCAAGCTGGCCGACCTGGCGCGCGGCGGCGTGTTCGGGCGGCTGGGGATGATCCACACCTGGCACTACACCGACTGGATGTACCGCCCGCGGCTGCCGGAGGAGTTGGACTCGGCGCGGGGCGGCGGGCCGGTGTTCCGCCAGGCCTCGCACCAGGTCGATATCGTGCGGCTGATCGGCGGCGGGCTGGTGCGCAGCGTGCGCGCCATGACCGTGCAGCTCGACGCCGAGCGCGGGGCGCCCGGCAGCTACACCGTGTACCTGGAGTTCGCGGACGGCACACCCGCGACGATCGTGTACAGCGGCTACGGGCACTTCGAGACGGGCGAGCTGACGGGCAAGCGGTCGATGGCCGAGCGCGTCCCCGAGGCGATGGCGGGCGCGGACGAGCGGGCGCAGAAGGAGGCGCTACGGTCGGCGCGGCGCGGGCAGGAGCAGTCGCTAGGCCAGTTCGGCCTCACCATCGTGACCTGCGAGCGCGCCGACCTGCGCGAGTCGCCCGACGGCCTGTGGGTGTACGAGCGCGGCGGGCGCCGAGAGATTCCCGTGCCGCGCGAGCTGCGGGGCGCGGCCGAGCTGGAGGAGATGTACCAGGCGGTCGTCCACGGCCGCCCGCTCTCGCACGACGGCCGCTGGGGCCTGGCCACGCTCGAAGTGTGCCTGGCCATCCACGAGTCGGCGCGCACGCGTCAAGAGGTCGTCCTCTCCCAGCAAACCGCCAGCCCGAACTGATTGGCGGGTGACCCCCTAACGCGACCCGGTAGGAATGATTTCGCGATCAACCGCCGGATGGCGCAAGCGCTCGGGCCCACGATCCCTCAGCACGTGCTCCTGCAGGCGATGGAAAGCATGGAAAGCATTCAGTAGAATCCTTTCCGCGCCCCTCTTGCGAGCCGGTGGGGAGGAGCCGATGGCAGCGCGCGACACTCTGGCGGTCTTCGTCGAGGCGCTGGTCCCGACGGACGACACGCCGGGCGCGGCCGAGGCGAGGACGGCGGCGGCCGTGCGGGCGGCGCTGGCGGAGCGCCCGCCGCTCGCGGCGCTAGTCGAGCAGGGCCTGCGCGCGCTCGACCGCGCCGGCGAGCGGCTGGGCGGCCAGCCGTTCGCGGCGCTTGCGCCGACGCAGCGGCACGCGCTGATGACCTTGCTGGCGCGCGGCAGTCCACCCCCCGGCTGGACCGCCGCCGATCCGCCGCCGGAGGTGTTCTGGGCGACACTGCGGGGCCTCGCCGTGGGACTGTTCTACGGCAGCCCGCTCGGCCACCAGCTCTGTGGCTTCCCCGGCCCGTGCGTGGATAGCGGCGGCTACGCCCACACGATCGTCGAGCCGGACCCGCGGCGAGAGCCGGCATGACGCCAAATCGGGCAGCAGGGCTCCGTTTCTCCCTCTCCCCCTGGGAGAGGGGCGGGGTGAGGGCCGGCCTCGGCGCGCTAGCCACGAGGCTGCTGCGGATATGATCGAGCACCCGCCAGTCGACGTCTGCATCGTCGGCGCCGGGGCGGCCGGGGGCCTGCTCTGCCGCCTGCTGGCCGAGGCGGGGCTGCGCGTGGTCCTGCTGGAAGCGGGGCCGTGGTACGGCGACGTGCGCGCCGCGTTCGTCGAGGACGAGCTGGCGATGCGCCGCATCTGGTGGCCCGAGCAGCAATACCGGCTTACCGGCAGCGCCCAGCGCGGGCGCGTGAACGGCGGGCTGGGCGTGGGCGGCGGCACGCTCGTCTGGACCGGCGCGGCGTTTCGCCTGTTCCCGGAGGACTTCCGCGTGCTCTCGCGCGACGGTCAGCTACCCGGCGCCAGCCTGGCCGACTGGCCGCTCAGCTACGCCGACCTGGAGCCGTACTACGACGCCGTCGAGGCGCACGTCGGCGTGGCCGGGGCCGTCTCGCCCTGGGACCCGCCCGGCCGCCGGCCGCCGCCCCTGCCGCCGCACGGCTACCACCAGCACACCGTCGTACTGCGGCGCGGCTTCGAGCGGCTGGGCCTCCGGACGCACCCGGGGCCGATGGCCATCGCGTCGCGACCGCTGCCGGGGCGCGACGCCTGCTGCTACTGCGGCTTCTGCATCCAGGGCTGCCGCACCGGCGCCATGTACAGCAGCGCCACCGCCGAGCTGCCGGCCGCGCTCGCCACCGGGCGCGTGGACCTGCGCCCTGATTCGCCGGCCCTGCGCGTCCACACGTCGGCCGACGGCACGCGCGCCGCGGCTGTCGAGTACGCGCACCGCCCGGACGGTACGCGCCACCTGCAGCCCGCCACGGCCATCGTCGTCGCCGCGAACACGATCGAGGTGCCGCGCCTGCTGCTGAGCTCCGCGAGCCCGCGCCACCCGACCGGGCTGGCGAACAGCAGCGACCAGGTTGGCCGCAACTTCATGGCCCATCCCGGCGCGCAGTGCTGGGGCCTGTTCGACGAGCCGATGAACCCCTGGGAAGGCTTCGTGCTGAACCACCTGTGCTGCCTGGACTACGCCCAGACGCGGCCCGACGCGCCGCACATCCGCGGCTTCGCGATGGAGACGCTGACGGCGCTGCCGGTGGGCGTGGCGACGGGCGCGGCGGCGGGGCTGTGGGGGGCAGAGCTGAAGGCGCTGATGCGCCAGTACCGCCACCTGGCCGGGCTGTTCACGATCGGCGAGGGCGTGCCGACGCCGTTCAACCGCGTGACGGTCGAGCCCGAGCGGCCCGACGAGTGGGGCCTGCCGGGCGCGCACCTGCACTACGACTGGCACCCGAACGACGTGCGCCTGGTGGACGCGGCGGCGACCAAATCGCTGGCGGTGCTGCGCGCGGCCGGCGCGCGCGAGGCGTTCCGCCAGCCGCCGTCGCAGGTCCACATGATGGGCACCGCCCGCATGGGCGACGATCCGCGCGCGGCGGTGACGAACACCTGGGGGGAGACGCACGACGTGGCGGGCCTCTACGTGGCGGGCGGCGCGCTGTTCCCGACCGGCTCCAGCGTGAACCCAACGCTGACCATACTCGCGCTGGCCTGCCGCACCGCCGAGGCCATCGCGCATCGCCAGGGCAAGACGCTCCGAGCCGCCGCGAACGCCTCGCCCGGCGCGTGAGGCCGGCGCGCGGCGCGACGGGTGTGTCCGCGCCCGGCCGGCCCCCGCCGCGCCGGAGGGGCGGCCCGCCGCCCGCAAGCAACGAGCGGCGCGAGCGAGTAACATCAGGATATGGTGCGCGGCCAGGTGGACACGGGGGCGTCCCCAGCCGGCGCTCGCTCAGCGGGTACCTCGGGGCGAGTCTCCGCCGGCCGCCGGCCTGCCCTGGTTGAGGCGATGGGGCCGGCGGCCGGCGCCAAGCGGAAAGGAGCGGCACCATGATCGCGCGGCTTCGGACGGCGCTGCCCCTGCTCGTCACCGGCCTGATGCTCGCCACGATCGCCTGCACACGGGGCGCCGCGCCGCCAGCCGGTACTGCGGGCCAGCCGGCCCCTCCCGGCGCGGCGCAGAGCGGCGGCGCCAGCGCGCCAGCGCCCGCGAGCGGCGCCGCCACCGCCGCGCCCATCCCCATCACGATCGCCTTCTCGCAGGTGGCGGCGGCCTTCGCCCCGGTCTGGATCGCGCAGGACCAAGGACTATTCCGCAAGTACGGGCTGGACGCGGACGTGCGCCACCTGGCGAAGCCAGCCGACATCCAGTCGTTGGTCAGCGGCGACGTGCAGATCACCGTGGACGGCTCGGCGGCGATCGACGCCATCGCGAGCGGCGCGGACCTCACCTACATCGCGTCGCCCGTGCCGGTGTACACGCAAGGGGTCTTCGGCGACCCCTCGCTGCACACGCTGAGCGACCTCGTCGGCAAAACGGTGGGCGTCACCAGCCAGGGCGGGTCCAGCGACAACGCGCTCCGCACCCTGTTCATGAAGCAGGGCATCGACCCCTCTCAGGTCAACCTCACCTACCTGCGCGAGGACGGCGCGATCCTGGCGGCGCTGCAGACCGGCCAGGTGCAGGCCGCCATTCTTACCTCGCCCAACACGCTGCGCGCCCGCCAGGCGGGATTCAACGAGATCGTGAACATGACGCCGCTCGACCTACAGACAATCAACAACGGCATCGTCGTGCGCCGCGACTGGGCACAAGCGCACGAGGACGAGGTGTCGCGGTTCCTGAAAGCCTACATCGAGGCGATCTACCAGGCGAGGACGAATCCCGACGCCACCAAGGCGATCATCAGCAAGTACACGCAGGTCACCGACCCGGAGCTGCTGGAGGAGTCGTACCAGAACAGCCTGGCGAGCTGGGTCGTCTATCCGCTGATGCGCGACGAGAACGTGCAGAACGTGATCGATCTCTCGTCGTCGCCCGAGGTCAAGGCCCACAAGCCCTCCGACTACTACGACAACTCGTACCTGCGGAAGCTGCAGGCGTTCGCGCACGGCGTCGACCCGCAGGGCGTGCCCGCGGCCCCGTGAGGGGGCGCTCAATCGGTCTCTGAAGTCACCTGTGCAGGAGTGGTGACCGTGGCCAGGCAAGCCGACGTGCTCCGCGGCCCCTTCGATCCGGGCGGGCAGCCGGCGACGCGCAGCGGCAACGCGATGGAGCTGGGCTTTTTCGCCTGGAACCTCGCGTCGGGGATGAGCGCGTCGAAGGCCGTGCTGACCGATCCTGACCGGCTGCGGAATTTCTGGCACTGGGACACCGCGCTCCGCTTGAACCAGCTCGCCGAGCGCATCGGCTACGAGTACCAGGTGCCGTACGGGCGCTGGCGGGGCTACGGCGGCCCCAGCGGCTACAACGACGACTCGCTGGACTTCCTCGCCGCCGCCGCCTGCCTGGCGCCCGTCACGTCGCGCTTGCAGCTTTTCTCCACGGCGCACATCACCTACAAGTTCCACCCGCTGCACGTCGCGAAGATGGGCGCCACCATCGACTTCGTGTCGAAGGGCCGCTGGGGGCTGAACGTGGTCACCGGGGCCGGCAACCGCTACGAGAACCGCATGTTCGGCCAGGAGCCGGTCGAGCACGACACGGCGTACGACATGGCCGACGAGTTCGTAACGCTGATGAAGTGGCTATGGGCCTCCGCCGAGCCGATCGACTTCGCGGGCGACTACTACCAGGCGTACGACGCGCTGCTGCGGCCGAAGCCGGTGCGCCAGCCGCGGCCGGTGCTGATGAACGCCGGCAACTCGGCCGTGGGGCTGGACTTCGCCGCCCGCCACTGCGACCTGGTGTTCATGACCGGCCGGACGATGGCCGAGTACCGCGACATGGTGCGCAACGTCCACGCGCTGGCGGCGAAGTACGGGCGCCAGGTGCGGCCGGCGACGATGGTGTACGTCATCATGGCAGAGACGGACAGCCGGGCCCAGGAGACGGTGGCCTGGGTCGAGAGCGAGGTGGACCGCGAGGCGATCTGCAACTTCATGTGGAACATCGCCTCGGACCCGAACACGTCGTTTGCCAAGCGGTACGGCGCGCAGCTCGACCGCGCGGACCCGTGGGGCGGCGTCGGGCGGGAGATGTTCTTGCGCTACGCGATGGGGCTGGGGGCGTGGCACCTGTACGGCAGCTACCAGACGGTCGCCGAGGAGATCCGGGCGCTGCACGACGCCGGCATCGAGAGCATCCTCACC
>JAJPHF010000093.1 GCA_021325365.1 Pseudomonadota bacterium
CGGAGCGCGCTGGTGGCGATCACCGACGAGATGAAGACCAATCTCATGCGCACCGCCTACAACATGATCATCTACGAGGCCCTCGACTTCACCGTGGGCCTGTTCGACGCCGACGGCAACACCATCTCCATCGGCCTCGGCCTCCCCATGTTCATCCGCGGCCTCTCGGATGCCATCAAGGCCAAGCTCGCGCACTACGGGAAGGAGCACATTCGGCCCGGCGACATCCTGCTCACCAACGACAGCTATATCATGGGCTCGCACCTCAACCACATGATCTTCACGCTCCCCATCTTCTGGGAGGGGGAGCTAGTGGCCTTTAGCGCGTCCATGGCCCACTGGCAGAACATCGGCGGCACGCTGCGCGGCTCGACTACCGACATCTACGAGGAAGGGCTCCAGCTGCCGATCGTGAAGATCTACCGCGAAGGCCAGGTGAACGCGGAGCTAGTCGAGATCATCAAGGCGAACGTGCGGTTCCCGGACCTCGCCATGGGGGATTTCCGCGCTCAGATCGCCTCCATCAAGACCGGCGAGCGGCGGATGCGGCAGCTGCTCCAGCGCTACGGGCGCGACGCCGTGCTCGGCAGCATCCAGCACATCTATCGCTATAGTGGCGAGGTGGCGCGGCAGGCGGTGGCGGCGATGCCCGACGGGGTCTACGAGGCCGAGTCCTTCATGGACGACGACGGCATCCGGCTGGGCCAGCCGATCCCGATCCGGGTCAAGGTGACGGTCGCGGGCGACCAGATGACCGTCGACCTCACGGACGTCAGCCGCCAGGTGACTGGCTTCTACAACTCCGGCTCGACGGCCGGGCGCTCAGCGGCGCAGGTGGCGTTCAAGTGCCTGACCTCGCCCCTGCTGTACCCGATCAACGACGGCTCCTTCGCGCCGCTGAACGTCGTGCTGCCGCCGGGCCGTGTCGTCTCCGCCACCAAGCCCGCCGCCGTACGCAAGTGGATGACGATCCCGATGACGGTAGCCGACACGATTATCCGCGCCATGGCGCCGGCCATGCCCGATGGCGTGATCGCGGGCCATCACGCCGACCTGCTCACCGCCATCGCCTACGGCACCGACCCCCGGAGCGGCCGCTTCGTGATCATCGCCGGCGACCCGCCGGGGGGCGGTTGGGGCGCGACCTGCCGGAACGACGGTATGAGCGCCGTCATCTGCATCAACGACGGCGACACGCACAACAGCCCGGTCGAGGCGAACGAGGCGAAGTACCCGATGGTCATCGAGGAGTACGCCCTGCGCCCCGATTCGGGCGGCGCGGGCAAGCAGCGCGGCGGCCTTGGCATCCGCAAGGTGATCCGCCTCCAGGGCGAGCTAGCCGTCACGGCCGGGATCGAGCGGACACAGTGCGCGCCCTGGGGCCTGTTCGGGGGGCACGAGGCGCGACCCAACGGGTTCCGCGTGCGCCGCGCCGACGGGCGAGTGGAAACATTCCCGAACGGCAAGGTGAGCGCCCTGCGGCTTAGCCCCGGCGACGCCTACGTGCTGGAGGCCGCCGGCGGGGGCGGCTACGGCGATCCCCTAGAACGGCCCGCCGAGCGCGTGCAGCACGACGTGCGCGAGGGCTACGTCTCGCGCGCGGCGGCCCGCGACGAGTACGGCGTCGTGCTGGACGAAGCCACTCTGGAGATCAACTGGCCGGCCACGGAGGCGCTGCGGCGCGAGCGGACAAGCCGCCCGAGCGCGGGCTAGCGACGTGGGAGAGCGGCGGATGCGTAGTACCCCACTTGGATTTGTCGCCCTGCTGGTGGCTGGCCTGGCAACCGCCTGCGCGGCTCCCGCCGCGCCCGCCGGCGAGGGGAGCCGGACGGCACCCCCGGCCGCCCCGGCCCAGTCGCCCGCGCCCGCCCCGCCCGGGCAGCCCGCCGCGCCGACTGCCGTCCTGCCAACCGCCCGGGTCCGCATCACCGACATCCAGATCACGTCGGCCGCGGGCAGCTACATCGCCGCCGAGAAGGGCTACTTCGCGGAAGAGGGTATCGAGGTCGAGTGGGTGCCGAGCGCCGCCGACCAGGTGCCCGTCCTCGTGGCGGACGAGGCCGACGTGGCGGGCGCGCCGCTCACGGCGTTCTTGTTCAACGCCTTCGCGCGCGGTATCCCGCTGAAGATCGTGGCCGATCACGGCGCGAACGTGCAGGGCGCCTCGGCAGGCGGCATCGCCATTCGCAAGGACCTGATGGACAGCGGCGCCTACCAGGGGCCGGCGAGCCTCAAGGGCTGGAGGATCGCCACCGCCTCGCAGGGCAGCAACTCCGATATCACGCTCGACGACTATCTGCACAGCGGGGGCCTGACGCTCGCGGATATCGACCGCATCAACCTCAGCTACCCGGACATGCTGCCGGCGCTGGCGAACAAGGCGATCGACGGCGCCTACTACCAGGAGCCGTTCACCACCATCGCCGTCGAGCGCGGGCTCGCGGCGCGCGGCCCGGCGGCCTGGCAGATTCGCTTGAACCAGCAGGTGGGCGTGGTGCTCCTGTCGGAGCGGCTGCTGAGAGACCGGGCGCTAAGCCTGCGCTACGTGCGCGCCTACACGCGCGGCGTCCGCGACTACGTGAAGGGCCTGATCGAACGCGATCCCGCGAAGTTCGACGAGGTGGTGCCAATCCTCATCGAGCACACGACGGTGAAGGACCGCGCGATGTTTGAGAAGGCCGTCCCATCCGGCCTGCGCGGCGATCCCATTCCGAACGTGGAGTCGATCGCCGAGGCGCAGGACTGGTTCCTGGCGAACGGCTTTCAGAACCAGCGCGTCAACGTGCAAGATATGCTGGACCTCTCGTTCGTCCAGCAGGCCATTGAGCAGCTTGGGCCGTACCGTTAGCGCGTGACCGGAGCACACCATGACAGTACAGACAACGGGGCAGCGCCCCCATTTGAACCCACGGCCAGGCGGCCCCGCATCTCCCCTCCTCTCCCGCTGGCAGCGGGAGGGCGCTGAAGGCGCCCTCGCCGTGGACCCGATCACGGCGGAGATCGTGCGGAGCGCGCTGGTGGCGATCACCGACGAGATGAAGACCAATCTCATGCGCACCGCCTACAACATGATCATCTACGA
>JAJPHF010000128.1 GCA_021325365.1 Pseudomonadota bacterium
GCCGAGGAGATCCGGGCGCTGCACGACGCCGGCATCGAGAGCATCCTCACCTGCTTCTTCGACCCCATCCGCGGCCTCCACCAGATGGAAGACGACGTCATCCCCCTGCTCAAGAAGATGGGCCTGCGCCGGTAGGCGGCCGGTAAGGGGTTTGTCGTGACCGCTCGCCCGCACGCCCGGCGCTCCTGCTCGGCGTACTGCGCGCTAGTGATCGCGCTGTGTTACCCTCTGGGCAGCGCCTCACTTACCGGGGAGCAGCCGCATGAGTATCGCGGCCCGCAAACGTAACACGAATGCGCCCAAGCCCAGGCGCGCATCCTATTCGTGGCCGCTGGTGCTGCGCACGCGGCCGGTGTTCGAGCTGACGGAGGACCAGTTTTTCGAGCTGTGCCAGCTCAACGCCGAGCTGTGGATCGAACGCAGCGCTGAGGGAGAGTGGCAGATCATGCCGCCTGTAGGAGGGGGTACGGGCAGCCGTGAAGCCGAGATCATCCTCCAGCTCGGGCTCTGGGCCAAGCGCGAAAGGGCCGGGACGGTGTTCAGCTCGGCGGCCGGCTTCCGCCTGCCGAATGGCGCGGTACGCGCCCCGGACGCGAGCTGGGTCCTGAACAGTCGCCTGGAGGCGTTGTCGCCACGCGAGTGGGAGCGGTTCATCCCGCTTTGCCCCGACTTCGTGCTAGAGCTGCGCTCGCCCTCCGACCGGCTGGAGGTGCTGCACGCTAAGCTGGAGGAGTACCTCGCCAACGGCGCACGGCTGGGTTGGCTGCTCGACCCGGATGCTCACCAGGTGTACGTGTACCGCCCCGACGCGCCGGTCCAGCGCCTCCACCAGCCGGAGACGGTGTCGGGCGATCCGGTGCTGCCGGGCTTCGCCCTGGACCTGCGCGAGGTCTGGTGAGCGCTGATGAAGCGCGGGTATAGCCGGCGCGGGTTCAGGCAGCGCGCGGGCATCGTCGCCCGGGTCACCGGGATGATTCGACAGGGATGAGCCGCGCCCCGGCGTGCCAACCGTGCCTGTAGGAGAGCGGCCAATGCGCGTCGACGTCCACGCCCACTACTTCGCCCCGGAATACGTGGACTGCCTGCGGCGGCTGGGCGACCCGCGCGCCGAGAGCCCCGACGCCGTGCCCGGCGGCGCGCCGACGCTGGCGCGGCAAATCGAGGTGCTCGATACGGTCGGCATCGACCTGCAAGTGCTCTCCGTCTCCCTGCTGCAGCCGTACCTGCCGCGCGCGGCCGACGCCGTCGAGGCCGCGCGCCTCTCGAACGACATCTACGCCGACGCCACACGCGGCCACGGCGGACGCTTCGCCGCCTTCGGCTGCGTGCCGCTGCCCCACGTCGACGCCGCTCTCGCCGAGGCCGAGCGCTGCCTGGACATGCTCGGCATGCGCGGCATCACCATCGGCTGCTCGGTCGCCGGCCGGCCGCTCGACGACGCGGCGTTCGCCCCCTTCTTCGCGGAGCTGGACCGCCGTGCGGCCGTGCTGTTCCTGCACCCCGTCGGCCAGGGGCTCGTGCCCGAGCGCGACCCCCATGGGCTCGCCTGGATGGTCGGCGCGCCCTTCGAGGACACGGTTGCCGCACTGCAGCTCGTCATGTCGGGCCTGACCACGCGCTATCCGAATATCAAGGTGATCGTGCCCCACCTGGGCGGCACGCTGCCGTTCCTGCTCGGCCGCATCGACGGCACGGTAGGCCGGCGACGGGCGCGCGGGGGGCCGCCCCTCCCGTTCGAGGGCGACGCCAGCCCGCTGCTGCGGCGCCTCTGGTACGACACGGTGAACGCTCACCACGCCGCCCTGCGCTGCGCCTGCGAGTCGTTCGGCGCCGACCGCCTGCTGCTCGGCACCGACTTTCCCTACATGCAGGGCGCGCAGCTCCAGTATCTCCTCGACGTGCCCCACGAGATCGGCCTGACCGCGGCCGAGACCGCCGCCCTGCTCGGCGGGACGGCCCAGGCGCTCCTCGACATCGCGCCCCGCTAGCGGCCCGGGGTACAATGCGCGCAACCCCGCGTCGCCCGAGGAGCAGCCGATGCGTATCGACGTACACGCGCACTACTTCCCGCAGGAATACGTGGACTGCATCGCGCGCCTGGTCGATCCGACCGTGGCGCCGACCACCGCCCGCGCGCCCGGCGCCGCCATCGACATCGAGGAGCGCCTGGCGCTGATGGACAGTGCGGGCATCGACCTGCAAGTCCTCTCCACCTCGCTGCTGCACCCGAACGCGCCCGACGAGGGCGACGCCAAGGCAGCGGCGCGGCTGGGCAACGACCTGTATGCCGACGTCTGCAAGCGCTACCCCGACCGCTTCGCCGCCTTCGCCGCCGTGCCCTTGCCCCACGTCGACGCCGCGATCGCGGAGGTCGGGCGCTGCCTGGACACGCTGGGCTTCCTCGGCGTCGCCACCGGCTGCTCGGTCGCGGGGCGGCCGCTCGACGATCCGGCCTTCGAGCCGTTCTGGGCCGAGCTGGATCGGCGAGGCGCCATTCTGTTCCTGCACCCGCTGTTCATCGGCTTCGGCAACGAGCTAAAGGACTACGGCATGCAGGTCATGATGGGCGCGCTGTTCGAGGACAGCGTGGCGGCCGTGCGCCTGGTCGTGAGCGGCCTCACGACGCGCTACCCGCGCATGCGCGTCATCGTGCCCCACCTGGGCGGGACGCTGCCGTTCATGATGGCGCGCGTGGCCAACAACATCGAGGGCGCGCGGCGCCGCGGCGCCGTGCCCACAAGCGACGTGCCGCCGCGCGACGCCTTCCGGCGGCTCTGGTACGACACCTGTAACCACGAGCCCGCGGCGCTGCGCTGCGCCTGCGACGTGTTCGGCACCGACCGCCTGCTGCTCGGCACCGACTTCCCCTACGCCGTGGGCGACCGCTTCCGCCACTGCGTCGAGTACATCCAGGAGGCGGGCCTGTCGCCCGCCGAGACGGAGGCGATCCTGGGCGGCACGGCGCAAGCGCTGCTGGGGCTCGAAGCGCCCCGAGCCTGAGGTATGCGAGAGAAATGCCGCCGGCGGCAGGGCGTGGTGCCGCCTGGCGCGGTGACGGCATCACGCGAGGGAGACAATTGATGGCCCAGTATCCATCGTGGCGGCTGCGCGCCGCCCACCTGGTGCTGCTCGCGCTGCTGGCGGCCTGCGCGCCCGCCGCACCGGCCGCGCGCCCGACGGGCAGCAGCGCGCCGCCGGCGGCCGCCAGCGCCCCGACCGCCGCGCCCGCCGCGACGCAGTTCAGCCCGGCCCTCCAGGCGATCGTCGACGGCGCGCGGCAGGAAGGCCAGCTCACGCTCATCTGGGGTGAGGGCACGATGGGGGGCACCGAGGGCGCGCGGCGCATCGCCGAGGGCCTGAACCGCACGTACGGCCTGAACCTGAACGTGCAGTTCACGCCCGGCCCGAGCATGGCCAACATGATGACGAAGCTCACCGAGGAGACCCAGGCCGGGCGGCGCGCCTCGACCGACGTGATGGTGGGCTACGGCGTCCACATGGCCGCGCTGGTGCAGGCGCAAGGGCTGCTGCCCGTCGACTGGCAGAGCTGGGCCGTCAACATTCGCAACCCGGAGCTGATCGCCGCCAACGGCGCCGCCGTCACCTTCCAGACGAGCTATTCGGGCATCACCTACAACACGCAGCGCCTCACCGGCGACAACGTGCCGCGCAGCATGCAGGACCTCCTCAAGCCGCAGTACAAGGGCCGCCTGGCCTCCACGCCCTACGGCGCCACGTTCGACTACCTGGCCACCGACGAGGTGTGGGGCGAGCAGCGGACGGACGACTACTTGAGGCGGCTCAGCGACCAGCTGGCCGGGCTGATCCGCTGCAACGAGACGGAGCGCATCGCCAGCGGCGAGTTCGACGCGCTGGCCCTCGACTGCAGCCAGTCGAACGCGCTGGAGGCGAAGGCGAAGGGGATGCCGGTGGACATCGTCATCCCGTCGGACGCCGTCTTCCTGATCCCGCTGTACATGGCGGTGCCCAAGACCGCGGCCCACCCGAACGCCGCCAAGCTCTGGATCGACTACGCGTTGAGCCGCGAGGTGCAGGACCTACTGGCCGAGACCGACGCCGCCGACTCGCACCTGGTCGAAGGCTCCAAGACCGCCAAGCAGCTCGAACAACTGCGGGCGCAAGGCGTCCGCTTCACCGTGGCCGACATCGACTTCGTGCTGCGCCAGGACGAGGGCGAGTACAACCGCCGCCGTGCCAAGGTGCAGCAGATTCTGCTGAAGCAGTAGGAGAACCGCCGATGGCCGCGACGAACGGCAGCGCCAAACCCACGTATACCGAGGCCGACTATACGGACTTCGCGCACACCGGTCCGGGCACGCTGGCGGGGCGCTTCATGCGCCGCTTCTGGCAGCCCGTCTACCTGGCCGCGAAGCTGCCGCCGGGCCACGCGAAGCCGATCCGCATCATGAGCGAGGACTTCACGCTGTACCGGGGCGAGGGCGGCACGCCCCACCTGGTCGCCTTCCGCTGCGCGCACCGGGGGACGCAGCTCTCGACCGGCTGGGTGGAGGGCGACTGCCTCCGCTGCTTCTACCACGGCTGGAAGTACGACGGCTCCGGCCAGTGTGTCGAGATGCCCGCCGAGGACCCCTCCTTCCCGCCGAAGGTGAAGATCGCGAGCTACCCGACGCATGAGTACCTCGGGCTGATCTTCGCCTACCTGGGCGAGGGCGAGCCGCCGCCGTTCCCGCCGCTGCCCGAGTTCGAGGCGGAGGGCGTCCTCCAGCAGCGGCACTACTACCGCTACTGCAACTACTTCAACAACGTCGAGAACCAGTGCGACGAGGTCCACGTCGCGTTCGCCCACCGCGACTCCGGCTTCACCGACGCCGGCCTCAACCCCTGGGACGTCCCGCAAGTCGCGGCCGAGGAGACCGACTACGGCATGCGCCTGTCGGCCACGCGCTCGGATGGCGTGGCCCGCATCACCCACTTCATGATGCCCGCCGGCATCTACATCAAGGGCTCGCCCGACGACGCGGAGAGCGGCTGGGTGGACCAGATCGCCTGGCGCGTGCCGATCGACGACGTACACCACCAGAGCTTCAACCTGGTGCTGACCCACGTCACCGGCGAGGCCGCCGAGCGCTTCCTGGCCCGCCAGGCCGAGCGGCAGGCGCAGATGGCTGGCCTGCCCGCGCCCGACGAGCTGGTCGCCAAAGTCCTGCGTGGGGAGATCCGCATCCACGACATCAAGGACTACCCGCAGATCGTGTACGTGCAGGACTCGGTGGCCCAGGCCGGGCAGGGCATCATCTACGACCGCAGGAACGAGCGCCTCGGCCGCTCGGACGTGCAGCTGCTGCTCCTGCGGAAGATCTGGCGCCGCGAGCTGAAGGCGCTCGCCGAGGGCCGCCCGCTGAAGCAATGGACGCATACCGAGCGCATCCTGGCGACCAGCGGCGTGGCCGGCGCGTAGCGCCAACGGGAGACGGGAGGGACCGATGGCTGGCTACGCGCGGCGGGGCACCCTGTTCGCCGTCGTGCTGCTGGCGGCGCTCGCTTGCGCGCCGGCGGCCCGCAGCCCCGCGGCGCCGGTCGGCGCCCCGAGCGCGGCGAGCGGGAGCGGGGCGGCGAGCGGGAGCGGGGCGACGAACGGTGGCGCCGGAACCGGGGCGGACGGCGGCGACGCGCTCCAGCGGCTCGTGGACGGCGCGCGGCAGGAGGGGACCCTGTCCTTTGTGTGGGGCGAGGGGACGCTCGGCGGGTCGGACGGCGTCCGGCGGCTCGCCGACGGCTTCAACAAAGCCTATGGCTTGAACGTAGACGTGAAGTTCACGCCCGGGCCGAACATGGCCGAGATGGCGCCGCGCATTGCACAGGAATACCAGGCGGGCCGCCCGGCGGTGTCCGACGTAGCAGTCGGCTACGCACAGCACGTGCTGGCGATGATGGACGCCGACGCGCTGGAGCCGGTCGACTGGAGCGCCTGGGCGCCCAACGTGCAGAACCCGGCGGCGGTGGCGGCCGATGGCCGCGCCGTGGTCGTGCAGTCGAGCACGACCGGCATCACCTACAACTCCACGAAGCTGAGCGGGAGCCTGGCGCCCCAGAGCCTCCAGGACCTCCTCAAGCCCGAGTACAAGGGGCGCATCGCGACGACGCCCTACGCGGCGTCGTTCGACAACCTGGCCGTGCCCGAGCTGTGGGGCGAGCAGCGGACGACCGAGTACGTGACGCGGCTGGCCGCGCAGGTCGCCGGCCTGATCCGCTGCAACGAGATCGAGCGCATCGCCAGCGGCGAGTTCGACGCCTTCGCGATTGACTGCAGCCAGGGCAACGCGCTGCGGCTGAAGGCGGCCGGCGCACCCGTCGAGTTCGTCATCCCCACGGACGCGCCGCTCATCGTGCCGCTCTACCTGGCCGTGCCGCGGCGCTCCGCGCACCCGAACGCCGCGAAGCTCTTTGTCAACTACCTGCTCAGTCCCGAGGCGCAGGCCATTCTGTACGAGACGAACTTCCAGGATGCGGCCTTCGTGCCCGGCTCGCGCACGGCGCCCGAGATCGAGAAGCTGCAGGCGGCAGGCGTGCGATTCACGACCGTCGACGTGGCCTACTACCAGCGCAACGACGACAAAGAGATGGCCCGCACCCTCGCCAAGTTCCAGGACATCCTGCGCAAGCAGCCGTGAGGGCCTGCGGCGCTACTGCATCGGGGAGTAGGGCGTCGGTCGCCAGAAGTAGTTGGTGGCGCGCGCCACCAGCGGGCCGTCCACCTCGCTCCGCGCGCGCCCTTCCTGCCACTCGGGGTCCCGCTGGAAGGCGTCCCACTTCCGCTCGCGGTCGGCCATGTCCTCCCATTGCAGGATGTAGTGCAGCTCGTTGGTCGAGCCCACGACCGCCTCGAAGAAGCCGACCACGCGGATGCCGTGCTTCGCCCAGACCCGCGTGGTCAGCTCGGCGAAGCGGCGGTGCAGCGCCGGCATCTTGCCCGGGACCGCCTGGTAGTGCCGATACTCGTACAGCATGTCCTCGCTCCTCTCGCTCCCCCTGGCTAACCCGTCCAGGCCGGCGGTGAGCTACCGTGCGCCCGCCATCGGCCGGCTCTCGGCGCGCCGGACCGTGTCTCGGGCCGTGCAGAAACGGCCCGGGGCATCGCGCCGCTCGCCCCCCAGCACAGATACCACGCCGGGCGCGACGTGTAAAGCGCCCGGCGCTCGCGCACGCGCCCGCCAGGCTTATAATCTGCACCGCGTCGGCCCCCGCGACCAGCGCCGCCTGCCGCCGGCGCTCGGCACGACGCCACTCGGCGGGCTCTAGCCGCCGCTGGCGGCCGCGCCGGGCCGAGGCCGCCAGCGGCGGGCGCGCCCCTACCATCCAGCGAGAGGAACGGGAGCATGCAGCGAAGGCGCTTCCTCCAGGCAACCGCGGCGCTGGGCACCGGCAGCATCCTCGCCTCCCAGGTCGGTTCGCGCACGGCGGCGGGGCAGGGCCAGCCTGGGGCGGACGCGGAGGAGCAGCAGATGACGCCACGCAGCGCGGCGCACTTCTTTCAGGACGAGGACTTTGACTTCGTGTTTCTCGGCGTGCTGGGTGGCGCCTATTATCAGGTGGCCGACGTGGGCACCTGCCTGGCGATTGCCGACCAGATCCGCGACGGGGACGCGGCGAGCGCCGTCCAGGCGATGACCGCGGCCGGCGACCGCCTCGCCGCCATCGCCGACGAGGCCGCCGCGGCCGGGCGCCGCGTCTCGGCGCGTCAGGCGTACCAGCAGGCCGCGAACTACACCTTCGCCGCCACGTACTTCGTCGATCGGATGGGCGCCCCCGAGCGGTTCGCGCCCACGTGGCTGCGCCACCAGCAGCTCTGGGACCAGGGCGCGGCGCTGCTCGAGCCGCCGGTCGAGCGCGTGCGAATTCCTTACGAGGGCACGACGCTGCCCGGCTTTTTCTTCAACGTCGACGACTCCCGCCGGCGCCGACCGCTACTGATCTTCAACAACGGCAGCGACGGCTCGCTCGTCAACGCCTGGACGCAGGGCGCGGCCCCAGCGCTCGAGCGTGGCTACAACTGCCTGACCTTCTACGGCCCCGGGCAGGGCACCGCGTTGTTGGAGCAGCGCCTCTACTTCCGGCCCGACTGGGAGAAGGTCCTCACGCCCGTCGTGGACTACGCGCTCGGCCGCCCGGAGGTCGAGCCGGGGCAGATCGCGGTGTTGGGCGTCAGCCAGGGCGGCTACTGGTTGCCGCAGGCGGTGGCGTTCGAGCAGCGCGTCGCCGCCGCCGTGGCCGACCCGGGCGTGTGGAACGTGGCCACGAGCTGGATGGCGAACCTGCCGCCGCCGATGGCGGCGCTGCTGGCCGCGGGACAGAAGGCCGAGTTCGATCAGTACATGGACGAGGGCCTGCGGGATGAGCCCGTGGCCGCCGCGACGCTGGCCTTCCGCATGCGGCCCTACGGGCTGGCCTCCCCATACGATGTATTTAATGCCGTGGAGCAGTACACCCTCGCGGGCGGCGTGGCGGAGCGGATTCGCTGCCCGATGCTCGTGACCGACCCCGAGGGTGAGCAGTTCTGGCCCGGGCAGTCGCAGCAGCTCTACGACGCGCTGCCAGGCCCCAAGCTACTCGTGCCGTTCACGGCCGCCGAGGGGGCCGACCTGCACTGCGAGGTGAAGGCCCCCGGCCTGCGCGCCCAGCGCATCTTCGATTGGCTGGACAGCACGCTCGGCAGGCAGTAGCGAGCGGCCGTTGACCAGCCGCCCCGCCCTGGCGTAGCATCGAGCGAGACGCTGCGCCGAAGCGGGGTCGCAAGGAACGAGGAGGCCGCGAATGCAGCGGACGACCCGAGCGCTGGGGAGCGCGCTGGCCCTGGTCGGGCTGGTGGCGATGATGGGGGCGGCGACCGGGCCAGGGTCCGCGCCCGCGGCGGCGAGCGGCCAGCCACCAAGTGGGCCGGGCCCACAGCTCACGACGGTGCACTTTGGCTCGCCACTCGCCATCTCAGACGCCGGCGTGTTCTTCGGGCGGGCGCGCGGCTTCTTCCAGGCGCAGGGCATCGACGTGGACATCCTGCCGTTCCAGAGCGGCAACGACATCATCGCGCCGATGGCCGCCGGCGACTTACAGGTCGCGGGCGGCGGCCTCAGCCTGGCCGTGCTGAACGCCATCGATCGCGGCATCCGCATCCGCGCCGTGGCCGACAAGGGCACGTCCCGCCCCGGCTTCGAGTTCGTGCAGCTTCCCGTGCGCCGCGACCTGCTGGAGAACGGTGCCGTACGCGCCGTCGGCGACCTGCGCGGCCGGCACGTCGGCGTCTCGACGCTGCGCGCCAGCGGCGAGGCGATCATCGCCCAGGTGCTCGCCACCGGGGGGCTCAGCGTCGACGACGTAGACCTCGTGCCGATGGGCTACCCCGACATGGTGGTGGCGCTCGGCAACCAGGCCATTGACGCCGCCGTGCTCATCGAGCCGGCGCTGGGCGCGGCCTACGCGCGCGGGGTGATCGGCGCATGGGACCCGGGCATGGTCAGCGCGGCCTACGGCGGGAACTACCAGGCAGCGCTCCTGTTCTTCAACGAGCAGCTAGCCGGCCAGCCGGACCTCGCCCGCCGCTTCATGACGGCCTACCTGCAAGGCGTGCGGGTCTACAACGACGCCTTCGTGAAGGGCCAGGGCCGTGCCGAGGCGGTGCAGGTGCTCATCGACTCGACGCAGATCAAGGACCCGGCGGCCTACGACCAGATGCAGATGGCCGCGCTCGACCCCGACGGCCAGATCTACCGGCCGAGCCTGCAGACCGAGCTGGACTACCACCGCGCGCGCGGCTACTACACCGGCAGCGCCACCCTCGACAGCCTCCTCGACCCGTCGTTCGCCCAGGCCGCCGCCCAGCAGCTCGGGCCGTATCAGTAACGGGTCCGTCGCACGGGAGAGCGCACCGTACCGTATACTCTTCTAAAGGGGCGCAGTCATGGAGCTACGAGAGGCGCTGGCGGAGATGACGCCCGAAGAGCAGACCGAATGGCTGAAAGCCCATATGCCGCACTGGGACGAGTTCGTCGAGGGCATTCGCATCAGCCACGAGCAGTGGGAGGCTCACCAGGCCTCGGGCAGAGATGGCCTCCCATCGGGCTGGATCAGCTTAGACGAATTTCGGGAGCAACGTGGCCTTTCGAATCGCCCTGAGCGAGTACGCCAAGCACCAGCTCAGCCAGCTCCCGCCAGCGACACTTGACACAATCCTCGACTGCCTGAACGAGATCCAGGAAGACCCCTACCGAGACCCGCACCTGCGGGTAGTCCTCGTGCTGCCGCTACAGCGGGTCTTTCGAGATGCTTACCTCTGTGGCGCCTGGGCCATCGCCTACGACATCCTTCCTGACCAGCGGATACTGGTGGCCGTCATTAGCGACGTCTTCTACCGGCCGTCCAGGCCGTAGCCATCCACTCTTCTCTGCCATCCGTGTCCCGAATGGCCGTATCACCCTCTGCTGATTAGTCTACGCTGGGCTAGCGCCGTGCTGCCCGATCGCGCCTTCGCACAGCGGCCGCAGGCTCGGGTTATCGCCGCTGGCGAAGCCCTGGGCTTCGGCGCGGATGAAGGCCATCAGGCTGGCGGCGAGCGGCGTGAAGCGGTGGGCGCGCCGGTAGACCATCAGGAACTGCTCGACCATCGGTAACTCCTCGAATGGCAGGGCCACGAGCTGCCCGGCGGCCAGCTCGGCGGCCACCACGCGCCGAAACACGATCGCCAGGCCGACACCGTGCTGGACGGCTTGCTTCACGCCCTCGTGGGTGCCCATCTCCATCACCACGCGGCGCGCGGGTAGTCCCGCCCGCGCCAGGCCCCGGTCGAGTGCGCGGTCGCCCAGGTTACGCGCCGGGCCGACGACGAACGCCTCGGTCGCGAGGTCGGCGAAGGTCACCGCCGGCCGGGCGACCGGTAAGTGATCACCGGGGACGACAGACGGCGCATGCTCGTCCGGCAGGGCCTCCGTGGGCGGGATAGCGCCAGTGCGCTCGGCGAGACGGTGGCTGGCGGGAGCAATGAGCACCGTCGGCTCGGCCCATAGCGGCTCCGACTGGAGCGCGCCCAGCCGCGTCACCTCGCTGACGATCCCGAAGTCGAGCCGCCCGCGCAGCACCTCCTCGGCAATGGCGTCGGGGGGCACCAGGCGCAGGTTCACGCGCGCCGCGGGGTGCTGGTGGTGGAAGCTCGCCAGCAGCTCGGGAAGGATGTACGTGCCCGGCACCTGGGCGGCGCCAAGCGTGACGATGCCCGCCTCGCCGCCGGCCAGGTCGCTGAGGTGCGCCCGTAGGGCGCTTAGCTCGCGTCGCACGCCGACGGCGTAGTCGTAGACCGCGCGCCCGGCCTCCGTGAGGTGCGCGCCGCGCCGGCGACGGTCGAACAGCGGTACGCCGAACGCCTCCTCCAGTGCCCGGATGTGGCCGCTGACGGTCGGCTGCGCCAGGCACAGCTCGTCGGCGGCGCGGCGAAAGCTCTGCCGCTCGACCACCGTGCAGAACACGGCCAAACGCACGGGGTTCAGGCCCGCGTCGCGCAGCGGCGCAGCGTCGCGTCGCTCGGCGCCGCCGGGACTCGGCGTGACGCGGGTACGGGCTACGGCAGGCGTCGGGGGGCGCGTCGAGCTTGCATCGGCAATCACCAATCAAATCTCCCAGGAATTCCGATTGGACTAATTCTATGGCGACTCGTTATGCTGCATGCAACCCTACGACTACCACGCGCCCGACGACAGCGCTGGAGACCTCGCATGCAGGGATACTCGCCGGCTCGCCGCGCCATGCTGCGCCTTCTGGGCGGCGGAGCGCTACTGGCCGGCTTCACGGCGGCGTGCGCGCCGGCGGCGCCCGCGCCCACGTCGGCGCCCAACGCCCAGGCACCGGTGGCAGCTCCCACACAGGCCGCAGCGCCCGCGAGCGGGGCGACCGCGGCGGCAGCGCCCACGGCGCGCACGGCGCCGCCCAGCCCGCCGGTGACGGCGCGGATCACCGACATCCAGATCACGTCGGCCGCCGGCAGCTACATCGCCGCCGAGAAGGGCTACTTCGCGGAAGAGGGCATCCAGGCCGAGTTCGTGCCCGTGGGCACCGCCGACCAGGTGCCCGCCGTCGTGTCCGGCTCGGCCGACGCGGCCGGTGCGGCCATCAACGCCTTCCTGTACAACGCCTTCGCCCGCGGCCTGCCCGTGAAGATCGTCGCCGACCACGGCGCGAACCTGCCGAACGCCTCGGCCGGCGGCTGGGCGGTGCGCAAGGACCTCGTGGACAGCGGCGCCTACCAGGGGCCGGCCAGCGTGCGCGGCTGGAAGGTGGCGCTCGGCAACGCCGGCAGCACGCCCGACGTCGCACTCGACCGCTTCCTGCAGACCGGCGGCCTGCGCTACGAAGACGTCGATCTCACGATTCTCAACTTCCCCGACCAGATTGCCGCCTTCGCCAACAAGGTGATCGACGCCGCCTACTGGCAGGAGCCGTTCACGACGATCGCCGTCGAGCGCGGGCTGGTCGTGCGCGGCCCCATCGGCTACGACGTCTACCCCAACCAGCAGATCGCGGGCGTCCTCTTCGGCGACAAGCTGCTCACCGACCGCGAGGCGGGCATCCGCTACCTGCGCGCCTACACGCGCGGCGTCCGCGACTACGTGAAGGGGCTGATCGACCGCGATCCGGCGATGTTCGACCAGGTCGTGCCGATCCTCATCGAGCACACCACGGTCAAGGACCGCTCGCTGTTCGAGAAGTCGATCCCGTCGGGGCTGAAAGCCGATCCGATCCCTAACGTGCAGTCCATGATTGACGACCAGGAATGGTATCTGGCACACGGTTTCCAGAACCAGCGGATCAACGTCGCCGACCTGGTGGACCTGTCGCTCATCGAAGAGGCCATTCGCCAGCTCGGCTCGGCCGGGCGCTGAGCCGCGCGCCCATCACCGTGGGTAGGGGAGAGCACCAGCATGAGCACGATCACGCCCGAAGCGGGCACGCAGACCGCCACGCTGCGCATCGCCGTCGACATCGGCGGCACCTTCACCGACGTGGCCGCCTTCGACGAGAGCAGCGGGCAGCTCTTGCTCGGCAAGTGGTCGAGCACCCCGCGCGACCTGGTCGAGGGCATCCTGCGCGCGATCAACGCGGCGGGCGGCGACCTGGCGCGGGCGAACGTCGTGCTGCACGGCTCGACGGTCGTCATCAACGCCATCCTGGAGCGCAAGGGCGCCGAGACGGCGCTGGTGACGACCAAGGGCTTCCGCGACGTGTACGAGATCGGGCGCATCAACCGGCCCGAGTCGTTCAACCTGTTCTTCCGCAAGCACGTGCCGCTCATCCCGCGCAGCCGCCGCTACGAGGTCGAGGAGCGCCTGGACGCCCAAGGCGACGTGCTGATCCCGTTCAACGAGCCGCAGGCCGAGACGCTGGCGCGCGAGCTGGTGGAGCAGGGCATCCAGAGCGTGGCGGTGGTGTTCCTGCACGGCTACCGCAACCCCGACCACGAGCTACGGATGCGCGAGGTGCTGCGCCGCGTCGGGCCGGACCTGTTCGTGACGCTGTCGCACGAGCTGTCGCGCGAGTACCGCGAGTACGAGCGCACCAGCACCACGGCGGCCAACGCCTACGTCGGCCCGATCGTGCAGCGCTACCTCGACCACCTAGACGAGACGGCGCGCGGCCAGGGCTTCCGCGGCCCGCTGCTGCTGGTGCAGAGCAATGGCGGCCTGTACGACGTGGCGACGGCCCGCGAGCAGTGTATCCAGATGCTCGAGTCGGGGCCGGCGGCCGGCGTGGCGGGCACCGAGGCGCTGTGCGCGGCACTCGGCGTGCCGAACGCCATCGGCTTCGACATGGGCGGCACGACGGTGAAGGCCGGCGTGATCGAGAACGGCATCGCGCGGCTGTCGGACGACTTCTTCATCGGCGGCTACAACGAGGGCCTGGCGGTGCGCATCCCCGCCATCGACATCCACGAGGTCGGCACCGGCGGCGGCTCACTGGCGCGCGTGGACGAGGCCGGCGGCATTCACGTCGGTCCCGAGAGCGCGGGCGCCGAGCCCGGCCCCGTCTGCTATGGCCGCGGCGGCACCGAGCCGACCGTGACCGACGCCAACCTGGTGCTCGGCCGCCTGGACACGGGCAGCTTCATCGGCGGCGAGCACGCGCTCGACGAGGCCGCCGCCCGCGCCGCCGTCCAGGAGCGCGTGGCCGAGCCGCTCGGCCTCTCGACGGAGGCCGCGGCGAACGGCATCCTGCGCATCGCCGTGGCGAACATGGCGAACGCCGTGCGCGCCGTGACGACCGAGCGCGGCCTCGACCCGCGCGACTTCGTGCTGTTCGCCTACGGCGGCGGCGGCCCGCTGCACGCCAGCCTGATCGCCCGCGAGCTGCTGGTGCCGACGGTGCTGGTGCCTCAGGCGCCCGCGGTGTTCTCGGCGCTCGGCATGCTGCGCGCCGACCTGCGCCGCGACTACGTGCTGACGCACGTCGTGCGGCTGAGCGACGCCGACCTCGACGAGCTGGAGCGACTCTGGCAGGAGCTAGAGGCGAAGGGGCGGCAGGAGATCGAGCAGTACGGCCTCGACCTGGTGGAGATCCGCGTGCGGCGCTCGGCCGACATGCGCTACGTGCGGCAGGAGCACGCGGTCACGGTGCTGCTGCCGCCGCACGTGGCGAGCGAGGAGGACCGTGCCGAGGTGAAGCGCCTGTTCGACGCGGCGCACGAGCAGCGGTTCAGCCACTCCGCGCCCGAGGAGGACTGCGAGGTGGTGAGCCTGCGCGTGACGGTGATCGGCGTGGTACGCAAGCCGCCGCTCGTCCGCGCCGACGCCGCGGCGAGCATCCAGGCGGAGCCGCGCGGCACGCGCCGCGTCTACACGGAAGCGGACGGCTGGCAGGAGTGGCCATCGTACGCGCGGGCCAGCCTGGCGCCGGGCGCGGAGGTCGTCGGCCCGGCCCTGGTGGACGAGCCGGGCACGACCACCGTGGTCGAGCCGGGCGACCGCCTGACCGTGGACGAGTACGGCAACCTGCGCATCGAAGTGCTGAGTGCTGAGTACTGAGTTCGGAGTATCGGGCACAATCTAGCAGAACGGCGCCGCGAGCCACGCGGGCTCCAGCCGGATGGAGACGTTTGATGACGAGCCAGCTTACTCAGCACTCAGCACTCAGCACTCAGCACTCGGCCGTGGACCCGATCACGGCGGAGATCGTGCGGAGCGCGCTGGTGGCGATCACCGACGAGATGAAGACCAATCTCATGCGCACCGCCTACAACATGATCATCTACGA
>JAJPHF010000064.1 GCA_021325365.1 Pseudomonadota bacterium
TACAGCGGCGCCGACTTCTCTACCAGCGCCCGCCCGCCTTCCTCGCCCAGCGACCGGTAGGCCGCCGCCGCCCACTCCGGCGCGATGCCCTCGACCGTGTCGACGCGTACCGTCCCCCGCACGAGCAGCACCTTCGGGAGCGCCCCATCGCCCTCGATCGTCAGCGCCACCTGGGCCCCGTCCGTCAGCACCTTCATCTTCGGGGCATCGGGCGCGGTCGCTAGCACAATCTCCTGGCCGTTCCAGTGAAACCCGATAGGCACGACGCGGGGCGTGCCGTCGCGCCAGGTGTACGCCAAATGCGCGGGCGCCTTCGACTGCAGCAGCTCCTGGGCGACCGGGTCGTGTAGCAGGCCAACATCGCCTTGCTTGGTGGGCACGACAGCCTCCTCTTGCCGGGCCGGACGATGCTCGGCGCTCTCCCGCCGGTGACCTACGGCATTTCCGGTGCCAACCGCCACGCGGAGCGGCAGGTGGCGAGCCCCTGGCACGCGTTCAGGTCCTCTGCGCAGCGGGGAGGAGCGAGGGGGCGGCGGTCCCCGGGAGCGCCGTATCAGCCGCGGCCACCAGGCAGTCCCGGAGCGGCCGCCCTTGCTGTCGGCAGGTGGCTACCACCGTCCGCACTCGCCCCGCGAACCGGCTCCCCGCCGCGCTGTCCGCCCCGAAGCGGCCCTTGCGCCACAACACGGCCGGTCGCAGGGCGCGCGCCGTCGCTGCCACTCCTTTCGGTCGCACTCGCCGGCAGCGAGGATCGGCGCCTGGGCAACGCATGACGTTGCACCCCAAATCTCCGGCGGCAGGGGCACGGCGGTCAGTGCCATGACCTGGGGTATGCGGTGTCACCGTCGCTGCCGCAAGCGGCGGACTCCAGGCGGGCCTGAACGCTGACGGCTGCTGAACCGTCGGAGGGCATTCGCCGTGCAACGTTCGGCCGTGAGTGCTCGGGGCAGAATACCTAGCCGCTAGCCCTGCCGATCGGTGGAGAATACAGTAGCGATGCGCACGGATATGCTTAGCGAGCGCCGGCGCGACCACTTGCTCCGTGACATCGTGAGCGGCTGCCTGCGCACCCTCGAGCCGCGCGGCTTCGCATCCCCTGGAGAATCCAATGGACGCGACACAGCAGCACTTAGCGGCATACTGTGCGGCGAGCGGCTTCGCCTGCCTGACACCCGAGACGGTGCATCGCTACCAGCGCCACCTGCTCGATGCTCTCGGCTGCGCGCTGGGCGCAGGCGACGCGCCGCCGTGCGCCATTGCGCGCCGCGTGGCGGCCGCGGTACAAGGCACGCCGCCGGCGCGCGTCATCGGCGTGGCCACTCCCACCTCGCTGGAGATGGCCGCCTTCGCGAGCGGCGTGCAGATCCGCTACCTCGACTTCAACGACCAGCTCGTGAGCGGCCATCCCAGCGACGGGCTGGGTGCCCTGCTCGGCATTGCCGACGCGCTGGCGCTCGACGGGCCGGCGCTCATCGGCGGCATGCACGTCCTCTACGAGGTGTACGGACGGCTGCAAGCCGCCGCGCTGCTGCGCGAGCGCGGCTGGGACCAGGGCACCTTCATGGCACTCGCCGTGGCCTGCGCCGCCGGCAAGCTCCTGGGCCTGGACGAGGTGGCGCTCGCCGAGGCGATCGCGCTGGCCGCCAGCGACAACGCCGCCACGCGCCAGACGCGCGCGGGCGAGCTGTCCGACTGGAAAGGCTGCGCTACGGCGAATGCCGCGCGCAATGGCGTGTTCGCCGCGCTGCTGGCCCGCGAGGGGCTCACAGGCCCGGCGCGGCCGTTCGAGGGTCGGCATGGGCTGTGGGAGCAGGTGAGCGGGCCGTTCACGCTCGACCTGCCCGCGCCGGGCGAGCGGCCGCTGATCGCCGAGGCCGGGCTCAAGTACTTCCCCGTGGAGAACAACGCGCAAGGCCCCGCCTGGGCGGCGCTCGCCGTGCGCGAGGCGCTGCCGGCCGACGCGCTGGCCTCGGTCGCCGTCGAGACGACGGAGTTCACCTGGACGGAGATCGGCCGCGACCCCGAGAAGTGGGCGCCCACCCGCCGCGAGACGGCCGACCACAGCCTGCCCTACATCTTCGCCACGGTGCTCCGCCACGGCACGATCGGACCCGAGCACTTCGCGCCGACCCACCTGGCCGACCCGTGGGTGCGCGCCATGATGCCGCGCATTACGGTGGCGCCCAACCCGGCCTACACGGCGCGCTGGCCGGCGGAGAACCTTTGCCGCGTGACGGCGCGCACGCGCGACGGCCGCGAGCACGTGGTCGAGATCGCCCAGCCCCGCGGCCATCCGGCGAACCCGCTGACCGACGCCGAGGTGGCGGCGAAGTTCACGCGGCAGGCGGCGCCGGTCCTGGGCGCGGGCGGCGCCGAGGCCGTCGTCGACTACGTGTGGGCGCTCTCTACCCAGCCGCGCGTGCCGGCGCTGCTTGACCTGCTCACGCCCTGACCGCCCCACACCTGGTAGCGCCTCGTCGCGGTGCAGCAGGCCGGCCGCTGCTGGCGCCGCGACGGTGTTACGCGTTGTAGCAGGTTTGTGATGCCCAGGTCCTCACGGGCCGCGTGCTCGCCGGGTACACTCAGGCGTCGTGCCAAGGTATGTGTCATCGCTGCTCAGGACGTGTCCATGTGGCCGTGCGGGCGGGCTCTATCGGCCTCAGTTACCCGGGCCTCGGGTGCTGGTCGCCGCCGCTCTCGTCGCCGCCGTGCTCGCCGTGGCCGAGCGCTCCGCGGCCGCGGCCGCGGCCGCGGAGCCGACAGCCCAGACGCCGCCCTGTGCCGAGCGCCTGGACGCGACGTACTACGATCCCTCGCTGGCCGGCCAGCCGATGGCCAACGGTCAGCCGTACGACCCGCGCAACCCCCAGCTCGCCTCCAGCAACCGCCACCACCTCGGCACGCACCTGCTCCTGCGGCGGGCTGACGGGGTCGCGACCGTCGTCGTGGAGGTGATGGACCGCGGCAGTCCCGAGCTAGGCCTCGACCTCAGCGAGGCGGCGTTCCAGCGGCTCGGGTCGCTTCAGGAAGGGCGCATCCCCGTCTGCGTCGAAGTCGTGCGCTAGGCACCGCTTGCTACATCGCTAGCAGGTCGCGCCTTGGAAACACGTTTAGCCGCTCGCTAAGCATCTGGCCGGGGATGGTGTGTAGCTTTGGCGTGGCCAAAGCTACACACCATCCCCGGAAGCCGGCTTAGCAAGTAGTTGAGGTTCAACCCTGCCTTAGAGTAGCACGTGCTCGCTGTGCCAACATGCGGCTGCCCCTATACGCAAGAAGGTGACCGACAGGCTATTAAGTTCGGCATACGCAAGCCTAATGCTGTATTGATATTGGCCTAACGCTGGCCTAACGAGTCTCTAACACCCGCTTTGGCACAGTATAGGCGGAGCTAGTTGATATCATTTGCTCCGCAAGGAGGTGAGTGCTATGGCACTAGCTCGTTGGGATCCGTTCGCCGACTTCGTGCCACTGCGGGATGCGATGGCGCGGCTATTCGAGTCCAGCTTCATCACGCCGGGCCTGATCGGTGGCGGAATCGCCTCTGCTGTACCGATGGACGTATACGCGGAAGGCGACAACTACGTGGTGGAGGCAGCCTTGCCAGGGCTGAACCCGGAGGCGTTGAACGTCTCGGTGCTCGGCAATGAAGTGACGATCAGCGGCGAGTATCCGCAGATCCCGGAGAGTCGGCAGTACCTGTTCCGTGAGCGGCGAGGCGGGCGCTTCGAGCGCACTATCACGCTACCCGCGGCGCTGGACGCCGACAAGGTGGAAGCTCACTATGAGCACGGGCTCCTACGGCTGGTCGTCCCGAAGGCGGAGAGCGCCCGGCCGCGGCGGATCGCGCTGACGGCCGGCAGCTAATCGTCGGCGGCCGCAGAACATCACTACCCAGCTAAGCATTTGGTCAACGATGGCGTATAGGTGTGGCTGCGCCACACCTATACGCCATCGTTGGCAACTAGCTTGGGTGACGTGGCTTTAGAGCGACCCGGGGAGCAGGCGCGACCGGGGACGCTCGGCGTATCGGCTGGCGGCGCACATGGCAGCAGCCGCCGATTCGGCTCGACAATCGGCCATTAGGAGGTCGAGAAATGGAGAACGGGCTGAGACTGACGCTCCTCACGGTGGTAATGGCGGCCCTAGTGATTGGTTACGCGATCGCGCTGACAGTAGCAGGGTAGCCTATAGGCTGTGCTGACTGGTGAGCCGGCTGGCGGGCGCCCGCGCGCCAGCAATCCGGACGTCCGTTTAACGCCCATCCGTCGCCGGCTGCAGCAAGCTGTCGGCCACCCAGCCGGCGCGGCCGTTCCAGGCGACGTGCTGCCAGCCTGGCCCAACGGCCTCGTCCGGGGCACCGGGCGGCTCGGGCTCGACCACCGTGCCGCGGGGGAGCACCGCGATGACGGGACTGCTCATCGCCGGCGCGGCACGTAGGTTGGCACCGGCCGGCTCCGCAACGACCAGTGCCGGCGGGCGGGGAGGCCGCACCTCGTCCGCGGCGCCCGCGCCGGCCGGCTCGCCCCTCGGTGGCGCCAGGTCCGCCCGCGGGTCCCGCCCGCCGGCGCCCGGCGCGGCGACCGCGACTTCCGTGGCATCCCCCGCCGGCGAGCGGGGCGCCGCCGTGTGGGGCAGCACGTCGTCGGTGAGCCAGGCCACGGCCGCGAGCGGCGGGGGCGGTAGCGCCCCCCGCTCCCCCAGATACACCAGCGCGCAGGCGACCAGCCAGCCGCCCAGTGTCGATAGCACCCAGGTCCGTAGCCCGTCCGGCAAGCACACCTCCGCCTTAGCGGCATGATAGCCAGGACAGGACGAAGAGCGTTGGGGAGCGGCGTTACAGGCGAAGAACAATCCCCCCCTGACGTGAAACACTCGCCGCGGACGTATCAAAGGCAGCGAGCGGCGGCGGCCCACGAACCGGGCCCCCGCGCTCAGGGCTGCCGCGAACGCCGCACGCGCAGCCAGGCAAAGAGATCGTTCACCACCAGGCGCAGGCCGGGCAGTACCGGAGCGAAGTCGATTACGGCCGGGCCGCGCAGGGTGGCAGGCGGCTGGCCGGGCCGGAACCGGCCCACGGTCCGGCGATCGGGGTCAACCAATAAGGCGATAGACACGCCGTTGGCCATGTACCGCTTGGCCGCGGCCACGACGCCGCGCTCCCCGGGTCTGGCCAGTCGGTCAGGACGCGCCGAGGGCCGCGCGCCAGGCAGCGTAACGCTCCGCCAGCTCGGGCTCGTCATAATCGCGCAAGCGGCGCTCGTGGTCGGCGACGAAGTGGCGGTAGAGCGGCTTGATGCCGGCCGCGACGATATCAACCGCCGCGGGGTCGCGCTCGGGCGGGGACTCGCGCCAGCGCAGCGCGGCCGCCGCCAGGTCGGCCATCGGCCCGGACTCGGTGGCCACGAAGTGGGCGACGGCGTCGTGGTTGCGTCCGATCGCGCCGGTCCGCGCCGTGTAGAGGAAGCGCACCGGGAACAGGATGCGCTTGGTGAGGTGGCGCGCGCCGGCCGCGACCAGGCCGGCGGGGTCGTCTAGCTCGGCCACGACGGCGGGTGTCGCCAGCGAGCGCAGCGCCTGCTCGGCGGCGGCGAGCACCAGCTCGCGAGTGGTGGGCGAGAGCACGCCGTCGCGCGCGTCACGCCCGACGAGCAGGCGCCCGTGGCGCGCCAGGTCGAGGCGGTCGAGTGGCGGGAAGCGGCCCAGCGTCCCCTCGCCGCGCAGCGTGGTGGCCGCGCCCCAGAACACCGACAGGCGCTCGGCGAGCGGCAGGCCGCCGGCCCGCACGCGCTCGCCCAGCGCCGCCACGCGCGCCGCGTCGTCGGCGGTGAGCGGGTCGGCCAGCACCAGCCCCAGATCGACGTCGCTCACCAGGTCGCTGAAGCCGCCGTGCGCCAGGCTGCCGAGCGCGTAGGCCGCGACGAGCCGCTGGCCCCATAGTTCTTGCGCCCCCGTCACCGCCTGGTCCAGAACCGCCTCGCCGCGCGCCTCGTTCATCGCCCCTCCCGCCTATCCCTGCATCAGGCGCTCAGGAGCGCCTCAGTCGTCTTGCTGGCAGAATAGCCGCGGAGCGCCGCGCGGCGCCAGCCCATGGCAGGGCCGCGGCGCTGGCGGGGGTGGCAACGGCCCCGTACAATTCAGGCGACTACCCCCTGGCGCCGGGCGCGGGCGCACTTTGCTACGGGAGAGACGAGATGGCCGCGTTGCCGTGCGTGGCGGCGATCTTTACGGGCGGGACGATCGACTCGATCGGCCTCGATCGCCTCGACCTGGCCTGGTACAACGAGGCGGGCATGCGCCTGGAGCGGGGCGAGCTGCTGGCGCGCATCCCCGAGCTTGCGGCGATCGCCCAGGTCGAGGAGGTGCCGTTCCGCCGCCTGCCCAGCCACGCGCTGACGCCGAAGGACCTACTCGACCTGAACCGTACGGTCCACGAGCTACTGGCGACACACGACGGCGTGGTGATCACCCACGGCACCAACACGCTCGAAGAGACCGCCTACTTCTTGCACCTGACGCTGAAGACGGACAAGCCGGTCGTCGTCGTGGGCGCCATGCGCCCCTCGTCGGCGCTCAGCGCGGACGGCTACCTGAACCTGCTGGAGGCTGTGCGCGTGGCGGCGACGCCCGAGGCGCGGGGCAAGGGCGTGCTCGTCGTGCTGAACGACACGATCCTGTCGGCGCGCGACGCTACGAAGACGGCGACCTACCGCGTGCAGACGTTCCAGGGGCGCGACCTGGGCCCTCTGGGCTACGCCGACGCCGACGGCCGCGTGCTGTTCTACCACCTGCCGGCGCGGCCGCACACGACGGCGACCGAGTTCGACGTGCGCGGGCTGGACGACCTGCCGCGCGTGGACGTGGTGCTGTCCTACATCGGCGCCGACGGCGCGCTGATCGACGCGGCGGTCGCCGCCGGCGCGCGGGGCATCGTCAGCGCGGGCACCGGCGCGGGCCGCCCGACGCCGCTGGAGGACGAGGCGCTGACTCGGGCTCACGAGCAGGGCGTGGTCATCGTGCAGGGCACGCGGGTAGGCTCGGGGCGGGCGGTGCGCAGCCCCGGCCTGGTCCGCAAGGGGTGGATCGCCACCGACAACTTACAGCCGTGGAAGGCCAAGCTGCTCCTGGCGCTCGGCCTCACCGTCACCCATGACGCCGACCGCCTCCAGCGGATGTTCGACACCTACTGACGTGTCGACTCGCGCATTAGCCACCGCTCGACGACCGCCCACAGCGCGTCGGTCGTGCCCGCGTAGAAGTGGTCGGCGCCGGGGATCACCGCGAAGGTGAGGTTCGGCAACCGCTCGCTCAACGCCGCCACCTGGTCGGCCAGGCCGCCGAAGGGGAAGCGGTCGGCGCTGTCCGGCCGCGCCCCCTCCTCGCCGCCGATCGTCACCAGCAGCGGAATGCTCACGTTGGGTAGGTGCCGCAGGATGTCGTACCGCTCGTCCGGCCCGTATTTGTCGACGTAAGTGCGCGCGGTCAGCACCACCGAGGTGGGGATGTCCACCGCCAGCAGGTCGTTGGGCGCCCCCGCGTCGATCATCTGCCGGGCGCGCTCGTAGTCGGCCAGGAACGCGGCGCGGTCGGGGCGGGCGGCGTAGGCGCTATACGAGAAGCGCGGCGGCGACGAGGCGATCGCGCGGGCGACGCGCGCATCGCCCTGCGCCGCCAGGAAGTAGATCGTCTTCACCGCGCCGAGGCTGTGGCCCCACAGCCCGATGCGCCGGTAGCCACGCGCGGCGGCCAGGTCGATCCAGGCGGTCCAGTCGTGGCGGCAGTCGTCCACGACCTCGAACGCCGCCCCCAACCGACCGGCCGGGCTGTTGTAGGCGAGATCGTGGCCGCGGTTGTTCACGCGCAGCACCGCGCAGCCCCGCTCCAGCAGCGCCTCGCCCATGCGGTCCTGAAAGTGCGCGTTGTAGAAGTTCCCGCCGACGCCGTGGTGCATGATCATCACATCGACAGGCAGCCACGGCTCGGCTCCCGGCGCGGGCACGCGCAGCGCGCCGACGAGCGGCACCCCGTCCGCGGCGGTGGTTCGGACCAGCTCGACGTTCATCCCATCTCTCCTGCTCGGCGGCCGCCGGGCGCATTCGCGGCTCGCCCAGCGGGATGCGCACCACGACCCATAGGCTCGCCGCGGCGCCGGACGTCCGGCGCCAACTGCCGTCGCCGCCCCACTAGATGACGAGGCGCACAGCGTAGCCGAGCCCGCTGGCGTTTCGCGCGAGCGGACCATCCAGCGTCCACAGCTCGGCGCCCAGCTCCTGCGCTAGCACGAGATAGGCCGCATCATACGCGCTTTGGCGGCCGAGGCGCACTCCCACAGCCGCGATTTGATCGCCGTCGTTCTCCACAGGGTGGAAGAGGATCGGCAGCGCCATTGCCGTCTGCCAGGCTGCGGCAAGGCGATCGGGCGGCAAGCGCCCGACGGCCACCAGCCGTGTCAGTCCATTGGCGACCTCGTAAGGGAGCAGCGCCGGGGCGTGGACCGCTTCGCCGCTCGCGAGCCACCCCGCGATCAGGGCGCGGACTGCCGGGGCGCGGGGATCACCGCTCGCCAGCACGAGAAGCAGGTTTGAGTCGACGACGCTAACCACTAGATGATGGACCGCCGCTCGAGCTCTTCACGGCTCTCCCTGGCAACCTGCACTGCGTCGACAGGGGGCAGGTCTGCCGTGAGCTCTGCGAGCCGTGCGAGCGCGGCCAGGCCACGGCGGCGCCGCTCCTCGGCGTCGGTCTGGAGATCGGCGGGCAGGCCCGACTGCACGTATCTGCGAGCCAGTGCGGCAGGCGTCAGCCCTAGCCGCCGGGCTTCGGCCGCCAGGCGCTCGTACTCCGCAGGGCCTAATTGGAGCGTTAGCGTCTTCGTGAGTTCCATACTGCGAGTATAGCAATCGGGCCTCTCGCGGGGCGGCCGCCGCCGCTTCGGGGCGACGACGACCGGCCCGCGAGACCAGCAGGGCCTCCTACACGGTGACCAGCGGCCGCTCGGCGACCTTCGGGCGCGTCAGGCGGCCCGCGTGCTCGCCCTGAAGCTGGCCCTCGCGCATCACGAGTTGGCCGCGCACCATCGTCATCACGGGCATCCCCTTGCCCTCCCACTCGTGGAACGGCGTCACCTTGTTCTTGCTGTGCAGCGCGAAGCGGTCGATCTTCCACGGCCGCTCTAGGTCGACGAAGCTCAGGTCGGCGTCGGAGCCTACCTGGATGGCGCCCTTCTGCGGGTAGACCTGCCAGACGTGCGCCGGGTTCCACGAGGTCAGCTCGACGTACTTGTTGAGCGACATCTTGCCCGTGTTCACGAACTCGCTGATCATGATGCGCGGCGCGATCTCCACGCCCACGAAGCCGGAGATCGCCTCCCACACGTTCCGCGGCGCCTTCTCCTCCTCGGTGTGCGGCGAGTGATCGGTGGCGATCATCTGCACGGTGCCGTTCATCAGCGCCCGGTACAGCCGCTCGCCGTTGTCGCCGCCGCGCA
>JAJPHF010000148.1 GCA_021325365.1 Pseudomonadota bacterium
CCACACCCCCGGAAAGAGGAAGAGGAGGGGTAGGTGGGGGGACACCCCCCAGGCCCCCCGGCAGGGTGTGGCGCGGAATACTGCGAGCGCCACTGCCCCGGCACCCCCTGGGAGAGGGGGGAACGTCCCCCGGCCGGGTGTGGCGCGGAATACTGCGAGCGCCACTGCCCCGGCACCCCCGTTGGTTAGTGGGCGAGGGCGGCTTGGATGGCGGCACGGCGGGCGGCGTAGGCGGCGTCGTCGAGGACGGGGGTCATGCCTTCGAGGGGGATGGGCTGGTCGAGCTCGACCCAGGACTTGCACCCGAGGTAGCTGGGCAGGACGGGGACCTCGTGGGCCTCGGGGAGCCGGTAGACGCGGAGAAGGAGCACGTAGAGCGGCTTCTTGGGCCGCCAGCGCAGGCGCTCCTCGGCATAGCTGGTCGTCCAGATGAAGTGGGGCGCTAGCGCCTCGACCGTCGCGGCCTCGAGCGTCTCGTAGACGTCGGTGACCTCCGCCCAGTGGTCGAGCCGGACCGTGCCGGCGGGCGGCGGCGCGGCGAGCACGGCGTCGAGGGCCGCGCGGTAGGGCGGCTGGAGCAGGTCGGCGCGCTGGTGCTCGTAGGTCGGGTAGAGCAAGAACCGCGGCTGCTCGACGCGGAACTCGCGGCCCTCCTCGCGGATGCCACCCTTGCGCACGAGGACGATCTGCCGGCCCTCGGCCAGGGCGCGGCACGTCACCGCCCACTCTTTGAACGCGACCCGCGTGGCAACCGCTGTCTGCATCGTCACTCTCCCCGTGGACGCGCTCCACGACTGTTTCATTGTCCCGAAGGCGCTCAGGGGCTGTCAAGCGAGTCGGCGGGCCGGCGACCGTGACGCCACGGTGATGGCGGACCGGGCGCCTGTGATGAGGCTGTGTAGGCGCCCCCGATAGGCTGATCGCCGCAGGAGGCTCCAAGGGGCCGGTCACCGCGGCCGGGCGGCGCTTCTCCGCGGGGAGCGCCGCCCGGCCCGGCAATGGCGGCCGGTCGCGCTGGCGTATCGCGGGACGGCCCGCGAGCGCGGCCGGAGCGCCCGGAGCAGATGGGCCGCAGCTTTGGGAAGCCGGGGGATTGATGAGGATGAGGGACGGTAGCGGGTGGCATCGCGCAACGTGCCAACTGCTCGCCACGGTGGCGAGCCTGGGGATCCTGCTGGCCGCGCCGCTGGCGGGGCTGACCGCGCTAGCCCCGCCGGGGAGCGCGCTGGCCGCCAGCGAGGCGGTGGCGGTACCGGAGGGGCTGGCGGCGGACGCTGGGCTGGGGCGGGTGATCGCGGGGCGCGGGGCCGAGAGCGTACTCGACCAGGCGAGCGCCGACATGTCGCTCACGAAGACGGCGCCAGCGACGGTTACCGTGGGCAGCAACCTGGTGTACACGCTGACGGTCAGCAACGCCGGGCCGTCGGCGGCGACGAACGTGACGGTGACAGACGTGCTGCTGACGGGGCTGACGTTCGTGTCGGCCACGTCCACGCAGGGGCCGTGCAACCTGGCGGGCCAGCTTCTGACGTGTTCGGTCGGGGCGATGGCCGTGGGCGCGACGAACACGATCACGATCACGACGACGCCGCAAGCATCGCTCGCGGGCTTCACGGTCACGAACTCGGCCACGGTCTCGGCGACCGAGCCGGACCCGAACCCCAGCAACAACGTTGGCTTCGCGACGACGGTGATCCAGGGGACGGGGACGGCGACGCCCACGGCGCAGCCGACGACGCCGGCGGACGTGGCGCTCACGAAGACCGCGCCCGCCACGGCGACGGTGGGCAGCACCTTCACGTACACGCTGACCGTCAGCAACGCCGGGCCGGGCGCGGCGACGAGCGTGACGGCGACCGACCTGTTGCTGACAGGGCTGACATTCGTGTCGGCCACGTCGACGCAGGGCAGCTGCACGGCCAACGGCCAGCTCGTGACGTGCGCCATCGGCGTGATGAACGCCGGGGCGTCGGCGACGATCCAGATCGTCGTCACGCCGCAGGCGTCGCTGGCGGGCGCGACGGTGACCAACACCGCGACGGTGACGGCCGCCCAGCCGGACCCGAACCCCGCGAACAACACCGGCTCGGCGACGACGGTGATCCAGGGGCCGGGGACGGCGACGCCGACCAGCGTGCCGACCACGGCGGCCGACATGGCGCTGACCAAGACCGGGTCGCCCAACCCGGTGGGCGTGGGCAGCAACCTCACGTATACGTACTCGATCATCAACAACGGGCCAGGCGTGGCGACTGGCGTGGTGATGAGCGACTTCGTGCAGAGCGGGCTGACGTTCGTGAGCGCGACAGCGACGCAGGGCACCTGCGCGCTGACGAACAGCGTGCTTAGCTGCACCATCGGGACGATGAACCCGGGGGCGGTGGTGACCGTCACCAACATCGTGCAGCCGCAGGCGTCGCTGGCGGGCGCGATCATCACCAACACGGCGAGCGTGGCGGCGCAGCAGCCGGACCCGAATCCGGCCAACAACTCCGCCACCACCAGCGTGACGGTCGCCGGCACGGGCACGGCGATTCCGGCGACGCAGACGGCGATCGCGGCGACGCAGACGGCGACCGGCACGGGACCGGTCGTGCCGCCGGGCGTGAACCCGCCGCCTAGCTCGGGGCAGCCGGGCGTCCCCTGCACGACGGTGGTGGGCAGCGCCTGCACGGCGATGGGCACGGCGACGGGGACGTTCACGAAGCTCGCCGTGGGGATGACGTTCAACGTGACGGCGACGGGGCCGGCGAACACCGCGCCGCGTGGCGTGCCGGCGATCTTCATCCCGACGACCGCCGGGGTCGAAAGCTTCGGCTGCACGGCGGTGCCGGCCACGCCGCCGTTCAGCACCGTCTGCACTGGCAGCACGCGCGGGGACGTGCTGGCGAGCGCGAGCGTCACGGTGCGCTTCCCGCTGGTGGGTGGCGGCACGCAGGACGTGCTGGGGACGGTGACAGGCCAGGGCGGCGTCCCGGTGAACGTGCAGCAGGCGATCGCGTCGGTGGCGCCGAGCGGGCTGGCCGGGCTTCCCTGTGGCGACACGATCGGGCAGACGTGCCAGGCGGTGGGGCCGGTGCAGGGCCTGGGGGCCGTGACGGGGAGCATGACCTGGAACCTGACGGCGAACGTGCCCGCCGGGGTGGCCGCCGGCACGGTGCCGGTGGTGGTGTTCACGACGACGGTGGGGCTGGAGGGCTTCCCGTGCGCGGCCGTCGCGGCGGGCGCCCCGACCGTGGCCTGCGCCGTGACCACGGTGGGCGACGCGCTTCTAGGGTCGAACGTGACCGTGGTGTTCGCGCCGGGGGTCACGGTGGTCGGCACCGTGCAGGGCCCCGGCCCGGTGGCGCTGCAAGCGCTGGCGAGCGCGCCGCCGCCGCTGCTGCCGCCGCCCCCGCCGCTGCCGCCACCCCCGCCGCCATTCGTCAGCGCGCCGCCGCTGCTGCCGCCGCCACCCCAGCCGCCGGGCGGGCTGCAGGTGCCGCCGGGCGCCCTCGCGCTGCAGCCCTCGCGGCCCGGCGTCCCCATCGTGCCCGAGGCGGACAGCGTGCTGCTGCTCGCGGGCGGCCTCGCCGCGGTCGGCGCGCTGGCCGCCTGGCGGCAGCGGCGCGGGGCCGGCCGCTAACCGTCGCGGTCCTGGCGACGGACGCGGCCCGAGCCGGTGTGGCGGCGCGCCGTACTGGCGCTGCCACGCTGTGCCGGCGAACCAGGCCGGGGAGCCCTCGTGGGGGAGTCGCGGGGGCTCTCCGGTTTCGGCGCCGGGGCCTTGGCTGGTACGATTCCGGCGGAGCCAGGTCGGGCCGGGGATGGTTGTGGTGGAGCGCGCGGGGGGCTGGTCGCGCGGAGCGCGGGCGCTGGTCGGGCTGGCCCTGCTGGTGGCGCTCGGCGGTTGGGGGCTGGGCAGTGTCCACGCCGAGCCCGGCTGTCCAGCGGACGCGGGGGCCAGCGGCGCGCGGTACGTGGTGTGGGTGCCGGGGCTCCTCAGCTCGAGCCTCACGGGACTGGAGCCGGGCACGCTGGACCCGGGCAACCACGAGGTGCGCGACCAGTTCGCGGGCGTCCGCGAGGCGCTGGCCGCAGGAGTGGGACCCGGGGCGCGGTTCATTTACTTCAGCTATGGCGTTCCTCGCCTGGCGCGCGCCGGCGAGGCGCCCGAGCGGGCCTGGCTGGGCGACACGTACTTCGACGAGCACGAGCCGCGCTACTGGCCACAGGACACGAGCAGCTACCCGCTGGCGGCGCACGTCGCCGCGCTCGACTGGCTGGTGCGCGGCCTTGAGGGCTGTGACCCGGCGGCCACGATCGACGTGATCGGGTACAGCCTGGGCGGAGTCGTGGCGCTGGCCTGGGCGGCGACGGCGGACGCCGGGGGGGACGGGCCGCTCGCCGCCGTCCACCGCGTGATCGTGGTGGACAGCCCGGTAGGGGGCGTCAATCCGGCGATCCTGAGCGCCGCGGCGGCGGCCGCGCCGCCCGAGGTGGCGGCCGCGTTTGGGACGGGCGCGGTGGTGGGCGACCTGCTGCCCGACGGCGCGGTGATCCGCGGGCTGCCGGCGGCCACGCGCCGGGTGGACGTGGCGAGCGTGGAGAACAGTCGGGACTATCTGGTGAACGGGGCACCGCTGCCGGCGTGGGCGGGCGTCGGGCCGGACGGGTGGCTGGCGCGCGGCGCGGCCGTGACCTTCCTGCCGCCCGAGCGCTCGCCGGCGGCCTACTACGCCGACATGGGCACGGGGACGCCGATCGGCACGACGCTCTGGGACTATGTGATCGGCATTCACGGCGCGGTGCTGACCGACGCGGGGGCGCTCCAGCGGTTGGTGGAGCTGCTGCAGAGCGACGGTCCGCTGTGGCGCGCGCGCGAGGCCCCCGCTGGCACTAGCTTGTGGCCCGCGGCGACCACTGACGCAGGTAGCTCGTGATGCACGGTGGTGCCCGGTCCGGCTCTCCGCCCCGGTCGCGCTCGGCATACGCGTAGGCGGCCGCGCATGTTGTTACCATTTCGCCGTATACTGATCGCCAAAAAGTGGGGGAGGGGCCGTGCGCGGGTTGTGGCGGTATCTCGGGGGGGCGATACTCGTCATTGGGCTGGCTGGCGGGGCGGTGGCGGCGGACGTGCTCGCGCATCCGGATGGGTGCCATCGGTGGCACAGCTGTCCGCCCGACGACGGCAGCTACGTCTGCGGCGATCTGGGGCACTGCAGCGAGTGCGCGAACAATCAGTATTGCCTGGCTGGGCGTCCGCGCGGGGCGGGCGGCGCGGCGACGCGGACGCCGCGGCCGACGCGGACGCCGGCGCCCACCCACACGCCGCGGCCGACGCGGACGCCGGAGCCGCCGCGGGCCGGGCGCGCCGGAGGCGGCGGCGACGCGACAGGGGCGCGGGCAGGTAGCGGCGGGGTTGACGTGGGGCGGCGGGGCCTCGACGCGGGGCGCGGGGCGCCGCTGGATGAGGGAGACGCCGGGGATATGCTGGACGACGCGCGCGGTAGCGCGGCGCTGGCGGGCACCGGGGCGCCACTCGGGGCGGCGCCCGCACGGGACGGCGCGGCGCCCAGCCGCGTGGCCGCGAGCGGCGATGCGCCGGGGGCGCGGGTCGTGGCCGAATACGCCGGCGTGCGCGTGCTGGGGCCACTGCGGTGGGCGACCGAGAGCGACCAGCCCGCCGTGGTTGGCGCGGTTCACAATAGCAGCGGGCAGGCGCGAACGATGGTGTTAACGCTCATTCTGCTGGACGCCGAGGGCGCACGACTCGGCTCGGTCGCGGCTGTGCTGTGGGACCTGGCGCCGGGCGAGCATCGTCCCTTCGCCCAGGCTGTGCCGCCGCTACCGGCCCCGGCCAGCGACGTGAGCGCGCGACTCGAGCCGTTGGTGCCCTAGATGTCTGCCATCCTCGACATACTCCGCCAGCTCGCGGCGCCCGGCGACGCCGAGGCGGCGTGGGCACGGCTGGCGCCGGCGCTGGTGGGGCTGTCGCTGGACGACGTGGAGGCGCTAGACTACCGGATCGCGCTGGGCGAGGGCGACGGGTCGGGCGGGGTGCCGTCGCTGAAGCGGCGGGTGGTGGAATACTTGCAACAGCGCAAGCTGGCGGCGTTCGTCTACGAGTGCTTCGATCCGTTCGTCAACCCCTGGGCGCTGGAAGCGCGGATGAAGGCGCTGTTCTGGCGGATCGAGTACGCGCGGTCGCTGTCGGAGCAGCTGGAAGAGATCGCCGAGGCGCACAAGCACGACGTGGAGGTGCCCTGGACGGTGAAGGGCAACCTGTTCGGGATGGCGAACTCGGCGCTGCTGGCGGCGAATCTGGGCGGCTGGGACGACACCGTGTCGGGCTATGGGCAGGGGGAGCCACCCCCGGCGCGGGACTTCCGGCCGCGCGTCGCACCCCGCGCGTGAGCGGCCGGCGGCCGGCCTGCCGGCCGCTCTAACGGCGGCGGTCCATGGCGAGGGCCACGCCCAGGCTGAGCAAGGTAATACCGGCCACCAGCGGGAATACCCACGCGGGCAGGGGGTTGGGCTGGATCTGCGAGGCGGCGAGCAAGACGGCCGCGATGGCACCGCCCAACAGCCGCCAGACTTCCCAGAAGCGGCTCATGGTGTCTCCGAGTCGGTCAACCGGCGTAGGGGCCGCGCCCTCACCCCGGCCCTCTCCCAGGGGGAGAGGGGGAGGGACGGACCTCACCCCCCTGCCCCCCTCTCCCGCAGGAGAGGGGGAGGACGGACCAGGCGTAAGCGGGGCCAAGTTACCGAGCCCCCTCGGCCGCAGGAGAGGGGGAGGATAATGGCGCTCGCCCCGGCCGTGGCTTAGGGGGCGCGGGAGCGCAGCCGGATCGCCACCGGGCTCCGTATCGCTTGTCCCCTCTGCTGATGGATGCATGCTCAGTGTACCCGGTCGGTGCGGGCTCCGATGGATGCCGAGGCTGGTATGCGGGCTGCACCAGGCGGGCTGGAGGTGTGCGATGGCTGGACGGCAGACTACGACCGCGGAGCCGGGGGCGAACGTGCGACCGCTGGCGCCGGTGCGGCGCTTCGACGTGTTCGCCGAGTACAAGCGGCTGGAAGCGGAGCAGCGGGGCGCGACGGCGGACGAGGCGCGCGGCTACGGCATCTGGGTGGCGAAAGTGGTGGCGGGGCGGCGCTTCGGGCGCTCGGCCGCGCCACCGGCGGTCGGGCACCGGCCGGGGGGCGAGGAGGCCGAGAAGGGGCGGCCCGCGGGGCCGGACTGGGGGCCGCACGAATTGAACGGCGAGCCGCAGACGGCGGCGACCTTCGAGCGGGAGATCGTCCGGCGCATGGGCAAGCCGTTCTACGAGCGGGTGTTCGCGCCGGCGGTGCGGCAGGCGTTCGAGAGCGGCGAGCGATACGAGCAGGTGCGCGACGCGATCCGGGCGGCATGGAAGCCGTAGGCAGTCGGCGGCGAGCATGAGGAGAAGGACGGCCGCCCTCACCTCGACCTCTCCCAGCGGGAGAGGGGGTAGGACGCCCTCACCCCGACCCTCTCCCAGGGGGAGAAGGAGCAGGACGCGGGGCGGCAGGCGGATTGTCAGGTGGGGCCAGGCGGATTGTTAGCTGAGGGGGAGGTGGGCGGGGAGGTCTTCGGCGAGGGTGAACTCGTCGAGGGTGGCGCGGTATTGCTCGAGGAAGCGGAGGAGGGGGCGGGGGCGGACCTCGTCGCGGTAGTAGAAGATGCGGCTGGGGAGGCGCGCGGCGACCGCGGGGTCAAGATTCAGGTGGCGGCCGACGGCGAGGAGGAGGTCGCGGCGGCCGGCGCGGCGCACCTTGTCGATCTTGCGCTCCAGGTAGCCCTCGCCGGTGTAGCCGACGATCTCGAAGTAGGCGGTGACGCGCGGGTCGGGCCGGTAGATGGCGCGGAAGTCGGGGATCATGACTGAGTTGGCGCCGAGCAGGAGCAGGCCCATCTCGCGGACGAGCGTCCAGTCGCTGCCGAGCGCGGCGAAGCGGGCGGCGAACTCGCGCTCCAGGACCGAGTCGAAGGCGGGGCTGGGGCGGAGGGGCGAGACGAGGCCCTGCTCGTCGGACAGGCGCAGCGTACGGCGGGCGTCATCCCAGCGGGTGTCGGCGCGCAGCTGCCAGCGCGGGTGGAGCAGGACGTAGGGCAGGAAGGCGGCCATGCGGAGGCCGTAGTGCGTGCGGCCGTGGACGCTGCCGATGCCGTTGATCTGGAGGTCCCAGCCGAGGTCGGGGTTGCCCTCGCAGCTATAGAGCAGGCGGTGGCGCTTGAGGCCGTAGAAGACGCGCTGGAAGCCGGGCCGGTCGCAGGGAAAGAGGGTTACCGTGAGGTCGTGGGCGCGGTAGAGGAGGCCCTGGGCGAGCGCGAGATTGTAGCGGGCGAGGAGCCAGGCGGGGGTGAGGTCGACGGCGTCGAAGTCGACGATGCGTTGACCCTCCGGGTGGTCGGCGAAGAGCCAGCGGGCGACCTCGTCGGGGGCGAGGTGGTGCTGGGCGCCGACTGTGGCATAAGCGGCGTCGCGCGTCAGCCCGCCGACCGCCTCGGGCTCCTCGACGATGGGGCCGCGCTCGGCGACGAGCTGGTAGAGCGCGCGGCGGAGGTCGCTCGGCGCCGCCTCGACGGGCGGCTCGCGGCGGAAGCGCTCCTCCAGCAGGTGGGCGAGGCCGCGCTGCACCTTGTGGTCGGTCGCGCCGCCCACGAAGTCGCGCACGGCCTCGCGGAACTCGCCGAGGGTGCTGTCGACGTGGCTCGCGGCGAGCGCGATGAGCGCCTCGCCGATACCGAGGTAGCGGGTGCTGGCGGGGTCCAGAAAGGCCGGCTGGACCTCGTCGCCCGACGCGCGGTACCGCACCAGCTCGACCGGCAGCATCAGGGCGCTTCCGGGGCTCCGGCGGGGGGTGGCGGCGCGGGAGCGGCCGGGCTGGCGGCGGGCGCGCTGGGGAACGGGGCGGTCAGCCCGGCCGGCGACGGGGCGGCGAGCGGATCGGCAGGGCCGGCGAAGCGCTGGCGGCCGGCGACCCGGAAGACGGGCGTACGACGGCGGCGGGCGAGGCCGGCGTCGAGCGTGGCCTCGGCGACGAGCTGGTAGAGGATGGCGTGCTGCTTGCCGGGGTCGCGGCGCAGCAGCCGCCCCAGCTTCTGCTCGACGGAGCGGCGGCGCTGCGAGCGCAGGCTGAGCATGACGGCCCAGCGGAGCGGCCCGATGCTCAGCCCCTCGCTGAGTACCTCGTTGCTGACGATGGCGCGCAGGCGGCCGGCGCGGAACTCTTGCAGGATCCAGTCGCGCTCGCGGACCGGCGTGGTGGCGACGATGGCAGGGATGCCGAAGCGGCGGGCGATCTCCAGCACGACGCGGTTCTCGCCGGCCCAGACCAGCCCCGGCTCGAGCGCGTGGCGACGCAGGAGGTAGCCGAGCGCCTCGAACTTCGCCTCGGGATGCTGGGCGAGCGTGCGGGCGCGGCGGTAGGCGAGCTGCGCGGCGCGGCCCTCGGTCGTCGTGGCGGCCAGGCGGAGGAAGGCCGCGTAGTCGCTCTCGCGCCAGGGCTGCAGGTGGTGCTCGGCCAGGAAGGCGCGGTAGATCGCCATGTCGGCGTCGTAGCGGGCCTGCTCCGCGGCCGACAGGCGCACCTTCAACTCCTGCACGGTGTAGTCGCTGAGGAGCGTGCCGACGAAGGTGTCGAGGTCGGCGCGGTAGACGGTAGGGCCCACCAGCTCCTGAATCGTCGCCAGGGTCGCCTCCGAGGCGTCGAGGGTGGCGCTGAGGCCGAGGCGATAGGGGGCGCAGCTATAGAGTGCGGCGCGGGCGTGCCAGCCGGCGAGGTGGTGGACCTCGTCGAGCACGAGGAAGGCCCAGCGGTCGCCCAGCCGCTCCAGGTGAATGGCGGCGGAGTCGTAGACGGCGACGGTCACGCGGTCGCTCGGGAGGTGGTGGCCGCCGCCGAGGAGGCCGATCTCGCCGCCGAGGGCGCGGCGTAGCTCCCAGTACCACTGCGTCATGAGCTGGATCGTTGGGACGCACACCAGCGCGGGCAAGGCGAGCTGGCGGAGGAGCGCGATGGCGAGGAGCGTCTTGCCGGTGCCGGTCGGCAGCTCGAAGCAGCCCCAGCGGTCGGGCACGGTGCCCTCGGCGGTCTTGCCGGTCCACCAGGCGCGCAGGGCGGCGCGCTGGGCGGGGTGCAGCGTCAGCGGTTCGGCGGGCGCCAGGTCGTCGAGGGGGTGCCAGCGGGCGACGCGGTCGCGCACGGTCTGGGCTGGGGGGGCGTCGGCCCCAGTTTCCCAGACCGGCCCGTCCTCGGCGACGCGGCCCGGCGGAACGGGCGGTACGGCGTCGGCGACGAGGCGGTCGAGCAGCGGCTGGAGGGTGCGGTAGCGCCAGGCCTCCGCGGTCCACAGCTCTAGCCGTGGGTCCCAGCGGAAGGGCGGGGGCAGGCGGGCCGGCGGCGCGAGGCCGCGGAGCAGCAGGTACCCGTCGCGGAAGAGCAGCTCGGGGTGGTGCGCCCGGGCGGGCGCGGTGCCGGAGGAATCCACCCAATCGTCCCAATGCCCAGTCTCGGCCGCCGCCACGGCCAGCCCCCTATGATCGGCAGAAACGGGGGGTGCGAGCAAGAGGGCGGTTGACGCCCAGCGTAGCGCGGCAGCGGCCGTAGCCCGGCGAGCGGCTGGCACGGCGCGTGCACACGGAGGCGCAAGTTTGTGTGAGGAGGGCGGCATGACGCCGGTAAGCGACCTGGAGTTCGACGTCATCAGCACGCTACAGAGCAAGTTGGAGGCGCTGGAGGTCTACGAGGCGTACCTGGAAGACTGCGAGGAGGCGGACGACGACGCGTGCCGGCAGCTCTTCCAGCAGATCCGCGACGACGACGAGCGGCACGCGGAGCGGCTCCGCGAGGCGCTGGCCCGCCTGATGGCGGAGGGCCGGCACTAGGCGGGGCGCGGTATGGCGTTGCGAGCGGCGGGTGGGCAGGCAGCGCTTGCGACAATACTTCGCGGGCCGTTCGCGTGATGTGCCGTGGCGCGCGGGGGTGATGAGCAGGGCCTAGCCTCGATGGGCACTCGCGGTTGCGGCCCTGCGGGGCCGCGGGCGGGCATGAAACCCGCCCCTACGCCACTACGGCTCAGAGATGGCTTGGCTTCCGGGCAAGCGGCGCTCGGTCAGCGGATAAGCGCCGAGCGGCGTGTAGCGGGGGCCGCGGGGCGAGAGGTCGCTGCGGATGAGGTGGATGGCGTCCACGGTGCAGGGCGCCGGGGGCGGCGGCGCGGCAAGGGTGGGCAGGCGGCTGGCGAGGGCGCGGCCGGCGGCGGGCGCGGCGTCGCGGCGCGCGCGGCCCAGGGTTAGGTGGGGCACGAGCGGCTTTCCGTCGAAGGGGACGGCGCGCGCCGTGAGCGCGACGCACAGGGCGGTGTGGAGGGCAGGCAGCCGCTGAGCGGGGGCGCGCGCCTCGACCCACAGGACGCGCGGCACGGCGCCGCCGAAGTGTCCGAGCCGCCCCAGGCTCAGCGGGAAGGCCGGCTGGCCGGCGGCGGCGTCGGCGAGCGCGGCCTGGACGGTCGGCAGGGTGGCGGCTGGAAGCTCGCCGAGGAACACCAGCGTGAGGTGCATCAGGTCGGGGGCGACCCAGCGGGCGTAGCCGGGGGCGAGCCGCTCCAGCGCCTGCTCGCGGCCGGCCAGGTAGCGGCGCCACGCCTCGGGCAGGGTGATCGCCACGAACAGGCGCAGCCGGGCCGCCGGCTGGCTAGTGGCCGCCATTGCCGCCATTGTGCGTCCCGTCGCCGTTGCCGCGGTCGCGCGCCGCGTCGTCGAACACGCCCAGCTCACGGCCGGTGTAGACGGCGACCACGAAGTCCTCGCGGGGCACGCTGGCCGTCCACACCAGGTCCTCGTCTACCTGGGCGATGATGGCGGTGATCTCCTCCTCGGAGGGTTCCCGCTCGAACAGCAGCAGGCCGTAGACGTTGCTGTCGGTGAAGTGCAGCTCCAGGCGAGCCACTGGCTGCTCGCCATCGCTGAGCAGGTAAGCTTCCGAGGAAGCGGTACGATAGAGCCGATCGTAGCGCAAGTCGTCCATGCTTTCCCCCTGGCGGTCGGCGGGTGGGTCGGCGCCTATCCCCCGGCGAGCGCACCGCCCGTACTCGACGTAAGCGGTCGGCATCCCGTGGCTGGAGCGGCGGCGTCCGGGATCGCAGGTGGCCGCGGCGCGCGGCGATCCGGTGCGCGACGGCTCGGCGGGCGAGCCGGCGGGGAGGCCGGGGCGCACGGCCCGCCCGACGGTGGCCGTTGGTAGCACGCAGACCGCGACGGCCAGGCACGGCAGCAGCCGAAATGCGTTGTCCAGGCCGGCTAGCTGGCCCACCACACCGTCGAGCGTGGGCGCGGCGCGGCCGCCAAAGTCGGTGGCGGCGTTGAACACGCCAGAGGCGACGCGGCGGCCGACGCGCCGCGGGTCCACGTCCTCGGCCAGGCTGACGGTGTTGCCGACCAGGCCGACCGCATGCCAGACGGCGGCGAAGAGCAGGCCGGCGAGCAACGGGGCAGGCCGGTCCAGGCGATAGGGTTGCCGGCCTGCTCCAGGTAGGGCGACACCATGAACTGCAGGGAGCCGTCGGCCGGCGTGATGGCGACGACGGTGCCGTAGCTGGCGGCGGTGCCCAGGGACAGTCGGCGCATACGAGCGCGGGGCTAGTACAACTGCAGGTAGCGGTCGACTTCCCACTGGCTGACTTGCTTGCGGTAGTCGTCCCATTCCTGCCGCTTCGCCTCGAGGAACCAGTCGAAAACGTGCTGGCCGAGGGCCTCGCGCACGACCTCGTCGCGCTCCAGCTCGTCCAGCGCCTCGGACAGGCTGCCGGGCAGCACGCCGACGCTGTGCTTCAGCATGGCCGCCTCGTCGAAGTGGAAGAGGTCCTCTTCGACGGCCGCGGGCAGCGGGAGATCGTTCTTGATGCCGTCGAGACCGGCGCAGAGCATGACCGCGAACGCCAGGTAGGGGTTGCAGCTCGGGTCGGGGCAGCGCAGCTCGACGCGCGTGGCCGACGGCCGCCCCGCCGAGGTGCGCGGCACACGGACGAGCGCCGAGCGGTTGATACGCGCCCAACTGACGTACACAGGCGCCTCGTAGCCGGGCACCAGGCGCTTGTAGGAGTTCACTAGCGGCGCGAGCACGGCGGACATGCCGCGGGCGTGGGCGAGGAGGCCGGCGATGAACTGCTTGGCGAGGCGCGACAGGCCGTACTCGTCGCCGGCGTCGTAGAAGAGGTTCTTGCCGTCGCTCAGGTTAGCGAGGCTCATGTGCGTGTGCATGCCCGAGCCGTTGATGCCAAAGAACGGCTTCGGCATGAAGGTGGCGTACAGGCCGTGGCGCTCGGCGACAGCCTTCATGGTCACCTTGAAGGTGACGGCGTTGTCGGCGGTCTGGATGGCCGGGCCGTAGCGGAAGTCGATCTCGTGCTGGCCGGGCGCGACCTCGTGGTGGCTGGCTTCCACGCTGATCTTCTGATGTTCCAGCGCGTTCACCATCTCCTTGCGCACCTCGGCGGCCTCGTCGCTCGTCACGTCGAAGTAGCCGGCGCGATCGTGGGGAAGGCTCTCCAGCTGGCCGGGGCGGTCGGCCCGCAGCAGGAAGAACTCCAGCTCGGGTCCGGTCTGGAACAGGTAGCCGAGTCGGCGCGCCTCGGCGTCCGCGCGCCGCAGGACGTTGCGTGGGTCGCCCACGAACTCCTCGCCCTCCGGCGTGTAGACGTTGCAGATGACCTTCGCCGTGGGGTTGCCGTTCATCTCCCAGGGGATCGGCCCAAAGGTGTTCAGGTCGGGCAGGAGATACATGTCGCTCTCGTGGATGCGCGCGAAGCCCTCGATGGACGAGCCGTCGAACCAGAGGCCGTAGTTCAGGGCGTCCTCGAACTTGTGGATAGGGATCGTGATGTTCTTGACGACGCCGACGATGTCGGTGAACTGGAGACTGACGAACTTGATGCCCATCTTCTCGGCGTCGGCGAGCACGGCGGTCTTCAGGTCGTTCGGGATGCGCGTCTCCGTGGTCATGCGTGGCCGTTCCCTCCTGCGCGCCCGGCTCGCACCAGGCGCGCGCTGGTCGTGTCCTGCGCGGGGCCCGCGACGGCGAGGCCGCCGGCCCGCTGTAGGGCGGGGTCGTCGGGGGCGGGGGCGGGCGCCGGGCGGCTGGTCGCCGAGACGGGCCGCAGGCGCAAGGCGACCTGCACGGCGAGGCGGACCTCGGGGTCGTCGAGGTCGATGTTGCCGATCGCCTGGATGCGGGCCAGCCGGTAGAGCAGCGTGTTGCGGTGGAGGTGCAGCGCGTCGGCGGCGCGGACGTGGTTGCCGTGGTGGGCGAAGAAGCCTTCGAGGGTGCGGATCAGCTCCGTGCCGTGGCGCTCGTCGTAGCTGTCGAGCGCGCCCAGGAACTCCTCGTAGAAGGCGCGCAGCTCCGGCGAGCCGCGCAGGGGGAAGAGCAGGCGCCGGATGCCGAGGTCGCCGAAGTAGGTCGCGCAGCCGCCGCCCAGGAGCGCCTGACCGATGAGCAGGGCTTCTGCCGCCTCGTGGTAGCTCGTGCTGAGGCCGGCGACGCCCGCGTAGGGGCGCCCGATGCCCACGGAGACGGCGGTGGCGGGCAGGCCAGCGGTGGCCTCGCGGCGCAGGGCGTCGGCCTCGGCGCGCAGCCGGGCGACGTCCGCGCCGGCCACGGGGAGGAAGACGGCGACGTGCTGCTCGTGCTGGCGCACGAGCGCGGCGCGCTGGCGAGCCTGCAGGGCGCGGCGCAAGGGGTCGAGCAGGCGCGGCCGGGGCTGTGCGGCGGCGGTCTGGCCCGCGGCGCCGTCGGCGGCGCGGGCGGGGCGCGGTGCGGCGCGCTCGTCGTCCAGGCCGAACACCAGCGCGACCTGGTCGTCTTCCAGGTCGTAGCCGAGGCCACGTGCCCGCGCGAACAGCTCGGCCTCCGAGGTGAAGCGGCCGGACAGCGCGGCCTCCAGCACGTCGGCCTGCAAGCGATACTCCGTCTCCGCGACGGCGCGCTGCTTGGCGATCTCCAGGGCGCAGACGACCGCGGCGGGGCCGAGGGTCAGATCGTCCAGCTCGTCGAAGGCCTCGGCCGGGCCGACGACCGAGAGAAAGCCGGCCATCGTGCTCTTGAGCACAATCGGGAGCACGAGACGCACGAGCCCCGTCGTGCCGAGCGGCAAGCGCGTCGGCGTGAGGCGATGGGAGCGGAGGGCGTCGCGGCCGGGCCACGGCAGGTCGGCCGTGCGGGCGCGCAGCTCCGCGAGGACCGCATCGAGCGCCGGCAGCGCGGCCGGGACGGCGGCCGCTGGATCGGCGGGGGCGGCGGGGTCGGGGCGGCTGGCGTGTGGGGTCGCGGCCTCGTGGACGGCGCCGTACTCGTCCTCGATCACGACCAGCTTGGCCATCGTGTCGGCCAGCGCCTGGACGATGGCGCCCAGGCCGCGGTCTTCCAAGGCGATGCGGGTCAGGCGCTGGGCGGTCTCGTCGGCACGCTGGCGGAGCTGGGAGCGGCTATCGACGATGAGGCCGACGACGGCGCGCTCCAGGTCGGCGGCGCGGCTGCCCGGCGGCGCGACGAGGAGGGGCAGCGCGGCGGCGTCGGCCGCGTCGATCAGGGCGGCTGGCGCCGGTTGCACGAGCAGCAGGCCGGCGGCGCGCGTGTCCACGAGCAGGTCGACGAGGCGGCGGGCGCCGTCGCCGGCGAGGGCGGCGGGCAGGACGGCGAAGACGACGAGATCGCCTTCTTCCAGCGAGCCGGCGGCAAGGGGCCGCGTCCCGGCGACGCGCGCCCAGCCAACGCCGCGGTCGAGGCCCGCGGCGCCGGCGGCGACGCGAGTCTCGCTCGGGAGCGCCAGGCGCAACACCTCGGCAACCGACAGCTGACGCACGCGCGGCGATCTCCTGCGCACGGTATGTGCAGAGTATACGAGAGCCTACCAGGCCGGGCAAGGAACGGTCGCGGCTGGGGCGGGCGACCGAGCGCCGCGCGAGCCGGGTGGGGCTACAGGGGGTGGCGCACGCGGGAGCCGGGAGCGGCGGCATTCGGGAGCACCTCCTTGGCATTCGCGTGCGGCGGATGGTACGCTCTCCTGTGAGCGGAGGCGTCTCCGCTCGGCGCGCCTTTAAGCCGGTCCCGTGAGGCCGGGAAGGAGCAGGCATGGTCACGTGCGGGATCGACAGTAGCCTCCGCGCGGCTCCGAGAGCCGAGGCGCGGAGGCTTTTTTGTGCGAACTGGCTAGACCCCGGGGTGAGGCGCGCATGAGCCAGGTGGCGGACGAGCGGGTGGTGATGGACGGCGAGGCCGTGCGGCGCGCGGTTGTGCGGCTAGGACATGAGATCCGGGAGCACGCGAACGACCGCGGGGCGCTGGTCCTGGTCGGGCTGCGGACGCGGGGGATCCCGCTGGCGGCGCGCTTGCAGCGGCAGCTGGAGGAGTTCACGGGGGAGCGGGTGGTGCTGGGCCGGCTCGACCCGAGCCTGTACCGGGACGATCTGGCGGTGGCGCGGCCGCGGCTGGAGCCGACGGACGTGCCGGTCGACCTGACGGGGCGGCGAGTGGTGCTGGTAGACGACGTGCTGTTCACCGGGCGGACGATCCGGGCGGCGCTGGACGCGCTGGTGGACCTGGGGCGGCCGGCGGCGGTGGAGCTGGCGGTGCTGGTGGACCGGGGCCACCGCGAGCTGCCGATTCGGGCCGACTACGTGGGCAAGAACCTGCCGACGAGCCGCCAGGAGCGCGTCAGCGTGCGGCTGCGGGAGGTCGACGGGCGGGATGAAGTGGTGCTCGTGCGGGCTGAGTGCTGAGTAGGGGAGTGGGAGTGCTCGGGACTGAGGGCTTAGGGAGTCGCCGTGTGGGTGAGTGTCAGCGGGGTCGGAGCTGCGGCAGTGGCGCTCGCAGTATTCCGCGCCACAGGCCGCGGGCGGGCGTGAAACCCGCCCCTACGTCCTCCTGGCCGCTTGCACGTTCTGAAAGCGTTCTAAGCGGGCGAGCGGGATTGCTGCGCGTTGAGCGGAGGGGTTAGTGGCGCGACGGATCGAGGATAGGGTGTTGATGGCGGGTGTGGCGCGAGTACCCCAGGATACCGGTGCTCAAGCGCCGGTCAGGGCGCAGCAAGCAGCGCCCCTACAGGGGGTGGGACCAGGCAACCTGTCCATGGCGGGCGCAGCGGTTACGAGCGACGCGCCGGTGAACAGCACTCGACACTCAGCGCTCAGCACTCTGCACTTCGCGCGGCGGCACGTGCTGGACCTGGACGACTTCGCGGCGGACGAGATCGAGCACGTGCTGGCGACGGCCGACGCGATGAAAGAGGTGCTGGGGCGGAAGATCAAGCAGGTGCCGGCGCTGCGGGGCGTGACGGTGGTGACGCTGTTCTACGAGGCGAGCACGCGCACGCGCGTTTCGTTCGAGCTGGCGGCGAAGCACCTGGCGGCGGACGTGGTGAACGTGGCGGCGGCGTCGAGCAGCGTGACGAAAGGGGAGTCGCTGCTCGACACGGCGCACACGCTGCGGGCGTTGGGCGCGGACATCCTGGTGATGCGGCACGGCGAGGCAGGGGCGCCGTACCTGGTGGCCGAGCGGGCGAGCTGTCAGGTGATCAACGCGGGCGACGGCTGGCACGCGCACCCGACACAGGCGCTGCTGGACTTGTACACGCTGCGCGAGCGGCTGGGCGGGGTGGCGGGGCGGCGGATCGCGATCGTGGGCGACGTGCTGCACAGCCGGGTGGCGCGGTCGGACGTGTGGGGGTTCACGCGGCTGGGCGCGAGCGTGGTGCTGTGCGGGCCGCCGACGCTGCTGCCGACGGGCGAGCTGCCGTGGCCGGTCGAGGTGGAGTACGACCTGGACCGCGCGCTCAGAGGCGCCGACGTGGTGATGGCGCTGCGGCTGCAGCGTGAGCGGCAGAGCGCGGGGCTGCTGCCGAGCCTGCGGGAGTACGTGCAGCTCTACGGGCTGACAGCCGAGCGGCTGGAGCGGGCGTGTCCCGGCGCGGTGGTGATGCACCCCGGGCCGATGAACGAGGGGGTGGAGATCATGCCGGAGGTCGCGTACGGGGCGCGGTCGGCGATCGCCGAGCAGGTAACCAACGGGGTGGCGATTCGCATGGCACTGCTGTACCTGCTGGGCGGAGGTGCCGCGTGAGCGCGACGCTGCTGGACGGGCGGGCGCCGCTCGGGCCGCCGGGGGCCACGCCGGCCGCGCCGCTGCTGATCGTCGGCGGGCGGGTGATCGACCCGGCGAGCGGGCTGGACGGCGTGGCGGACGTGCGGCTGCGCGATGGCCGGATCGCGGCGATCGCGGCGGGGCTGGCGCCGGAGGACGGGGAGACGACGCTCGACGCGGGCGGGCGGCTGGTGCTGCCGGGCTTCGTGGACCTGCACTGCCACCTGGGCGAGCCGGGGCACGAGGACCGCGAGACGCTGGCGACGGGGACGCGGGCGGCGGCGGCGGGCGGCTTCACGACGGTCTGCTGCATGGGCGACACGACGCCGCGGCTGGACACGGGCGTGGAGCTGGCGGCGCTGCGGGCGCGCGCGGCCGAGACGGCGGCGGTGCGGGTGCTGCCGATCGGGTGCGTGACCCGCGGGCGCGACGGGAGCGAGCTGGCGGAGCTGGCGGAGCTGGCGCGGGCGGGCGCGGTGGCGTTCTCGGACGACCCGCGGCCGGTGCGGAGCAGCCGGCTGCTGCGGCACGCGCTGGCGTACAGCGCGATGCTGAGCCGGCCGGTGGTGGAGCACGCGGTGGACTCGGAGCTGGCTGAGGGGGGGCTGGCGCACGAGGGGCGGGTGGCGACGTGGCTGGGGCTGCCGGGCGTGCCGGCGGCGGCCGAGGAGATTGCCGTGGCGCGGGCGATCGCGCTGGCCCGGCTGACGGGCGGGCGGCTGCACCTGGCGCACCTGAGCACGGCGGGCGCGGTGGCCCAGGTGCGCGCCGCGCAGGCCGAGGGGCTGGCGGTGACGGCGGAGGTGTCGCCGCTGCACCTGCTGCTGGACGAGGAAGCGGTCGGGACGGCGCCGCACGGCCGGCCGTACGATACGAGCACGCGGCTGGAGCCGCCGCTGCGGCGCGCGGCCGACGCCGCCGCGCTGCGCGAGGGGCTGGCCGATGGCGCGATCGCGGCGATCGCCAGCGACCACCGGCCGCAGCGGGCGGTGGACAAGGACTGCGAGTATGCCTACGCGGCGCCGGGCGCCGCGGGGCTGGAGACAGCCTTCGGGGCCGTCATGGAACTGGTGGCGGCCGACAGGCTATCCTTATTGACGGTGATCCGCGCGCTCACCAGCGGGCCCGCCGCGGTGTTTGGCCTCGAGGCGGGGCGGCTGACGGTGGGCGGGCCGGCCGATCTGGTCATCGCGGACCCCGAGGCCACCTGGACCGTCGAACCATCGCGCTTCCACTCCCGTGGCAAGAGCACCCCCCTTGCGGGGCGTTCCCTCCGCGGGCGCGTGTTGGCCACCCTGGTCGGCGGCGCAATCGTGCACCGCGAAGGGATTTAGGCAACATGCAGAGCCCGCCGCGCGTCCCCGGCGTGCTGGTCCTGGAGGACGGCACCGTCTACCCCGGCACCACCTTCGGCGCTCCCGTCGAGGCAGCGGCTGAAGTGGTGTTCAACACGGGTATCACCGGCTACCAGGAGATCGCCACCGACCCGTCGTACCGCGGGCAGATGGTGGTGCTGACGCATCCGCAGATCGGCAACTACGGCGTGGACGCGGCGGTGGCCGAGTCGACGCGGCCGTGGGTGGCGGCGCTGATCGTGCGCGAGCTGGCGCGCTTCCCGCACCACTGGCGCTCGGTCGAGTCGCTGGAAGCGTACCTGGCGCGGCACGGCGTGCCGGGCCTGGAGGACGTGGACACGCGAGCGCTGACGCGGCGCCTGCGCACGCACGGGACGATGCGGGGGGTGCTGGCCCCCGCGCCGCCGGGCGGCCTGAGCGCGGCGTTCGTGGAGGAGCTGGCGGCGCGGGCGCGCTCCCTGCCGGCGCTGGGCGAGCAGCCGGTCGTGCAGGAGGTGGCGGGGGCCGCGAGGGCGGCGCTTAGCCCTCACCCGCAGCCCCTCTCCCAGGGGGAGAGGGGAGCCGATGACACCCGCTCCCAGGGGGAGAGGGGAGTCGATCGCTCTCTCTCCCAGACGGGGACAGGGACAACCCGCTCCCTCTCCCCCTGGGAGCGGGTTGGGGTGAGGGCGCGGCCGGTTGTGGTGCTCGATTGTGGCGCGAAGCACAACATCGTACGGTCGCTGGAGCGGCGGGGCGTCGCGGTGGCCGTGGTGGAGCCGACGGCGAGCGTTGACGACGTGAAGGCGCTGCGGCCGGCGGGGGTGGTGCTGGCGAATGGGCCGGGGGACCCGGCGGCGTTGCCGGAGGTCGTGGAGCTGGTGCGCGGGCTGCTGGGGCTCGACGTGCCGGTCATGGGGATCTGCCTGGGGCATCAACTGCTGGCGCAGGCGGCGGGGGCCACGACGAGCCGCCTGCGCTACGGCCACCACGGCGGCAACCACCCGGTGAAGGACCTACGGACGGGACGGGTGTACATCACGACGCAGAACCACGAGTTCCAGGTGGACGCGGCGTCGCTGCCGGCGGCCTCGGGCTTCACAGTGAGCCACGTCAACCTGAACGACCACTCGGTGGAGGGGATCGCGCACCGCGAGCGGCCGATCTTCTCGGTGCAGTTCCACCCGGAGGGGTGTCCGGGGCCGCAGGACAACCAGTACCTGTTCGACTACTTCCTGGCAGCGGTCAGCGGTCAGCCGTCGGCCGTCAGCGGACGGGGCACGGCGAACGGGCGGTTGGCGGATGGCGGCGCGCTACGGGCGGGGGGTGTTGAAAGCTGATGGCTGAAAGCTGATGGCTCTAAACAAGGTGCTGGTGATCGGGTCGGGGCCGATCGTGATCGGACAGGCGGCCGAGTTCGACTACGCGGGCACCCAGGCGTGCCGCTCGCTACGCGAGGAGGGCGTCGAGACGGTGCTCGTCAACTCCAACCCGGCCACGATCATGACCGACGAGAACGTGGCCGACATCGTGTACGTCGAGCCGCTGACCGTCGAGGTGGTCGAGCGGATCATCGCGCGCGAGCGGCCGGACGGGCTGCTGCCGACGCTGGGCGGGCAGACGGGGCTCAATCTGGCGGTGGAGCTGGCCGACGCGGGCGTGCTGGAGCGGTACGGCGTGCAACTGCTCGGCACGCCGCTGGAGACAATCAAGAAGGCCGAGGACCGCCAGCTGTTCAAGCGGCTGCTCGAGGAGCTGGGCGAGCCGGTGCCGGAGAGCGAGATCGTCGAGTCCTTGCAGGACGGCCTGGCGCTGGGCGACACGATGGGGTTCCCGCTCATCATCCGGCCTGCCTATACGCTCGGGGGAACGGGCGGCGGCATCGCGCGCGATGCGGTCGAGCTGGAGGCGGTGCTGACCTCGGGGCTGGCCGCTAGCCCCATCCACCAGGTGCTGGTCGAGCGCTCGCTGATCGGCTGGAAAGAGCTGGAATACGAGGTGATGCGGGACGCCGCCGACAACTGCATCACCATCTGCAACATGGAGAACATCGACCCGATGGGCGTCCACACGGGCGACTCCATCGTGGTCGCGCCCAGCCAGACGCTGACCGATCGCGAGTACCAGATGCTGCGCTCGGCGGCGCTGAAGATCATCCGTGCGCTGGGCATCCAGGGCGGGTGCAACATCCAGTTCGCGCTGGACCCGCAGAGCGACCAGTACCACGTCATCGAGGTGAACCCGCGGGTGAGCCGCTCGTCGGCCCTGGCGTCGAAGGCGACCGGCTACCCGATCGCGCGGGTGGCGGCGAAGATCGCCGTGGGCAAGCGGCTGGACGAGATCCCGAACGCCGTGACGCGGCAGACGACGGCCGCTTTCGAGCCGGCGCTGGACTACCTGGTAGTGAAGATCCCGCGCTGGCCGTTCGACAAGTTCGCGAGCGGCGACCGCACGCTCGGCACGCAGATGAAGGCGACGGGCGAGGTGATGGCGATCGACCGCTCGTTCGAGGCCTCGCTGCAGAAGGCCGTGCGCTCGCTGGAGTTTGGCGGCCGCACGCTACTGTGGGAGGACCGCGGCTGGGCGAAGGACGGCGCGTCGCCGGAGCTGTGGGACCTCATCGAGCGGCCGAACGACCTGCGGCTGTGGGCGCTGATGGCGGCGCTGCGGCGCGACGTGACGATCGACGAGATCAGCGTGCGGTCGGGCATCGACACGTTCTTCCTGGCGAAGCTGGCGAGCATCGTGGCGACGGAGCGGGAGCTGCTGAACAGCAAGCTGACGCCCGCCCTGATGCGACGCGCGAAGCGGCAGGGCTTCTCCGACGCGCAGATCGGCACGCTCGCGGACCTGCTGCCGGACCAGGTGAAGGCGCTGCGCGAGGAGTGGGGCATCCGGCCCGTCTACAAGATGGTAGACACCTGCGCCGCCGAGTTCGAGGCGGCGACGCCGTACTTCTACTCGACCTACGAGACGGAGAACGAGGCGCCGCCGACGCCCGGCGAGAAGGCCGTGGTGCTCGGCTCGGGGCCGATCCGCATCGGGCAGGGGATCGAGTTCGACTATTGCAGCGTGCACGCCGCGGAGGCGCTGCGCGAGAGCGATGTCGCCAGCATCATGATCAACAGCAACCCCGAGACGGTGAGCACGGACTTCGACGCCTCGACGCGGTTGTACTTCGAGCCGCTGGACACGGAGTGCGTGCGCGAGGTGATCGAGAACGAGACGGGGACGGGCGCGCCGCCGGGCATCGTCACGCAGTTCGGCGGGCAGACGGCGATCAACCTGGCCGAGCCGCTGGCGCGTGCGGGCGCGCCGATCCTGGGCAGCGGCGTGGAGGCCATCGACCTGGCCGAGGACCGCCACCGTTTCGAGGACCTGGTGAACCGGCTGGGCGTGCCGCAGCCGCCGGGGGCGGCGGTGACGAACGCCCGCGAGGCGCTGGAGACGGCGCAGGCGATCGGCTACCCGGTGCTCATCCGGCCGTCGTACGTGCTGGGCGGGCGGGGCATGGAGATCGTGGACAACGCCAGCACGCTGCTGCGGTACGTCGAGGCGGCGGCCGAGCTATCCACGCGGCACCCGTTCCTGATCGACAAGTACGTGGAGGGGATGGAGATCGAGGTCGACGGGCTGTGCGACGGGGAGCAGGTGCTGATCCCCGGCATCATGGAGCACGTCGAGCGCGCGGGCGTCCACTCGGGCGACAGCATGGCCGTGTATCCGGCGCAGGGGCTGACCTACGCCCAGCGCGAGACGATCGTGGACTACACGACGCGGCTGGGCGTAGGGCTCGGGGTGCGGGGGCTGTTCAACGTGCAGTACGTGCGCGAGAACACCACGGGCAAGATCTACGTGCTGGAGGTCAACCCGCGGGCTAGCCGCACGGTGCCGTTCCTGAGCAAGGTGACGGGCGTGCCGATGGTGCGGGTGGCGACGCGGATCATGCTGGGCCAGAGCCTGGCGGCGCAGGGCTACGCGGGCGGGCTGTGGCCCGAGCAGCCGCTGGTGGCGATCAAGGCGCCGGTGTTCTCGATGGCGAAGCTGACGAACGTAGAGACCTATCTCGGTCCGGAGATGAAGAGCACCGGCGAGGTAATGGGCGTTGACTGGACGTATGCCGGCGCGATGGCGAAGGCGCTCATCGCGGCGGGGCTGATGCTGCCGCGGTCGGGCGCCGTGCTGGCGACCGTGGCCGATCGCGACAAGGCCGACGCCGGCTCCCTGCTGCAGCGGCTGGTCGATCAGGGCTACCAGATCTACGCGACGGAGGGGACGGCGGCGGCCATGAAGGCGTTTGGGCTGCCGGTGGCGCACGTCGTGAACAAGGTGCGGGGCGACTACCCCACCTGCTCGGACGTGATCCGGGAGGGGCGCGTGCAGGCGGTGCTGAACACGCTGTCACCCGACCGCACGCCGCTGCACGACGGCCTGGAGCTGCGCCGCTCGGCCGTCGAGCGGCGGATCCCCTGCTTCACCTCGCTGGACACGGCGCGCGTGGCGGCGGAGGCGCTGGCGGCGGCCGGCGGGTTCAACGTGCGGCCGCTGCACGAGTACCTGCGCGGGCCCAAGGCCGAGCAGGCGGTGCTCGGCGCGGCGCGGTAAGCGGCGTGGACGGACCCCACCCCCCCGGCCCCCCTCTCCCGCGAGGAGAGGGGGGGGAGAGACGGGGAGACTCCTATCCCCCCAGCCCCCTTCCCCCCGCGGAGGGGAAGGGGGAGAGGGCCGGCATCTCCCGGCCCCGTGACCGTGGAGAGGGCGCCGCGTCCGGCGGCCCTGAACCGGGACTAGGGGGTGACCTGCACGGCGCGGCAAGCGGGCAGGGCGCAGCAAGCGGCGAGGGCGCAGCAGGAGGGCAGGGCGCAGCAAGCAGCGCCCCTACGGCGACCGGCGCCGGGGACGCGGAGCAGCGCCGGCGGGATGCCGAGGCGCTGGCGCGGGCGCGGCGGCGGCGCTTTCTGGCCGAAACGGCGCTGAGTTTGGCGCTGCCGCTCGTCGCGTGGAAGAGCGGGCTGGCATGGGCTATCGCGGGCTGGTGCGCCTTGCGCGGCCCGGCGCTGAACGAGTCCGGCGAGGTCGTGTTTTCGGCGGCGTCGGTCATGAACTCCCCGGCGGGCTGGATTGAAGTCGGGGTGTTCGCCGCCACGCTGTTGCTGCTCTATCGGGTGGTCTTGCTGCCCCTCAATTACTTCGCGGGGTATCGACTGTCGCGACGGTATGGGCTGACGACGCAGTCGCTGGGCGCGTGGCTGGTGGATTGGCTGAAGGTGACGGCGATTGGTGTTACGATTGGGACGCTGCTGGCCGTGGCGTTCTACGCCTGCGTGGGGCTGCTCGGCGCAAGCTGGTGGTGGGCGTACGCGCTGCTGCTTACGGGCGCGGTGGTAGTGTTCACCTACGTCGCGCCGTACGTGCTGCTGCCGCTGTTCTACCGACTGCGGCCGCTGGAGCAGGGACCGCTGGTGGAGCGGATCGACGCGCTGTTCGCGCGGGCGGGAGTACGGCAGCCGCGGATCGCCGCGATCGATCTCAGCGCCCGCTCGACGGCGGCGAATGCCGCGGTGATCGGCTTCGGCACGTCGCGGCGGGTGGTGCTGGGCGACACGCTGCTGGAGAGCTTCACCCTGGACGAGATCGAGACGGTGGTGGCGCACGAGCTGGGGCACCACGTGCGCGGCGACATCTGGCGCGGGCTGGGCCTGGAGGTGGGGACGATCTGGGTCGGGCTGGGGCTGGCGGCGCTGCCGCTCGCCCCGCTGTTCCGGCTGCTCGGCTGGGGCGACTGGCAGGCGCCGGCGAACTTCGTGGTGCTCGGGCTGCTGCTGGAGGTGGCTGGGCTGGTCATGCTGCCGCTGATGAACGGCTTCTCGCGGCACGTGGAGCGCGCCGCGGACCGCTACGCGCTGGACCTGACGCAGGCGCCGGCGGCGTTCGTCGCGGCGATGCGCAAGCTGGCGAGCCAAAACCTGATCGAGCCCGAGCCGCCGCGCTGGGCCGAGTTGCTGCTGTACACGCACCCGCCGGTGGCCCAGCGGGTGCGCGCCGCGGAGGAGGCCCACGGGCATGCGTGAGCTACACGTCGGCCGGCGAGGAGTGCCGCCGGGGCTGTGGTTGGGGATCCTGGCGCTCGCCTGCGTGCTGCTGCTGATCCAGACCGCGCAGCGCGCCGTGGCCAGCTACCAGATGGCCCGCGACGTCGAGGTTGCGCGCAAAGAGCTGGAGGAGATGAAGCAGCGCAACGTCGACCTGCAGGCGCAGATCACCAAGTACCGAAGCGACGCGTACGTCGAGAAGGTGGCGCGCGAGGAGCTGAACATGGTGCGACCGGGCGACGTGCCGGTTATCGTGCTGGCGCCGACGCCGGAGGCGACGCCGGTCAGCACGCCGCGCCCCACGGCCACGCCGGTCGGCTCGCCACCGCAGCAGTGGCTGCGGCAGTTCGTCGACGAGCCGTGACGAAAGTGCTGAGTGCTGAGTGCTGAGTGCTGAGTCTGCCGGCACCGCTCAGACAGCCCGCCAGGCGTCGCGCCATACCGCAACCGCGCGGATCGACGCCGCGCTCCGAGAGGCAATCCGCGCGCTGCACGTGGACGGCGTGCCGGCCGGGGCCGTCGTGCTCGTGGGGGTGTCGGGCGGGCAGGACTCGCTCTGTCTGGCGCACGCGCTGTGGCGCCTGCGCGCCGAGCACGGCTGGGCGCTGCACGTCGTCCACGTGGATCACGGGATTCGCGCCGAGGGGGCAGCGGAGGGGGCCTACGTCGCCGCGGTGTGCGGCGCGTGGGGGCTGCCGGTGCGCGTCATGCGGGTGGACGTGCGAGGCTACCAGCGGCGCGAGCGGCTGAACGTGCAGGAGGCGGCGCGCTACGCGCGCTACCAGGCGTTCGCGCGGGAGGCTGAGGCCCGAGGGGCGGCGGGCGTGGCGGTAGCGCACACGGCCGACGACGTGGCGGAGACGCTGCTGCTGCACCTGCTGCGCGGCGCGGGGCTGGACGGGCTGGCCGCGATGCCGCTCGCGCGGGCGCTGCCGGCGGCCGCGCTGGGGCCAGCGGACGATGGCGGGCCGCTGCCCTCGGCGCTGCGCGTGCTGCGGCCGCTGCTGACGGTCGCACGGGCGGATACGGCCGCGTACTGCGCGGAGCAGAGGTTGCGCCCCGTGCCGGCCGAGCCAGTCCACTACCGGCGCGACCGCCTGCGCCACGACTTGCTGCCGGCACTGCAAGGGTATAACCCGGCGGTGCGCCGCGCGCTGGCCGGGGCGGCGGCCGCGCTGGCCGAGGAGCGCGCGGCGCTCGACACCTGGGCGGCGCGGCTGTTGGAACAGCTGCCGCGCGACAGCGAGCAGGTGGTAATCCCGCTCGGCGAGTGGCGCGCGCTGCCGACGGCGATGCAGAAGCGGCTGCTCGGCGCGGCGGCGGCGGCGCTCGGCGGCCCGCGCACGCGGCTCGGCCGGCGGCAGCTCGCCAGCGCACTGCGGCTGGCCGGCGGGCAAGCGGGGCGGGGGATCGACCTGCCCAGCGGCTTGCGGCTGGAGCGGGAGCCGGCGGCGCTGCGCCTGCGCCGGCGCGGGGCGCCGTCTTCTGCGCCAGCGGGGCCCTGGCACTTGCCCGTGCCAGGCGCGGTGGCGATCCCGGGCGTGGGGACGCTGCGCGCGGAGCGCTGCCCGGCGCCGCCGCGGGCGCTCGCTGACACGCCGCCCACGGAATGTTGGCTGGACGCGGCGGCGGTGGCCGAGCCGCTGACCGTGCGCTGGCGGCAGCCGGGCGACCGCTTCCAGCCGCTGGGGATGGCAAGCGAGAAGCGCTTGCAGGACTTCCTGGTGGACGCGCGGGTGCCGCGGGCGACGCGCGCCCGGCTGCCGCTCGTCGTAGCGGGCGGCCGCATCGCCTGGGTGGTCGGGCAGCGCATCGCGGAGTGGGCGCGCGTGCGCCCCGAGACGGGAGCGGTGCTGCACCTGACGTTCGAGCCAGTGCGGCCGGATAGGGTGACAGAGCGCGGCGAAGGGTACTAGGGATAGCAAGTGCAGTTAAGGACGCGGCTGTCGCACCCGGCGACGTGCCACCCGGACGTCGCGGGGGTGCTGGTCTCGGAACGGGCACTGGCACGTCGTGTGCGAGAGCTAGGGGCGGAGATCAGCCGCGATTACGCGGGCCGGGAGATCCTGCTGGTTGGCGTGCTGCGGGCCGGGCTGGTGTTCCTGGCGGACCTGGCGCGGGCGATCTCGGTGCCGGTGCGCGTCGACTGTCTGGCGGCGGCGAGCTACGGGGCCGGCACGAGCAGCAGCGGCGCGGTGCGCATCACCCGCGACTTGGACGAGTCGCTGGCGGGCCGGCACGTGCTGGTGGTGGACACGGTGCTGGACACGGGGCTGACGCTGCGGGCCCTGGACGCGGCGCTGCGGGCGCGCGGGCCGGCGAGCGTGCGGTACTGCGTGCTGTTGCAGAAGGACCGCGGCGGGCCGCCGCCATTTCGGGCGGACTACGTGGGGTTTACCATTCCCGACCGCTTCGTCGTGGGCTACGGGCTGGATTACGCACAGCGATTTCGTAACCTGCCCTACGTGGGCGTGCTGCGCCGCCCGGTATACGAAGGTACTAGCTAAGGAAGTACGCGATTGGTTGGGGGGTATTAGGGCGTCTGATATAATTCCCGCGAGACGGGCGTATGGCCGCACCGGGCGCGGGCTGGCGCACGCCGCGTCGGGCTCGCGCTCCTGACCCGATGGCTCTCACTGGCGACCTCTCGGCCACGGCCGGCGGCGCCGCCGGCACGTTGGAGGACAGTGCATGGACACAAAGTGGTTGCGGAACAGCCTAGTCTACCTGATTATCCTGGTCGCGGTTATCGCCCTCTTCATCACGGTCTCGTCGGGCGCCACCGATAAGGAAGGCACGGCGATCCCCATGAACGAGGTGGCGGCTGGGGTTAAGGACGGCAGCATCCGCAAGATCCAGGCGACCGAGGACAAGCTGACGATCGAGAAGACGGACGGCAAGCGGTACACGGCGCGCAAGGAGCACAACGCGACCGTCACGCAGGTGCTCAAGGATTATGGCGTCACGCCGGACCAGCTTGACCGCGTCAACATCGTCTTCAACGACCCGCCGCAGTTCACCAACTGGCTGGGCTTGCTGGTGAACCTGCTGCCGCTCGTGTTCTTCGGCGCCGTGCTGTTATTCATGATGCGGCAGGCGCAAGGCTCAAACAACCAGGCACTCTCGTTTGGCAAGAGCCGCGCGCGGATGTTCATGGGGAACAAACCCACCGTCACGTTCGCGGACGTGGCGGGCGTGGACGAGTCCAAGCAAGAGCTACAGGAAGTCGTCGAGTTCCTGAAGTACCCCGAGAAGTTCGCTGCGCTCGGCGCGCGGATCCCGAAGGGCGTGCTGCTGGTGGGTCCGCCGGGGACGGGCAAGACGCTCCTCTCGCGGGCGGTGGCGGGTGAGGCCGGGGTGCCGTTCTTCAGCATTAGCGGCTCCGAGTTCGTCGAGATGTTCGTCGGCGTGGGCGCGTCGCGGGTGCGCGACTTGTTCGACCAGGCGAAGCGCAACGCGCCGTGCATCGTGTTCGTGGACGAGATCGACGCGGTCGGCCGCCAGCGCGGCGCCGGCCTGGGCGGCAGCCACGACGAGCGCGAGCAGACGCTGAACCAGATCCTGGTGGAGATGGACGGCTTCGA
>JAJPHF010000071.1 GCA_021325365.1 Pseudomonadota bacterium
CGCCCGCGCCCGGCCCGGGGCACCCCGCCCCGCCGGCCCGGCCCGCGGCGGGACCGCGGGGGAGTATCGTACGGGGTAAACGATGCGACCTTCCGCGCCCGACCAGCGCGCGCAAACCCGCGCCCGGCCTAGCAGTTAACCACCCGGTAAAGGAGCATCGTTTGACCGTTCCTCGGATAAACTCCGCCGCAACATCGGGGGGCGCACCCGGCCGCGCCAGCAACCTTGACTGAGCGTGCGGGCAGCATTAACATCACCGCCAGAGTATCCGGCTCGGGAGCCGGCCCCGGCGCGCAGCGGAGGAGGAGGGGATCATGGCTTCAGGGACGTCGAAGAACGGCGTGCAGCGGCGATCGTTCTTGAAGGGAGCGGCGGCGGCGGGCGCGGCTGCGGTGGGCGGCTCGCTCCTGGCGCAGGGCACCGCGGGCGCGGCCAGGGGGCCGGCTGCCGAGCCGGCGCGCATCACCACCTCCCCGACCGCGAAGATCGACATCACCCCGCGGCCGGGCTCCGACTTCATGGTCGACGTGATGCGGTCGCTGGGCATCGAGTACGTCGCGTCCAACCCCGGCTCCAGCTTCCGCAGCTTGCAGGAGTCGATCGTCAACTACGGCGGCAACGCGATGCCGGAGTTCATCACCTGCACGCACGAGGAGTCGTCGGTCGCCATCGCCCACGGCTACGCCAAGGCCGCCGGCAAGCCGATCTCCATCCTCGCCCACAGCACCGTGGGCCTCCAGCACGCCGCGATGGGCGTCTACAACGCCTGGTCGGACCGCGTGCCGATCCTGCTGATGGCCGGCAACATCCTCGACGCGACCAAGCGGCGGCCCGGCGTCGAGTGGTACCACTGCGCCCAGGACCCGGCGGCGCTGCTGCGCGACTTCTTGAAGTGGGACGACCAGCCGGTGTCCCTCCAGCACTTCGCGGAGTCGATGGTCCGCGCCTACAAGATCGCGACGACCCCGCCGATGGAGCCGGTCCTCATCATCGCCGACGCCGACCTCCAGGAATCGCCGATCGACGACGAGAGCGAGCTGAGCATCCCGCGGCTGAATGGGGCGATCCCGCCGATGGGCGACGCGAACGCCGTCCGCGAGGCCGCGCGCTGGTTGGCCGAGGCCGAGAACCCGGTCATCCTGGCGGACCGCGCCGCGCGCACGGCCGAGGGCGCCAAGCTGCTGGCGCAGCTCGCCGAGGCGCTGCACGCGCCGGTCGTCGATCTCGGCGGTCGCATGAACCTGTCGACCGAGCACTACGCGAACCTGTCGGGCATGAAGGGCCCGCTGGTCCGCGAGGCCGACGTGATCCTGGCGCTCGAGGTCAGCGACCTGTGGGGCCAGCTCAACACGGTCACCGACCCCACCCACGAGTACCGGCGGCTCGCGAAGCCCGACGCGAAGGTCATCAGCGTGTCGGTGGCCGATCTCTACGGTAAGTCCAACTACCAGGACTTCCAGCGCTTCATCTCGCCCGACCTGTCCATCGCCGCGGACGCCGAGGCGACCCTGCCGCTGCTGATCGATGAAGTGCGGCGCGCCGCCAGCGGCCGCCTGTCGCTGCTCAGCCAGCGGTCCGACAAGCTGCGCTCGATGTACCAGGACATGAAGGCGCGGGCGCTCCGCGACGCGGCCTATGCCTGGGACGCGAGCCCGATCAGCACGGCGCGGGCCGCGGCCGAGGTCTGGTCGGTTATCAAGAACGACGACTGGGCGCTGGTGGCGGGCTCGTTCGGCGGCTGGGCGCCCCGCCTGTGGAAGATCACGGAGTATTATCAGACCCTGGGCGGCCCCGGCGGCTACGGCGTCGGCTACAACCTGCCGGCCTCGATCGGTGCGGCCCTGGCGAACAAGAACAAGGGCCTGCTCTCGATCAGCCACCAGCCCGACGGCGACGCGATGTACGGCCCCGGCGCCCTCTGGACGGCCGCGCACCACCGCATCCCCATCCTCATCATCATGCACAACAACCGCGCCTACCATCAGGAGATGATGCACCTGCAGAAGATGGCCGGCCTGCACGACCGCCGCCCCGACCAGGCAAAGATCGGCACCGCCATCGAGGATCCTGACATCGACTTCGCGAAGCTCGCGCAGGCGCTCGGCGTCTGGGCCGAGGGGCCGATCACCGACCCGTCGGCCCTCGGCCCGGCGGTCCGGCGCGCGGTCGAGATCGTAAAGGGCGGCTACCCGGCGCTGCTCGACGTGGTGAGCCAGCCCCGCTAGCCCGCACGGCAGCGAGCAGCCGAAATGCCCCTCCCCACGCCGGGGAGGGGGCCTTCGCGCTAAGCAGACGGTCTCGGTTGCCCTCGACCTCGCCGCCGTGAACGGCGGGCCAGGAGTTCGGCTTAGGCCCGCCGTTCACGGCGGCGGCCGGAGGTCCAGCGTAGGCGGGGCTGCCTGCTTAGCTTGCGGCCGGCCGCCGGGCAGCGCGGGCTGCCAGCCCGCCCGGTGGTTGCCGCCGAGCGCGCCGGGGTGGGCGAGCCGCCCGCGCTCCCCGGAAGGCTGCTAGCGTTCTGCCCGCGCGCGGAGTCGAGGGAGCCCGCCTTACTGATTCAACAGAGGGATCTGCGCCGGGTCGGGCGGCGCCGGGATCGACTGCAGGTAGGCGTAGATGTCGGCGAGGTCCTGCTCACTGACGTACTCGCGCGGGTAGCGCGGCATGAGGTCGCGCGGCTCGTACACCTGCTGCTCGAAGCGGTTGAAGGCGATCGGGTTCGGGGCGATGCGGGGCCCCGTCGAGGACGCGCCCTGGCCCTCGTAGCCGTGGCACTCGTAGCAGCCGTACTGCTCGTACAGCGCCTGACCGTGGGCGGCATCCTGGGCCACGGGCGCGGCGACGGCGGCCTGCGGCCGGGCCAGCTGCGCGGGCACGGCGGCCGTGAGGGCGGCCAGGCCGATCGTGCTGATAGCGAAGATGCGGACGAAGTGCGGCATCTGCCCCTCCCGTCGGTGTGCTCGACAAGATCAGCGCCAGTATAGCCGCGCCGCGCCCGCCGCGCCACCCCGCCCGGGCCGAGGAAACCGGCCGCCAGTTGTCTTGCGGGTCTGGCTGCGCCACATCCTCAATACCACCCTGTCCGCCCTGCTCAGTGGATGTTGACGGTCGTGCCGAGGCTGGCCCAGTTCCAGAACCACAGCGCGTCGTCGTAGTTCACGCCCAGGCAGCCGTGCGTACCGGCGTACCCGAAGTGATTCGACCAGTAGTTGTAGTGGATCGCCGCGCCGTCGTTGGTGAAATACTGCGTGTACAACACGTTCTCGACGTAGTAGCCGCCCGGCGCGTCGCGGGGGATGCCGAGCGTCTCGCTGCTCATCGTCTCGTTCTCGACGCGCCGCTGAATGCGGTACACACCAGCGGGCGTGGAGTCGGCGATCGTGCCGTGCAGGGCGAGCGCCGTGTACACGATGCGGTCGTCCTCGTAGGCGGTGATCAGCGTCGGCTCCTGCAGGTCGACGTCGATCCAGCGACCCGAATACATCAGCGGCGGGCCCTTCGGCAACCGGATGCCGTCGGAGTGGACGTACTCACCGTCGCCGATCCGGTACCACACCTCGCCATCCGCGCCCCGTACCGCGTCGTAGACGAAGACCGGCGTGTTGTGCGGCAGATCGCGCACGCGGGTCTCCGGCGCGACGCGCGGCTCGGAGCGCACGGTGTACGCCAACGACCGCCCCGGCAGGTTCACAGTGGCGATCCGCTCAGGGCTGGCGCGGGTGCCGCTGGACGGCGGTGCCGACGGGGCGACTGCCGTCGCATCTACCCAGGCGTACTCGACGATTTGCGGACTGTACACGAACAGGCGCTGGTCGGTGCCGGCGCCCGTCAGTTCGAAATAGCTGCCCGCGTGCGCGCTGCCGAGGCTGACAGCATCGGCGTCCGGGCTCGACCACAGCTCCAACGGCGCCGCATTCGTTACCCATTGGCCATTGCCGTGGGGGCTCACGGCGGTCGGGTCGGCCGCGGGCGTGCTGGTCGCGACGGGGACGGCGGTTGGCGTGACGGGCGGAGCGGTCGGCGCCGTCGTTGGTGAGGGGATCGCGCCGCGCGTCGGCGTCGCGCTAGCCGGCGTGGCGAACGGGGGCGGGAGCGCGGCGCCCGAGCCAGGCGGCGTGGCCGTGGGCGGGGGACGCGAAGACGTCGCCTGCCCGAGCGGCGCGGCGCTGGCCTCGGCCGCGTGGAGGACGCGCGGGGGGAGCGCCAGACCCAGAGCGAATAACAGCACTACGAGAACGAGCTGCACGCGCGAATGCATTGGTTGTCGTCTTGCCTCCAGAGGTCTGCCTCGAGCCCGCCAGGACTCGGCCGGGAGCCTGACGCGTCCGTGGCCAGCGGGCGGCCAACGGGCACGGCTCTTGCACCCAGACGCCGGGACCGAGATGAGTGGGAGCGGACTGCATGCATCGCCGCCTACTACAGCGACGCCTGGACAATGCCCTCGCGACGCTTACCGTCTCGCTGACACTGCTCGAGCGCGAGGTGTGTACGCCTCACGACCCGCGTCCGCCGACCTGCCTTCCCCGACCCACCGGTCACCGCCTGCCCGACGCTCCCGGGCGTCCGCTGGTGCCGGCGGCCTAAACGACCGGCGGGGAGCACGCTCTGCCCAGACGCTCGCCGCAGAGCGCCCTCCGGGCCCCGCGGCCGGCGTTCGCTCCATGCGGCGCGCAGCGCCCGGCCGTACCGCTACGGTAACCGATGGCGCGACGAGGCGCACCAGGGCTACCGGCGCCCGGTGGCGCCCCTATGATACCCCCTTGTGTGCCAGGCAGGTAGGATTCCGCGGGATTGCTCGGTTTTACCTCCCGCCGCAGGCCGTGCGCTGGGCTAGTGCGCGGCGGCTTGCAGCGCGGCGACGAGGGTGACGGGGTCGAGGCCCTTCAAGGCGGCGGCCTGGGCGACGGTAATGCGCGGGGCCAACGCGGCGCGTAGGAGCGGGTGGGCGAGCGGCGTGAAACCGTGCGCCAGTAACACGTCGAGCGTGGCCGGCCACCGCGCAAGCACCTCGGCGACCGTCAGGTCGGGCGTGATCGCCGACGCGGGCCGCGGAGGCGGCGCCATGACCAGCCGCACCGGCACCCCGACGGCCGAGGCGGGCGTGGCGCCACGGGACGTGGCCGGGAGGGGCGCGGCCGGCGCGCGCGCGGCGAGCGTCCGCCAGAGCACCAGCGCGAAGAGCACGAGCCCGACGTAGCCGAGCACGCCGCTGCCCGCCACCAGCCCGCGCCCGAGCGCGTCGGCGCTGCCCAGCAGCTCGCCCGCGACGCGCAGCACTACGCCCACGTTGAACGCGACGTAGAGCGGCGCGAGCAGCGGCCGGCCCCACAGCGCCACGCCGCCGAACACCGGGACGACCCGACTCGCCACGCCGAAGATCAGCAGCGAGATGTAGCCGAGCGCCAGCGCGTGGCGCGCGGCGTTCTGCGCCCCCGCGCTCGGCGGTGTGCCCGTCGCCAGCTCCCATAGCGCCAGCGCCGCGCCGAGCCCGAGGGAGAACAGCAGCCAGCCGTACGCCGTGCGCACGTACGGCTCGTGGGCGCGCGGCTGTCCGGCCCCTGGCGGCATCGCCGCGCGCTCGTAGAGGCGGAGCGCGCCGACGAACGCCACCGCGCCCGCGACGATCGCCAGCGCACCCAGCAGCGTGACCCCGTGCCACGCCTCGGGCCCGCCGAGCGCGCTCGCGACGCCGGCACCGACCTCCAGCGCCACGCCCGCGTTCAGCAGCGCGCAGGCGGCGATGCCCAGGCGCTCACGCGCTGGGCGGAGCCCCATGAACAGCGGGATCGCCCGCCGCGTCACCCCGAGCGCGGCCATCACCACGAAGCCGTGGAACAGTGCCGTGAGGTACGGGTCGGCGAACAGGCTCGCCACCAGTCCCCTGCCCAGCGCGTCGGCGCGCACGGCGACGACGATCTGGAGCACGCTCGCCAGCGCGAGCCAGCCGCCCGCGGCCACCAGATAGGGCTCATAGCCTTCCCAACGGCCGCGCCCTGGCGCCAGCCACCGCGCTAGCGTGACCGCGAATAGGACGCTCGCCGCGAGCTGCAGTGCGGCAGCCACCGTGAACACCCCAGGCAGCGGCAGCGCGACGGCGAGCGGCTGGCCGATGGCCCGCACGAGTACCGCGCCGAGCCACAGGGCGTAAGTCGCCCCTGCCACGCGCCGGCTGGGCGGCGGGACGCCGCGGAAGCGCGGCACGACGTGGTAGGCGACGCCGACGACGAATAACCCCACCCAGCCCAGGAGCTGCACCTGGCCGTGCGCCTGGATGAGCGGTAGCCAGTAGGCGCCGAGGTCCGGCCCGCCAGCGCGCCCCAGGACGGCCAGCAGGCCAATCCCAAAGCCGGCCGTCAGCGCCAGCAGGAGGCTGGTGCGGAGGTACAGCCGGTAGCTCTCCCAGGGCGTGGGCGGCGCCGTCGGGCGCGGCGCGGGCGCGGCGGGCGCCTCGCGCGCGCTGGCCTCCAGCTCACGGAGCAGCGCCGGCAGGTCGACGTGGTGCAGCCGCGCGAACTGATCGATCGGCTCCAGCGGCCCGGCCGCGCCGCCACAGCCCGCGAGCCCGTGGCGCTCGAACACCGCCGCCGTCTGCGGGTAGCGGGCCAGCGCCTCGCGGATCGTCATGCCCGGCGCGATGGCCGGCGGGGGAGTGCTCACCGCGCGCTCTCCGCCGCCACCTGCCCAAGCGCGGCCAGCAGCTCGGCCAGGTCGAGTCCGTGGCGCCGCGCCGCCTCGGCGACCGGCAGGCCGCCGCCACAGCAGGTGTCCAGGCCCCGCGCGTTGAAGACGCCCAGTGCGGCTGGGTAGCGCTTCACGACCTCGCCGATGGTCAGGTTGGGATCGACAGTGTGCTCGATAGCCATGGCTCGTCCTCCAGCGGGACGGCTGGGCACCGCGACGGGCGGCGCCACGCCGAAGAAGATTCTATGGAGATGGTGCCGGCTGGAGGTTAGCGCGCCGGTTGCGCTCGGTAACTTCAAGGTAGACGGCCTCGACGCGGCCCAGAGCTGATTCAAGGTCGCCGCGAGCGCGGTAGGAACCAATGGGGCACTCGGCACACTGCGGCGGGCTCTCGTTGGCCAGACTGGGCCGGGACTCGCTGCACGGCCCAGCCACGGCTGCACCATCGGAGCGCGGACCGGACTTTGAGCCAGCCCCGCCAACTGACGCCGCCCGTAACACAGCATTTACGCGCCGCCACCCGGGGTGCAACCCGAGGGTGCGAGCATGGGGTGGGAAGCAGGTCGGTCGAGGCGGCGGGGGCGCGCTGGGGTAGCGAAAGGGGCCGTTCCGATGCGAGGCGACGACGAGCTGCAACAGGACGTGCTGACAGAGCTGCGGCGCGACCCGCGCGTGGAGCCACGCCACATCGGCGTGGAAGTCGAGCGGGGGGTGGTGACCCTGACCGGCACGGTGACGTGCTGCGCCCGCGCGACGGCGGCCGACGCGGCCACGCGGCGCGTGCCCGGCGTGCGCGACGTGCTCAACCGCTTGCAGGTTGCCCTCCCGGACTACCAGATCCGCAGCGACGGGGAGATCCGCCGAGCGGTGGACACCGTGCTCGACTGGGATGCGGAAGTGCCGCGCGAGAGCGTGCAGGCCCGCGTGGTCAGCGGCATCGTGACGCTGGAGGGCGAGGTCGAGCACGAGTATCAGCGCGAGGTGGCCGAGCGCGCCGTGCGGCACCTGCGCTGCGTGCGCGGGGTGGTGAACCGCATCGCCGTGAAGACGCCGCTGCCACGCGGCATCCGCCGCGACGTGGCCGCGCTGCTGGACTGGCCAACCGCCCCGTTGGCGGAGGTCGATCCGGGGAGCAGGGGATGGGGGATAGGGGGTAGGGGATGAAGACCCGCCTGACCCCGCGCCCTATCCCCTATTCCCTACCCCCTGATCTCCGCGCTAGACGGCCGCCCGCGCCTCGCGGGGCCGGAAGAGGCTGTCGTCCATCTTGGACTCGACGCCGTTCTGGCGCAGCGCCTCCTCGAAGTCCTTGCGGATCTGCGGGTCCTCGTCCCAGTGCTCGATGAGCGTGCCGCCCTCCTTCACGCTCAGGAACCCCTTCCACGACTGGTTCGCCTCGTCCACGTCGGCATGATGGGCGAGCGGGTGGTGGGCGCCGTAGACGGCGATGTGCTTGGCCGAGCCGGGGCCGGTGTTGAGGTGCTGGTGGAAGTAGGCATCCGGCGGGCTGTAGATGCTGTTGCGGCCCCAGTGGACCTTGTACACCTCGTCGCCGTGCCCCGCCTCGTAGGGCCGCGGCCCGAGCCGCGAGTCCCACGCCAACACGTAGCCCTCGCCGTCGAGGCCGAGCAGGATGGCGCCGGGGCCGTGGTAGTGGGCCTTGTGGTAGCGCCCGGCGGGCCACTGCGAGATGTGGCCGTGCGGGAAGCGCTTGCCCATGCGGTAGCCGGTCAGCAGGCCGCCGACGACCTTCTGCTCCAGCGCGTCGAGCGCCGCCGCGTGGGCGTCGGGGATGAAGTTCGTGTGCCAGATGTTCTGCTTGTACCAGCCTTCCATCGTGCGGGTGTCGGAGGCGGCGAAGTACTTGTCGCCGTCCTGATACAGGTCGATGAACTGGGCGTCGTTGTTGAACACGAAGTCCAGGTCGTCGAGCGTGTTGATGATCTCGGGGGCGGTGGTCACCGCCATGAAGATGACGGGGTCGCTGCCCGCGTTGAACATGCGGTGGGTGGTGTTGCGCGGGAAGGCGAAGACGCTGCCCTCGCCCCACTCGAAAGCGAGCTTCGGGCCGTTGCCCTGCCAGACCTGGGTGACGCCGCGACCCTTGAGCACGAAGATCTGCTTTTCGTAGAGGTGCTTTTCCGGCTCCAGCGCCTGCCCACCCGGAATCTCCACGACGTAGATGCCGCGCTGCGACTGGTGGGTGCCGGTCAGCTCGATGAAGGTGGCCAGCCCGCCGGTGCGCGCCCAGGGAGCGCGCGGCAGCGTCGTGACGTCCTCGACCCCCACCATCGCGCGGTGGATGGGCAACCCTTCCTGCGCCATAAAGTCGTCGTAGGGAAACGTGTTGCTGATCCGCTCGCGAATCTCCATGCAGGCCCTCCCTTTGATCAACGGCGGGGCGAGGTGCGCGCACCGGGCCGCCGCCAGCGCCGGCTGCCCAATACTAGCCCCAGCCGTGCCCGCAAGCAAGCGAGTCGGCGCTGCGGGCGTCCCGCCGCTCTTGCGGCGCGCGGCAGCCACCCCCGAGATCGCGTCCGCGGGCGGCTCCGCGGGTGCGTAAGTTTAGCCGAGGAACGGTCAAACGATGCTCCTTTACCGGGTGGTTAAGTGCTAGGCCGGGCGCGGAATCCCGGGTGCTGGTCGGGCGCGGAAGATCGCATCGTTTACCCCGTACGATACTCCCTGGCTGTCCTGCCGCGGGCCGGGCCGGCGGGGGGGGGGCGGCCCCGGGCATGGGCGCGGGCGGCAGGCGCGGGGGAGGCGTGTACGGCGTAAGATACGCGACCACGTCGCGCCGGACGGCGAGCCGGGATTGGTGACCGGCCCGGGAGCTTGGCCGTGCCGGCCACCGCGGCGGCGGCCGGGCGGGCGAGACGCCCGCGCTCCCGGGGGTGGGCCATCCCCGCGATGGCTTCCGGCTACCGCTCGGCTGCTCGCCTCGCGGCCTTTCTAAAGAGGAAGCTATTGGCGGGGGGCGGTCGTCCGGGGCCGGTGGACGGTGCGCGATCGGGTCGGGAGGGCGCCTAACGGGGCGCGCCCTCACCCCGGCCCTCTCCCAGGGGGAGAGGGGGAGGGACGGACCCTCACCCCGGCCCTCTCCCAAGGGGAGAGGGAGTAAGAGAACGGCGCCGCCGGACTCGGCACGACACCCGGCCGGGTGGCGCCCCGGCAGGGCGCAGCCAGCCAGCAGCGCCCCTGCACCGGGCCGGGTGGCGACCGACCTGGGCGCAGCCGTCGAGCCATCGATGGGCGGCACCCAGACGCTGCCCTGCACCGGGCCGGGTGGCGACCGAACTGGGCGCAGCCAGCAGCCCGCCTACAAGATACCGGGGTGGCGGGGGCGTGGTCCCGGCGCTGCCGTCAGAGCCGCACGGCCGACCGCAAAATGCTGGGGGCTAGCCGGCGCCTCGGCGTGGGGTAGCGCTCGGCGCGCCCTTTGCCCTATGCTCGCCTCAGGAGCCGAGAGGGTCCGCCCGACGCCGAGCGGGCGGTGGCTGCCATAGCCCGGTGAGGATGCGGGTGCGACCCGCTCAGGTTGCATCTGTTTGGCGGCTGCCGGACGGTGGCTGCCAAAGGCCTGTGAGGATGCCGGTGCGACAGAATCGCTTTCCCGTGATCGACGCCGACGGGCACGTCATCGAGCCGCTGCAAGACCTCATCCCGTTCCTGGGCGAGGGCTTCGCGGGCGGCAACTTGAGCGGCTCGGGAACGTACACGCTGTTCCCATCGCTGGACGGCTGGTTCCGTGCCTCGAACCTGACCAGCCCGGGGCGCCGCGATACGCCCAATCCGGAGACCTGGCTGGGCTTCCTCGACGACTGCGGCATCGACCGCACCGTGCTCTACCCCACGGCAGGGCTGGCCGCGGGGCTGATCCAGGACCCCTCCTGGGCCGTCACGCTCTGCCGCGCCTACAACTCCTGGCTGCACGCCACCTACACGCGGACCAGCCCGCGCTTGCAGGGCGTGGCGCTGCTGCCGGTGCAGGACGTGGCGGCCGCGACGCAGGAGCTGCGCCGCGCCAGCCAGGAGCTGGGCTTTCCGGCCGCGATGCTCTGCGCCAATACGGTCCTTGGCAAAGGCTACGGTCACGCCGACTTCTGGCCGCTCTACGCCGAGGCCGAGCGGCTGGGCGTCGCCCTGGCCGTACACGGCGCGCCGAGCCGCGGCCTGGGGTTCGACTACCTCACGACGTTCATCGAGACGCACACGCTGGAGCACCCGGTGGCGGCGATGATCCAGCTCACGAACATGACGTTCCAGGGCGTGTTCGAGGCGTTTCCCGGCCTGCGCGTGGCCTACCTGGAGTGCGGGGCGGGCTGGATGCCCTACATGATGGACCGGCTGGACGAGGAGTACGAGCGGCGCGGGCAGAAGTGGGCGCCGCGGCTCACGAAGCAGCCGAGCGAGTACCTGCGCGGCGGGCAGGTCTACGTCTCGATCGAGTCGGAGGAGCGCACGCTGCCGTACGTGCTGGAGCTGTTCGGCGAAGACCACGTCTTCTTCGCCTCGGACTACCCGCACGAGCGGTCGCGCCCCGAGTACCTGCCCGACATACCCGAGCTGGAAGCGCGCGCCGACCTGTCCGATACCGCCAAGCGCAAGATCCTCGCCGACAACGCCCGCCGCTTCTACCGCCTCGACTGACGTAGGGACCAAGCAACCTCGCAGAAGTTCTGGACTAGTGAGATGGACGGTCCAGGCGGCGGGTGGAACCGAGCCCGCGTGCGGGCGAGCAGAGCCTCTGTCGCCTGCTGCAGACGA
>JAJPHF010000171.1 GCA_021325365.1 Pseudomonadota bacterium
ACCAACCACCAGCGCGTGGCCGGCCAGCACCTGAACAACATGTGCGTCTACACGCCGTTCTTCCTCGACGGCGACCTGCTCGGCTTCGCCGTGGTGCGCGCGCACTGGGTGGACGTCGGGGGGATGAGCACGGGCTTCGGCGGGGCCGGGCTGGTGTCCGACCCCTGGATGGAAGGGCTCCAGCTCGACCAGATCAAGCTGTACGAGGGCGGCGTCGTCGACGCCAAGGTGCTGAAGCTGATCCGCGACAACATCCGCTTCCCCGACGCGGCGATGGGCGACCTGCGCTCGCAGCTCGCCGCCTGCCGGCTGGCCGAGCGGCGCCTGGAGGAACTGTACCGCCGCTACGGCCGCGCGACGATCGCCGCCAGCGTGGCGACGATCTTCGACGAGGCGGAGGCGAAGTGCCGCGCCGTCGTGGCGAGCTTGCCGGACGGCGAGTACGAGGCCGAGTCGTTCTTCGACCACGACCTGGTCGAGCGCGACAAGCCCGTGCCGATCAAGGCACGGGTAATCGTCCGCGGCAGCGACATGACCATCGACCTGACCGGCTGCGCGCCCCAGGTGCGCGGCCCCATCAACGGCCGCACCCTGGCCGCGCCCTACGTGGCCTACAAGGCGATCACCACGCCGCACGAGCCGGTGAACGAGGGCTCGTTCCGCGCGCTGCGCGTCGAGATCCAGGAAGGCAACTTTATGATGGCCCGCTATCCGGCGGCGATGGCCGGCTGGAGCATCGCCATCCCCACCGTGGTCGACACGATCCTGCGCGCCCTGGCGCCGGCCCTGCCGGCGCGCATCCCGGCGGCGCACCTCGGCACGCTCGGCGGCGCGCTGACCTTCTTCGGCCACGACCCGGCCCGCGGCCGCGACTTCGTGGTCCAGAGCATCGAGGGCGGCGGCTGGGGCGGCCGCCCCTGGGAGGACGGCGTCTCGGCCTCCGTGTCAGTCTGCCAGGGCGACGTGCGCAATGCGCCGATCGAGAACATCGAGCTGAAGTGCCCGGTCCTGATCGAGAGCCGCGCGCTGCGCCAGGACTCTGGCGGCGCCGGCCAGTACCGCGGCGGGCTGGGGCTGGCGACGCGCGTGCGCAACCTGGTCGAGGGCTACTGGAACATCCACAACGGCGGGCGGGCGCGCTGCCTGCCCTGGGGCCTGTGGGGCGGCGGCGAGGGGGCCGCGCCGGACAACTGGCTACGCCAGCCGACGGACGCCGACTTCGCCAGCGTGGAGATGCACCGCCGCTGGTCACCGGCCGGGGCCACGGCGGTCGTACTCACCGCGGGCGGCGGCGGCTGGGGCGACCCGCTGGCGCGCGACCCGGCGCTGGTGGCGCGGGACGTGCTCGAGGGCTACGTCTCGCTCGCCGCCGCCCGCGACCAGTACGGCGTCGTCCTCGACCCGGCCACCCTGGCCGTCGACGAGGCGGCCACGGCGGCCCTCCGCGCCGCGCGCCGCGGCCGACCGTAGCGACGACCGTCCGCCTGGCGTCGGGGCCTTCAGTAGCGAGCGCGTGACGCGCGTCGGCCAGGTCTACCGTTCGCCTGGGGCTGGGAGTCCTTCGCATCGCGGTGCCCCGTCCGGTATATATTGCCCGCGCGCCGATCGTCGGGCGACCCAGCAGGGCGGCTGGCGGTCGGATCGATGGCCGTCTACGGTGGGGGACAGTGGGAGGCGCTGTGATGGGGAGAACGGGCTGGGTAGGGCGCGTGAGCGGCGGCGCGGTCGCGGCGGCGCTGCTGGTAGCGGTGGGGATACTGGCGGCTGGCCCGGCGGCGGCACCCGCGGCTCGCGCGCAGCAGGCCGGCGACGCGGCGCTGCTGCGAGAACTGGCCGAGCGCTTGCTGGCGGTGCCGATCTACGGACCGCAGGCGCCGGCGCCGCGGGTCCAGCTCCTGCCGGGCCAGCTACCCGACGACCTGCCGCTCGATCTGCCACTGCCGCCGGGCACCCGCGTCGTCGGCAGCAGCGTGCGGCAGCTCGACGCGCCGCTGCCAAGCAATGTAACGTCGGCGCCGGCGACGACCATCGTCCTGGACGTGCCGGGAACGGCCAGCGACGTGATCGCCGCGTTCGAGCAGGCGCTTCGGGCCCAGGGCTGGAGCCCTGCGCAGGGCGGCCCTTTCGCCGGGATGGGCGGGTTCCAGGGCGCGGGCATGGGGCCCGGTCTCGTCTACTGCCAGACGCCCGACGGGCCGTCGCTCACGCTCTCGGCTTACCCCGAGGCCCAGGGGCTGAGCAACGTGCGGATCAACGTCGCCAACGGCCCTGGCCTCTGTAGCGTCCCCACGCCGCCCGTGTCGCCGCGGCTGCCGGGCGGCGCCGAACGCATCCCCCGCCTGTATCCACCCGACGGCGTGGTGCTCCAGACGAGCTTCGGCGGGGGCGGCGGCCCGGATCGCTGGACTTCCGAGGCCGAGGCCGTGACCGACAAGAGCGCGGCGGAGCTGGAGGCGTTCTTCGCCCAGCAGCTCGCGGCCGCCGGCTGGACGCGCCAGGCGGGTAGTGCGGATGGCCCGCTGGCCTGGAGCCTCTGGGCCGTGCCCGGCGAGGGTGACTGGCAGGGGCTGCTGCTCGTGTTCGACGGGCCGGGCGCGAACCGCCGCGCGCTGTCCGTGCGCGTGGAGTCGCCGACGCCGACTAGCGGGAACGTCGGGTCCTACTCGTACTACCCGGCGCCCGGGGTCGCCAGCGGCGCCGGGTACATCGTGCCGGCGGGAGGCCGGGTGGACGCGCCCATCGGTCCGGCAGGGCCCTCGACCGGGCCAGGCTTCGCGCCGGCGCCGACACCCGCGGCGAGCCGACCGTGAAGCGCCACCGAGTAGACCCGAGTCGCGCACCGCGGCCGGAGCGAGGCGCAGCCGATCGCTCGGCTTCCCGGCGGAAGCGCCGCGCCCATCGTCGCGCCCTGTTGCTGCGCGCCCTCTGGTGGTGCGCGGGGCTCGCCGTCGCCGTCGGCCTGGTCCTGCGGCTCGTGGGCAGCGGCTTCGGGCTGGTCGTGGCGGCCGTCGGCCTGCTCGTCTTCGTCGTCGCCGCCTGGATCGGTGCCAACCCGCAAGGCCCCAAGCACACCGATCTCGATCCCTGGGCCGCCTGACGGCTCGCCCGCGCGGCCTTCACAGATATCGTTCGCCGATCCCACGTCATCACCATACCGCGACCGGCAGGGCCGTTCTCCGCGCACGCGCTCAGGATGGCCGTGCCGCGGGCGCGGTGGGTGGCAGCGGCGGCGTCGGGAACGGCGTGGGCTCGGGCCGGGCGCAGCCGGACGGCTGGACATCGCCATAGGGCAGCAGCTCCTCTGGTAACGTTGCCAGGGCGACGGACCAGACGTCGTCGGCCAGGCGGCGCTCGGCGAGGAGGGCGCCGCTCTCGGCGTCGAGGGCGAGGAGGCGGACCGGCGGGCCCGCGGCCAGGCCGTACAGGCGACGCCCATCGCGGCTAGCGACGACCTGTGCGAAGTCGACCGAGGGAGCCAGGTGCGCTGTCACCTGGCTCGTGGCCGGGTCCAGGACGAACAGGCCGGCGCGCACGATGCCGCTGCCCTCGCGGCGGGGATCGAACATGAGCCAGGGCGCGAGCGGCACGTACAGGAACAGCCGCTCGCCGCCCGCGACCAGCGTCGGGGCCGACGGCAAGCCGCTCGCGGCGAGGTCGGCCACAGCGCTGGCGATGGGCTGGCCAGTGCCAAGCGCGGTCGTCTCGGCGCTGACCGCACGCAGGGACGCCTGGCGGCCGTCGTGGCCGTAGAGGTAGAACCGCTCGCCGAGCCAGGCGCCAGCGCCGAAGGCGTTGCCGACGGCCGCGTCGCTCATCGGGATCGGCAGCCGCCGGACGAGGATCTGGCTTTCGACGTCCATGACGTCGAGCGAGGGCCCCTGCCAGTTGGTGATGCCGAGCAGCCAATGGTCGTCCGGCGACGGATAGAGCGCGTACATGCCCGGCGCGGCGATCGTCCCTGCTGGTGCGAGCGTCTGGGCATCGTAGACCCCGACTCCCATGTTGCCGCGCTGGGCAAACAGCCAGCGGCCATCTGGTGACGGCGCGCTGTCCGCGACCGGCTCCAGCAGGCGGCACATCTCGCGCGCGGCCAGGTCGAGCGTGAACAGGGCGCAGCAGCCGTTGCCGTCGGGAGTCGACGCCTGGGCGAGGAAGAGCAGCCGGCCATCGGCTCGGGCGCTCACGCGGTGGCCGAGGTTGTGGATGGCGAAGCGCCCCAGCGGGTCGAGCGTGGCCGCGTCGAGCAGGTGCAGGGCGTGGTCGCGCTGGACGGCGAGCACTACCTCGCGCGTGCCGGCCGGTGGAGGCTGCTGCGCGGCCAGCGCGGCCAGCCTCGCTCGGGATTCGTCCATCGGCGCGCCGAGCCCGGCGCTGCAGGCGCTCGCGAGCAGCAGCAAGGCGCTCAGGAGGAGCCACTGGCGCATGATGCTTTCCTTCGTGGCCAGCCCACGTATATCCGTCGCGGGGAAGTTGTCGGATGTCCATCATATCAACGTACCTACGGAGCGTGCAGGGCAGCGACCGCGAGCCCCGGGCTCGACGCCCAGGCGGGAGCCGCCAGCGGGAAGGGAGGCGCCATGACTGCGCTCGCGGAGCTTGCCGACTACGTCGCCGGCGTGCAGGTCGCCGCGGTGCCGCCGGTGGTGCTGGAGGCGCTGCGGCTGCACCTGTTCGATACGTTGGGCGCGACGCTGGCCGGCGGGCGGGTCGCCGATGGGCGGGCGGTGGCGGCCCTCGTCGCGGAGGCGGGAGGGGCGGGGGAGGTGGCGGCGTTCGGGCTGGAGCTGCGGACCAGCGCGCCGCTGGCGGCGCTGGCGATGAGCGCCGCCACGCGCTGCACCGAGGTCGACGACATCGACCTCCAGTCCTGTACGACGCCGGGCGCGGTCGTCGTTCCCACGGCGCTCGCCCTGGCCCAGGCGCGGCCCGAGGTCGATGCGGAGGGGTTGCTGGCGAGCCTGCTCGCCGGCTACGAGCTGCTGACGCGCCTGGGGCGAGCGGTGGACGGCCCGAACGCGCTCTACCGCGGCGTCTGGCCGACCTACCTCGCCGCCGGCTTCGGGGCGGCGGCGGTGGCTGCCCGCCTGCTCGGGCTCGGCGCCGATCAGACCACGCACGCCCTGGCGGCGGCGCTGGCACTCGCCAGCCGCACCAGCCTGCGCGGGCCCAGTCCGTCGGCGCGCTGGCTGACGCTCGGCTGCGCGGTCCAGAACGGCCTGCTCGGCGCGCTCGCCGCCCGCCGCGGCTTCCGCGGCGACCCGGCCCTGCTCGACGGCGCCTGGAGCGCCAGCACGGGGCTCGCCGTGGATGGCGCGGCGCTGCGCGACGGCCTGGGCGGCGGGCCGGCGGTCGCGCGGGTCAGCCTCAAGCCCTACTGCGCCGCCAGGCAGGCCACGAGCGCGATCGCCGCCTTCGTCGCGCTCCTGGATGAGGAGCGGCTCGACCCGGCCGTCCTCGAGGAGGTCGTGGTCGCCGTGCCGCCCCGCTACGCCGCGATGATCGACCAGCCCGCGCCGCCCGCCGACCGGATGGCCACGATCGTCAGCGCGCAGTACGGCCTGGCGCTGGCCGCCTACCACCGCGACGACCTGCTCGACGTGGCGCGGGCGGCAGCGCGCGACGAGCCGGCCTTCGGCGCGCTGCGCGCCCGCATTCGCGTCGAGGCCGATCCTGGCCAGGCGGCGGCCTATCCCGCCGCCTGGCCGGCGCGGGTCACGGCGCGGGTCGGCGGCGCGACGCACACGCGCGAGGTCCAGCAGGCGCCGGGCGACCCGGCGCGGCCGCTGAGCTGGGAGGCGGTCGGCCGGAAGGTCCAACGGCTCGCGGGAGGCAGCGCGCCGGACGGCGCGGTCGAGCGCCTGGCCGCGACCTGCCGGGCGCTCGGCGCCGGGGCCACTGTCTCCGACTTGCTGGCGGCGCTCACCGCCGCCGAGGGCTCGTAGCGAGCGGGCTGTCGGCCTGGTTCTTGCAGGCTCCGGAGGAGGAACGGAGCAGCCGGGTTACGGGCGACGGCTGTCCGGAATCACGGTAGCGCCTCGCGGCCCGCGCCGCGCCGGGCGCGCCGTCCAGGAGCCAGCTCATGCCCGATCCGGGTCGTTCCTATTGCTCCCGCTGGGGCGCGCTCGCCGTCGTCGCGGCGGCGCTGCTCGCCGGCGGCACCGTGGCTTGCAACCAGGGCCAGCTCGTCCTCCCCAACCCCGTGCCCGCACCGCCGGCCGCCCCTACGGCCCTGGCCAGCTATCCTCAGGGCGTCCAGCAGATGTCCGTGGAGGTCGACGACGGCCGGTTCTCGGCGGACCACTACGACGCGCAGACGGGCGAGATCCGCATGCACGTGACGACCCAGGGCGGGCCGTACACGCTGAGCATCGACCCGCTCGTCGCGCCGCAGAGCTTGCCGGCCGACCAGAAGGCCGACGTCGACTTCACAGTCCCGGATCCCGGCACGTACACGATGACCCTCAAGGACGCCTCGGGCACCACGGAGGACACGGCGGTCCTCAACGTGCGGCGCCCGGGCTTCTAGCGACTGCTGCTCCATGATCGGAGCAGCGCTGGGCTGGTGCAGGCGCTGCCCCGACCTGGCCACCCCGAGCCAGCGGTCGGTCCTCGCCGCGCGCCGTCGCGGGCGGCGACCGAGCCGGGCGGCCCCGAGCGTCTATACTACGGGGCAACACGCGAGCGGCTGCCGCGGGGCGCCCCGCGGCAGCCTGCCGCCGGCGAGCACCGTTCGAGGAGGGGGAGCATGCGCACGCTGATCCAGGGCGGCTGGGTCGTCGGCTTCGACGGCCAGGGCCACGAGCTGCTGCGCGACGGAGTCGTCGTCTACGAGGAGGACCGCATCATCCATGTCGGCTACCGCTTCGACGGCCAGGCCGATCGCACGATCGACGCCCGAGGCAAGCTGGTCTCGCCGGGCTTCATCAACTGCCACACCCACGCCGGCAGCAACGCCGCCCACATCTTCCTGATGGACCACACCAAGGCCGACTACTTCGGCAGCAACTTCATCGCCTATGGCGCCGGCCGCCGCGGCGCGGGCAACGCGCGCAGCAAGGAGCGGGCCGACGTCGAGCAGAAGTATGGCCTCTGGTCGGCGATCCGCGGCGGTGCCACCACCATGCTCGACGTCGGCACGCGCTTCCCGGAGCCGTTTCTGGAGATGGTCGGGAGCCTCGGCGCGCGGGTCTACATGGGGCCGGGCTACCGCAGCTCCGCCTACGCCTTCGACGACGAGGGGCGCGTGGTCTGGGAGCCGGACGAGGCGGCCGGCCTGGCGGGCCTGGAGCGCGCCGTCGCTTTCGCCCGGCAGCACGACGGCGCGCAGGACGGCCGCGTGCGCTGCATGCTCTTCCCGGGCCAGCTCGACACCTGCAGCGAGGAGCTGCTGCGGGCCACGCGCCGCGCCGCCGACGAGACCGGGCTGAAGATCTCGCTGCACGTGGCGATGAACCAGGTCGAGTTCTACAAGATCTTGAATGAGACGCGGCGCACGCCGATCGAGTACGTGCAGTCAATCGGCTTCCTCGGGCCCGATGTGCTGCTCGGCCACTGCGTCTTCCACAACCGCCACTCCTGGTGTCACTATCCCTACGGCGACGACCTGCGGATCCTTGCCGACAGCGGCGCCTCGGTCGCCCACGCCCCGTACAAGTACGCCAAGATGGGGATCATGCTCGAGTCGCTGGCGCGCTACCGCGCGCTGGGGATCAACGTCTGCCTGGGGACGGACACTTTCCCGGAGGACCTGATCGCCGAGATGCGCATCGCCGGCGCGATGTGCCGCTTCGCTGACGGCAGCTTCCGCGTCGGCTCGCCGCGCGAGGTGTTCGACTGCGCCACGCTGGCCGGCGCGAAGTTCCTCGGCCGCGACGACCTGGGCCGCCTGGCGCCGGGCGCGAAGGCCGACCTGCTGATCATCAACCTCGGCGGCACGGCCTACGGCGCGGTCCGCGACCCGATCAAGTCACTGGTGGATGCTGGCTCGGAGCGCGACATTGAGACGATCGTCGTCGACGGACGCACCCTGGTGGAGAACCGCCAGCCGCTGGTGCTCGACGAGGCGGCGCTGCTGCGCGAGGTCCAGGCGAGCGGCGAGCAGATGTGGGCGGAGGTGCCGAGCTGGCACTGGCGCGGCGCGACGGCCGACGAGATGGTGCCGCTCAGCTACCCGCTGCGCACGAGCGAGCGGTAGGTAAATGGATGGCGCTATGTTCCAGGGCTGATTCCATCAGCCCTGGAACACTGGCAGCAGCCGAGCGCACCCCGGATCGGGCGGTTCGGGAACGGCGCTACGAGCTCGCCGCGGCTGGCGCCGGCATGCCGGTGGTGAGGGCGGCGAGGATCTCGTCGTCGGGACGGCTCAAGTCGATCGGCTTCCCGAACGGCTGCGGCCACTTGATCCCCGTGTGCCAGTACACCTCGACGGTGTTGCCCTCGGGGTCGAACACGTAGCAGCCGATGGCGTTGCCGTGGGTGACGACGCGGTCGAAGCGGATGCCGTTCTCCTGGAAGCGGCGATAGAACTCCTTGAGCTCGGCCAGGCTGCCGCAGTAGAAGGACACCTGCTGGAGGTAGCCGCCGGCCTTCTCCGCGTCGCGGGCCAGCAGCAGCTCGTGGTGCTCCTCCTCGGGCCGCGCCGAGAGGAAGACGAACCCGCGCTCCTCGCCGCGGTCGGTCACGGTCATCCCGAGCAGGTCGCGGAAGAACCACAGCTCCTTGTCGAGGTCCTTGACGTACAGCCCGACGTGCCCGAGCCCCTGCACCTTCGCCATGGCGCTCCTCCTCGCGTCGCTTCCGGCGGCCGCGCCGCCGCTCGCCAAACTCTACTCCCGGTACGCCCGATGGTGGCACAGGTGGGCACCGGGCGCAAGGCCTGGCCGTCTTGACACGCTTTCAACGCTCGTCGCTCGGTTGGGACTATGCATCAACAAGCAGACGTTGTATGCTGGAGCCCCCCGCTCGCCGGCCGGGCGGGAGTGGAACGAGTGGATGGGGCCGCTACTGGAGAAGGGGTGGATTATGCTGGTAGACGAGCCGAAAGCGATCGACCAGGCGAAGCTCGAGGCCTTCGTGGGGCGGGTCCTGGACGACCTGGGCGGCATGCTCAGCACGGCCATGGCCCTGATCGGAGACAAGCTCGGCCTGTACAAGGCCATGGCCGATGCAGGGCCACTCACGTCCGCCGAGCTGGCCGAGCGCAGCGGTACCGCCGAGCGCTACGTGCGCGACTGGCTGGTGAACCAGGCGGCCGGCGGCTACGTCACCTACGACCCCGCCACCGGCCGCTACACCCTGCCGCCCGAGCAGGCGCTGGCCCTGACCGACGAGAACAGCCCGTTCTTCGTCGCGGGCGGCTTCCAGGTTATCACGGGTATCTTCCGCGCCGAGCCCCGGATCGCCGAGGCATTCCGCAGCGGTGGCGGCCTGTGCTGGGGAGACCAGGACGCCGAGCTATTCGAGGGGACCGAGCGCTTCTTCCGCCCGGGCTACGTCGGCAATCTGGTCTCGAGCTGGATCCCGGCTCTGGAGGGCGTAGGCGCGAAGCTGGAAGCCGGGGCGAGCGTGGCCGACGTGGGCTGCGGCCACGGCGCCTCGACGCTGATCCTGGCCCAGGCCTACCCGCGATCGCGCTTCTATGGGTTCGACAACCACGCGCCCTCCATCGAGCGCGCGCGGGACGAGGCGGCGAAGGCCGGCCTGGCCGATCGCGTCACCTTCCAGGTGGCCGACGCGGCGAGCTTCCCTGGCGAGGGGTACGCGCTGGTGGCTTTCTTCGACTGCCTGCACGACATGGGCGATCCGGTCGCGGCAGCCCGTCGCGCCCGCGAGACGCTGGCGCCGGACGGCACACTGCTCGTCGTCGAGCCGATGGCCGGCGAGCGCGTGGAGGACAACTTGAACCCGCTGGGGCGGGTGCTGTCCGCAGCATCCGCGCTCTGCTGCACCGCCAACGCCCTGGCTACTGGCCCGGTGGCGCTGGGCAATATGGCCACCGAGCAGCAGCTCCGCGAGGTAATGGAAGCGGCCGGCTTCACCCGCTTCCGGCGCGCCGCCGAGACGCCGTTCAACCGCGTCTTCGAAGCGCGACCGTAGCCGGTCTACCAGGATCTTCGATCAATGCTCCTGCCCTGGCCGGCTATCCTCGCGCCTGATGTTCGGCCCACACGCGCTCTTCGCGCTCGATGTCCTCGTCCACGCGCTCAGGATAGAGCGCGTAGTAGTCCAGGGCGCCCTGTACGTCCTCCGCTGGGAGGTGGGAATAGCGGGCTGCCGTGCGCTCGAAGTCCTTCGTGAAGCGGTGGGTCAACACGATGCAGCGCACGGGAGTCCGGCTATTGCGCACGTGAGGATATTCCCCGCCGATACCCGGCGTCTCGTGTACGAAGCGACGCACGTCCCGTGTGCTTTGGAGAGAGTTGTCGGAGTCGTCGCAAGTATGACGATCAGCCGGCTCTCTAACTGTGGGACGGTCAGGCATCATGTTCGCTCCAGAGCGACAGACGACCCGGGTCGTCTATCCTAAGAATAGCCCCGCTCTCGGAACCTGGCAAACCGTGGACAGTGCGGTATATCGTGCCGCTTCACAGGCCGTCGGCGGCCGACCCGTGAATCGTAATCTGAAGCAGATACAGCGAGACGTCGAACAGCAGGCTGTCGACCAGTGCCAGGATCAGGCCGACGACGGCGCCGATCAGCAGCGGGAGACCCAATAGCAGCACGCCGATGGTGAACGCGATCCAGTCGACCAGGACGCTAGCCCGCCGCGGCCAGGGGCCGGACCAGCGAGGGAAGAGGACGGTGGCGATCAGCAGCAGCGGTACGGCGAGCCACGGCACGGCGACGAGCGCGACGAGCGTGCCCAGGAACAGGCCGCCAGTAGCGGCGCCCCAGCGGAGGCTACGCGCGATGGTCTCCTCCGGGTCCACGCGCCCGCTTGCCCAGGTCTCCCAGCTCGCCCGCAGAGCGCGGCGCGTGCACCACCAGGTGCTGAGCCACAGGGCCGCGTAGAGGGCGAAACCAAGACCGGTGCTCAGCCCGCCGAGCAGGTTGCCGAGCCCGCCGCCGCGATAGACCAGCGCGATCAGGACGGCGACGAACAGCGCGGTGTGAAACGATCCCAGACTCCAGGTGAGGAGCCGCGGGGCAGGGCGAGGAGGGCGCTCCGCCTCAGCCATGCGCGAGCGACACCGCCACCGTGAGGATGGCCAGGCCGAGGAGGGCGGTACCCCCGTACAGCGCCTGGGCGCAGCGATGCCCGGCGACGGACAGCATCAGCACGTCGGCCACCTCGAGGCGGACGACCCAGAGCGTGCGGACCAGCGACCAGAGCAGCAGGAGCAGCACCAGGGCGAGCTTGATCGTGAGCTTCTGGCCCCAGGCCGTGGAGACAGCGGGCAATCCCGCGCCGAACGCGCCGAGGTTCCCCACGCCGCTGCTGACGAGCAGGCCGGTCGCTCCCCAGAACGCCCACTCATAGGGGGTGGCGGCAGCGCGCAGCAGCCGCACCTGGTCGGGCAGCACCGGTGCCTTCACCTGCAGCACCACGGCCCAGACGATCACCGCGCCGCCCAGCAACACCGCCATGGCGGCGACGGGCACCAGTCGAACGAGCCAGCTCAGCGAATGCGGGTCCATCGCACTCCATTTCGTCTGCAAGCGATGGAGCGTCCGGCGCCGGGGCGCCGCCGCGGTGTGGGCACCAGCGCAGAGCATTGGTCTGATGAAGCCCGGTCCAGTGTATCCGGTCTCGACGGGCCGAACGTGTATGCTGCGATCAGTCGTTGCTTTCCGGTCGTCATCCGGCGAGTGTTGGAGCGCGAAAGCAATTGTCTTGGATGTCAAGCCCCAGCCCGGCCCGCGGTGGGCTGCCAGGGAGGGGGATGAGCCAGGATCGCGTTCAGGATGGTCAGCAGCTTATGCATG
>JAJPHF010000017.1 GCA_021325365.1 Pseudomonadota bacterium
ACGAACAGGCTAACCGGGCCGATCTTGGTGATCTTGAACGGCCGCGGCAGCAGCACCCCGTCCACGTCGTAGGTGGCCGGCAACTTCTCGACGTAGCGGTAGCCCGACTCCAGGTCGACGCCGCGCTCGATCGCCTGCTGCACCTCGGCGAACTCGGAGATCTGGGGCAGGTCGGGGGTGTGGTGGAAGCCGCGCTCGTACATCGGCTTCGGCTTGCTGTAGCCGTCCCAGCCGATCTGCTCGATGCCGTAGTACAGCTCGTTGGTATGGCCGTCGGGGTCGTACAGATAGGTGTGCCAGTTGGAGCCGGGCATGTCGCGGCCCGACCGCTGGAGGGGAATGCCCTGCTCGGTGAACCACTTGGTCGCCCGCACGACCTCGCCCAGGCTGCCGCACTGCCAGGTGATCTGGTTCGTCGTGACGCCCGGCTTGAAGCGGCGCGTCTTGTCCAGCGCCTCGCGCACCCGGCGGTTGAATAGCACGAAGGCGTGGTGGTCGCCACCGTAGCGAGTGAAATAGCCCTTCGGGTCGCCCATGCCCGCCAGAACCGACGGGTCCTCGACGCGCTTGGAGAAGTCCAGCTCGTCCGAGATGCGGAACCCGAGCAAGTCGGTGTAGAAGTGGAGGGCGCCCTCCATGTCGACCACGTTGAAGCCGAAGTGCCCTAGGCGCCGGATCTTGAACGGCTGCTGGAGTAGGATCCCGCCGACGTTGAACTGCGTGCTGGGCGTCGCCTGCGCGACCATGGTGCTCCTCCTTCGCCGAACGCGCCCGCGCCCCACCCCGCGGGCGCGGCGGCTCCCGTAAGCGCAGTGTAGCACAGAAACCTAACCCCCCCGGCCCCCCTTCCCTATCAGGGAAGGGGGGCGCCACCCGGCCTCGTCCCACTCCCCCTTCCCACATTGGGAGGGGGGCCCGGGGGTAGGGCGGCTAGTCGGCGCGGAGGGCGGTGGCGATGTTGAGGCGCGCAGCGCGGAGCGCCGGGTAGAGGCCGGCGCCGACGGCGATGAGCCAGGCGAAAACGACGACCACGGCGGGCACCCAGCCGGGGGTGGCCAGCACGGCGGCCGGCGGCATGAGGCCCGCGGCGGGCTGGCTGGCCAGCATAGAGAGCAGCACCGCGTTGCCTAGCTGGACCGCCAGCCAGCCAACGGCGAGGCCCAGCAGCGCGCCGACCAGGCCGATCAGGCTCGCCTCCAGCAAGAACAGGCGAACGATCTGCGGCTCGGTGGCGCCGACCGCCTTGAGGATGCCGATCTCGCGGGTGCGCTCGAAGGTGGCCATGAGCATCGTGTTGGCGATGCCGAGGCCGGAGACGATCAGGGCGATGAGCCCGATGGTGCCGAGCAAGAGCTGCAAGATCAGCATGCCGCGGTTCACCTCGTCGAGCACGCTGAGCGGCGAGGTGGCTTGCAGGTTCATGGCGGTGATCCGGTCTTGGACCGAGCGCACCAGGTCGGTGGAGGCCGTCTTCACGCGGAGGGCCTGGTAGCCGTCGGTCGCCAAGTCGGGTCGGCGGTTGGTGACCCACTCCTGGGTGTCCAGCACGTCGTTCTGGTTCAGCCAGATGGTGAAATCGTCCTGCGTGCCGAGCGGCGCGAGGATGCCCGCGACGGTCACCGGCAGCTCGCGCTGCTGGATCTGCGGCGCGGCCGGGCCGCTGAGGCCCGGCAGCCCGCCGCCCGGCCCCGACGGCGTCTGTTGAACTCGCCGCGCCACCAGGTTGAGCGTTTGCCCCAGCGGGTCTTCCAGGGGGACGCGCTGGCCTTGCTGGTCGAAGAAGCTCTCGGGCACGCGGGCGCCGAGGACGATCTGGCCCGGCTCGGGCGCGGCGCTGCCCTGGACGGGCGTGAAGCCGTAGGCGGCCAGGCGGTCGGGCGGCACGCCGACGAGCAGCGCGCGCGCGCTATGGCCGTCGGCCTGCACCTCCGCGGGGAAGAACAGCAGGAGCTGCTCGGGCAGCACGGCGATCACGCCCGGCAGCGTCTCGATCGCCTCGATCGCCGGCTGGTCGAGGATGCCGCCGGGCGTCGCGCCGGCGCCCGGCGCGGTCGGCGCCCGGCCCGTGGACGAAACCAGAATCTCGTTCAGGCCGCCGGAGGCGCGGACGTTCTCCAGCACGTTGCGCTGGATGCCGCCACCGACGGAGGTCATGACGACGATCAGCGTCGCGCCGATGACCACCGCGAGCACGGTCAGGATCACCCGCAGCTGCGCCCGCGTGAGGTTGCGCCGGGTGTAGTCGAGGTAGTCGGCGAACCTCACAGGGAGCCTCCGCTGGAGGGCGGAGGAGCCTCGCTCGCCGTGATCCGCGCCGCGGGGTTGGGGGCGGCGCCCGCGTCGGCGCTCTCCCCGTCGCCTGGCCCCTGAGCCCTGGCCCCCGCGCGGGCGCCTGGCCCCGAATCGCCGTCTCCCGCGACGAGCCGGCCGTCGCGCAAGCCGATGCGCTGATCGGCGAGGGCGGCCAGGCCCTCGTTGTGGGTGGCGATGACGACGGTACAGCCCTGCTCGCGCTGGCTCGCCAACAACAGCTCGACGATCCGCGCGCCCGTCTCGCTGTCCAGGTTGCCGGTGGGCTCGTCGGCGAGCAGCAGGCGGGGGCCGTGTACGAGCGCACGGGCCACGGCGACCCGTTGCTGCTCGCCGCCCGAAAGCTGGTCGGGGCGGTGGGCGGCGCGCTCGGCCAAGCCCACGCGCTCGAGCAGCGCCAGAGCCTGGCGACGGCGCTCGGCGGGCGGCCGGCCCGCCAGCACCAACGGCACCTCCACGTTTTCGATGGCGGTGAGCGTCGGGAGGAGGTGAAACGCCTGGAAGACGAAGCCCACGTAGGCGCGCCGATAGCGCGCGAGGTCGGCAGCCCCGAGGCTGGACACGGGCCACTCGTCCACGACAACCTGCCCGGCCTGGCAGCGCTCGATACCGCCGATCAGATGGAGCAGGGTGCTCTTGCCCGAGCCCGAGGGGCCGAGCAGCGCTGTCACGCTCCCGCTGGGGATGCTCAGCGCGACGCGATCGAGAGCGCGGACCGCGCCGCGCCCCATGCGATAGGCATGGCTCACGCCGCTGAGCGTGATCATCGGCTGACTCCCAGGCGGATGTGCGGGGGAAAAAGCTCCTGCGCCCCCGGAGGGAAGCGTTCGCAGGGGGCCGAAACGCCAGCACCGGGCCCATCCCTTGCGGAAGTGGGCCCGGTGCTGTGGAATGCCTGCTGGCCCAGGGTTAGCTAAGACACGCGCTGACGCAGATAGTGGCTTACGTGCCGCTGCCGCCGCCGCTGCCGCCGCTGCCGCCGCTGCCACCACTGCCGCCGCCGCTGCCACCACTGCCGCCGCTGCCCTGAGCGTCCGGCGAGGCCGCGCGCCGCGGCTCTAGCTCGACGATCTCAAACGCCTGGTCGAGGTCGAACTCTTCGTGCAACTGCCCCTCCTTCCAAAGATCCCAAAGGTCGGTTGGCGTGTTGGAAGCGCTCGGACGCCGCGCCCCCCCGGGCCGAGTTGTGCGCGGCTACCCGCCCCCACCCCCGGTGGGGACTCCCCATGGCCGGGTAATCCCTTTATGGGGAAGCACACCCTACGACCACTATAAGACTACCAGAGCGGCGGCGAAGTGTCTATACTTTCTGCTTACGCTGCGCCAGAACGAGCGGTTAATATCTCGTGGTTGTGATCCGGGGAGGTGCCGCGCGGGGCGCGGCGCACCCGTTCGAGGCGGTACGTGGCGCGCGGCGAGCCACCAAGAAGCGGTGCGCGGACCCATATCAACGGCTGGCCCGGTGCGGACAATACCTTGTCTGCTGCGCTCTCGGGCCGGTAAGCTGCTTCCGGAGGGTAGTTGGCGGACGGTCGCTGGCTCCCCACCATGGGAGAGGAAGAAGCAAGGGTATATGCGGAAGCTCGGTCTTGCCGCCGCGCTGCTCGCGGCGGTGTTCGTCACCCAGCCCACGGCCTGGGCTAGCGGCCAAAACCAAGGGGCGGACAACGCGACGGTCACTACCATGTCGCCCAGCCAGCTCATTCGCCAGGCGGGCTACACGCTGACCGATGCGGAGGCTGCCTATCTCGATGCGGACCAGCCCATCGGTCAGCAATGGAGCACGGCGCTCATGCAAGTGGTCGCGCTGGGCGGCCCGAACGCCGGCCTGCCGGACAGCACCATGCAGCCCGCCCTCGAGGCCGTGCTGCAGCGCCTCATCGCGCTCGACCCCGAGGCCGCGCCCGAGGCGCCGCCCTCGCTGCAGCCGCTACGGTCGCTGGCCGTGCAGCAGCGCGAGGCCACGCAGCGCGCGGCCAAGGCCTGGCTCGCGGCGTTGCAGGCGGGCGACCCGAATTGGTGGCAGGCGGGCGCGGCCGATCTCACGCTGGCCAACCAGGCGCTCCAGAGCTGGCAGCAAGAGATGGCCGCCCGCTACCCGCCCCCGCAGGGCAACCCGTAAGGCGCCGCCCGCCGGCTTGAGCCACGGCGCGGCTGGCGCGAGAGCACAACAAGCGAGCCCCTGCCGGACACGGCAGGGGCTCGCTTGTTGTGCTTGGGGAGCGGGGCGACGCGCGCTACTGGTGGAAGATCGTCATCGTGACGATCAATTGCCCGTTGTGCGAGGCGCTCGACTGCGACGTGCCCATGATGCGCGCCTTATTCTGCTGCATCCAGTCGCGGAGGCTTGTTTCGAGCTGGTCGGCCGGCGCGTTGATCACCGAGACCTTGATACTGCCTGGCGGCGGACCTTGCACGGTCGTCTCCCCTACGCTGTTCTTCGTGGGTGCGCTTCGCTTGCCCACGCGTGCGCGGGCACTGGTTACTGTTCTAGCACCGGTCCGGCATCCGCGACCACACCCCGCGGCGCCAGGCGCGTGGCGACGAGGCTTGCCACCTCGGCGACGCCGAGCGGCCGGCCGAGCCGCGCGCTCAGGCGCGCGGCGATCTCCTCAGGCGGGAGGCGGCTGCGCAGCAGCTCGGCCAGGCGGTAGAGCGGCTCGCTCACCTGGAAGCGCTGCCCGTTGGGCAGCACCAGCGCGTACACCTGCACGCCGCTCTGGTCGCCGCCGACCAGCGTGCCAGCTAGCAGGCTCACGCCAGGCGCGAGCCGCCAGGTGTAGGGGCTGGGCGATCGAGGATCGGGGGCGGGGGACAGCTCCCCATCCGTAATCCCCATTCTCCAGCCCTCGCCCCTGGCCCCCCGATCTACCATGCGGTCCACCCGCCGTCGATGGCGATGGTCTGGCCGGTGACCATGTCGGCGCTGGGGCTCGCCAGGTAGACCACCGTGCCGACGAGGTCCTCGGGGATGCCCAGGCGGCCGAGGGGGATGCGCTCGACGTACTCGCGCACGAACGCGGGATCCTCGCGCAGCGCGTCGTTGTGAACCGTCGCCGTGTAGGTGGGCGCGATGGCGTTCACGGTGATGTGATACGCGGCCCACTCCACGGCCAGCGTCTTCGTGAGCGCGACGACGCCGCCCTTGCTGGCACCGTAGGTCGCCCGGTTGGGATAGCCGACCAGCCCGAACTGCGACGCCACGTTCACGATCTTGCCCTGCCCCTGCGCGGCCATGACGCGGCCGACGGCCTGGGAGACGAAGAACAGGCCGCGCAGGTTGATGTTGTGCGTGAGGTCCCAGTCCTCGGGCGTGATGTCAAAGGCGGGCTTCACCACGTTCACGCCCGCGTTGTTCACCAGCACGTCGATATGGCCGAAGTGGCGCTCGACGGCCTGCACGCCCGCCGCGATGCTGTCCAGGCTCGTTACGTCGAGCGGCACGGTCAGTGCCTCACGCCCCAGCGCGCGCACGGCCGCGGCGTTCTCTTCGGCCAGCCACAGGCGGTCCTCTAGCTCGGTGGCCGCCACGTCGGCGCCGGCGGCCGCCAGTCCGAGCGCCACGGCGCGGCCGATGCCCGGCCCGCAGCCGGTGACCAGCGCCACCTTGCCGTCCACGCGGAGGCTGGGCAGGATCATCGCCATGGCGTCACCGGGCGAGCAGGCCGCCGTCCACGGCCAGCGTGCTGCCCGTGACGTACGACGACTCGTCGGCGGCCAGGAAGAGCGCCGTCTGCGCGACCTCCTCGGCGGTGCCCCAGCGCCCCATCGGCTCGACGGTGTTCGCCACGAAGGCGTAGTAGTCGCTACTGGGCGGCTGGCTGGGATCGGCGGCGGCCGGGTCGGCGGCCTGGTGCAGCGGCGTCCAGATGAAGCCCGGCAGCAGCACGTTCACGCGGATGCCCTGCTGGGCGTACTCGATGGCGGCCGTGCGGGTCAGGCCGATCAGGCCCGCCTTCGCCGCCGCGTAGGCGCTGCAGCCGGGGATGCCGGCCAGCGCCAGCACCGAGGACACGTTGACGATGGAGCCGCCACCGCCCTGAAGCATGGCGGGGATGGCGTGCTTCATCATCAGGAAGGCGCCGGTGAGGTCCACGGCGATGATCCGGGCCCAGTCGTCGTCCCGCACGTCGTGGGTGTAGCTGCCGGGGATCGTGATGCCGGCGTTGTTCAGCAGCACGTCCAGCTTGCCGTGAGCGTCGACGGTGGCGGCGACCAGGCGGCGCGCGTCGTCGGGGCGCGTCACGTCGCCGAGCGCGAACGTCGCGGTGCCGCCAGCCGCCGTGATCTGCGCGACGGCCTCCTGGGCGCCGGCGGCGTTGTGGGCGGTCGCGATCATCACGCGCGCGCCCTCGCGCGCGAACAGCAGCGCGGCCGCGCGGCCGATGCCTGAGGCGCCGCCCGTGATGAGCGCGACCTTGCCGGCGAGGCGTCCCATGCGGCCCCGCGCTAGCCGCGGCCCCACGGGCCAGGATCGCCGAAGCCCGGCGGGCGCGGCCCGCGTCGCAGCGCCATCAGCAGCAGCGGCCACAGCATCCCGACCAGCGCCACGAGCATGAGAGTGGCGAAGGCGAACTGCAGCAGGACCATCACGCTCATGCCCGGATCGGTGCCGCCGCTCAACAGGCCCATCACGGCCATCAGCGCCAGCCCGGCCAGCATCGGGTACGAGATGACCAACATGGGCACGAACATGATGAGCAAGAACGAGAAATACACCGCCGAGAGCAGGAACAGCGTCGAGTAGATGGCGATGGCGGCGCGTCCGCCCGCGCCATAGGCGTCGAGCGCGCGGCTGCCGGCGGCGGCCTCGTGGAGGCGCGGACTATCGCGCAGGTGGCTGATGTGGAACCACGTGGCGAGCTGGAGCAGCGCGTTCGCCGTGGCCTTGCGGAGCTGCTCGCCCACCCGCTGGTGCAGGTTCGGGATGCCCGTGGCGTCGGACACGGCCCAGTAGCCGTCCAGCTTGAACAGCGGGTTCACGTTGAGCAGCATGGCGAAGTCCAGAAACAGGACGATCCAGAGCGCGGTGTGGTCGCCCGTGGCCCAGGCGAACGCCGCGAGCAGGATGACTGCCATCGACTGAAAGTAGACGCCGCCCAGGTCGACGACGAGCCGCTGGCGGCGCGGCAGGCGCCAGATCCCCGTAACCTCCACGTAGGCGACCAGCATCAGGCCCATGAGGCCCACGCCCAGCGGGCCGTGGCGGGCGCGGAAGTAGCGCGCGGCCGCGGCGTGACCCAGCTCGTGCCAGGGCGTCGTGAGCTGCGCCGCCAGCGGGCCAAGGAGCAGCACGGCCAGTGGGATGGTGAGGGGATTGAACTCGGCGAGGCGCGGCGCCAGCGCGCGATAGGCGTAGATGTGGGCCAGCGCGATCAGCGCGAGCACCGGGATGGCCACCGCGGGCGCATACAAGTACTTCACGGTGTTGGCCAGGGGCTCGAGATAGCGCGCAGGCAAGACGGGCAGCCGCCCCATGATGCCGAGCGAGGCGTCGGCGCCGTGGCCGCTCGGCCCGCCGAAGCCCGGGAAGCCGCCGAAGCCCGGCGCGCCGAACGACGGCGCGCCAAACGGGGTGTCGAAGCCCCACGTCGCCGCGTCCTCGGGCGGCGCCAGGATCCCGAGAGGCGCCAGCTTCTGCTCGACGATAGCGGTAACTTCTTCGGCGCTGATCGGTCGCCCGATGCGGTCGGAGAGCGTCTCCGCTACCTCGGCCGTCGTGCGCTCGCCGTCGAGCAAGCTTGCCAGGTAGTAGAGCGGCCGCGCGAGCTGGTAGTTGCGGCCGTCGGGCAGCGTCAGGAGGTACGCTTGCTCGGTGGAGCCGCTATCGAGCTCGCCCAGCTCGACCCCCGGTAGCAGCCGGGGGAGGGGCGCGGGCTGGCTCTGGCTGGTCAGCATTGTGACTCCGTGAACGTTGCTGGCGAATCGCTTGTGCTACTCCCGAACAGTCTACCCGTTCCCGGTCCGACGGAGCGGGAATTGCGAGCATCCCCCCGCCTCCGGCGGGCGCCCTAAGCTGCCGGCTCAGGTTGCCGTGTAGGTTTGGCTTTGCCAAACCTACACACGACCCCTGGCCGAGTGCTTAGGCGCCGAAGTTGGGCAGATAACCGCGGTGCCCGTTCGGATAGCGGCAGAACATCAAGCCTCGATACAGGCCCTTCCGCGTCCACTTCTGCGCGAAGTAGTGATAGTTCTGGTCCACGCAGTGTTTGGGATCGGCGTGATGGTAAAACTCGACGCGGCCGTCGATGTAGCACTTGTAGCCCAGCTCGTAGAACTGGAAGATGAAGTCGAAATCGTCCCACTGGCTGCGCACGAAGCGCTCGTCGAAGCGCAGGCCCAGGTCGTTGCGGAACATGAAGCAGGCGCCGCCAAAGCAGATCTCCGCGATCTCGCCTTTCTCCACGGCCGCGCCGCTGGCGAGCGGCGAGCCGTCCATGCGCAGCTGCCGCGCCGAGACCGCGCCCGCGCCGGTGCGGTCCATCGTCTCGCGCAGGCGCTCCAGCCAGCCCTCGGTGAGCAGGATGTCGTCGTCGAGGAACACCGCGTAGCGCGTGCGGGCGCGGTCGAGCGCCAGGTTCTGGTTGCGCACGCAGGAGCGCTTGCCCGCGACGAAAATGAGGTTGTACGGGCTGCGGGTGACGCGGGTGAGGTTGTCGAGCAGCGCGCGCACGCGGTCGCTGTTCGGCTCGTAGCAGCGGATGAGGATGTCGGTCATGCCCGACTCGTCCTCCCCGCCCTCGCCGCGCGCATCCGGCTCCAGCACCCCCAGCGGCGCCAGCTTGTCGTGCAG
>JAJPHF010000027.1 GCA_021325365.1 Pseudomonadota bacterium
CCACACCCCCGGAAAGAGGAAGAGGAGGGGTAGGTGGGGGGACACCCCCCAGGCCCCCCGGCAGGGTGTGGCGCGGAATACTGCGAGCGCCACTGCCCCGGCACCCCGGGATGGGAGACGGGGGCAGCCCCCCGGAAGGGGTTGGCGGGGAATATTGCGGCCGCCACTGCCCCTCGACCGCGGGGGATCGCGCCCTACCCCTGCGTTAGCGGGCCTGGGGGGCGGGTTGGGAGATGCGGTTGAGGAAGTTGACGAAGACGGCGGCTAGCTCGTCTTGCTTAGCCTGGTCCTCCCAGGACTCGACGGCGAGGTCCACGTCGAGCTGTTCGGGGAAGAGGATGTACAGCTCGCTGTTGGGCAGCAGCCGCGCGGCGTTCTCGCCGGTCGCGCGGCCGTGGGTGCGGTCGTTGCCGGGTACGACGATGGCGGGCACGGTGATCGAGCGCAGCTGCTCTTCGGTGGCGCCGATAACGGGCAGGTCGGCGCTCTGCAGGAACGCCTCGCGCCAGCGGCCCATGACCTCCATGAAGCGCTTGACGTCCATGGCCATCAGCCGCTCGCGGTTGGCGGGGTTGGCCGCGATGCGCTCCTGGAAGAACTCCGTGGCGCAGACGGCCGCCATGCCGCCCTGCTCGGCGGCCTCCATGAAGTCGCCGTAGTAGTTCTGGGCCAGGCGGTTCGCCGCGAACGCGCCGCCCGTGACGCGCCAGAGCAGGAGGCCGCGCACGGCCTCGGGATGGCGTAGGGCCAGGAGCAGCGACGTGCGGCAGCCGGACGAGCTGCCGCCGGCGTACACGGGCAGGGCGTCGAGCTGGCCGAGCAGCGCGTGGAGGTCGTCGGCCCAGATCTCGTACTCGGAGTCGTCGCCGTCGATGACGACGTCGGAGGCGCCACAGTTGCGTCGGTCGTGGACCAGCACGCGGTAGCCGGCTGCCGCGATCTTCTCGGCGATGGGCAGCACGCCGTCGAGCGCGCGGCGGCCGCCCGGGTTGAGGGCGACCCACGGGCCGCGGTCGCCTAGCGTCTCGTAGTTGATGGATACGCCGCGCACGTTCGCTCGTGGCATCGTCTCTCCTCCCGTCGTTCAGCGGCACGTCGAGTGAGCGGGGCGCCGCGCGGAATGCTGCTCGCGCCCAGGATACGCGGCGGCCCGGCTCGTGTCAACGCGCGGCCAGGCTCGCCTGCGCCTCCTTCAAGGGGCCAAGGTCCAGAAACTGCTCGGGGCTGGGGGCCGGCGGCTCGATCGCCTGCACTTCGAGCAGCAGGTCGATGTTGCCTTGCAAGTGGCTCAGCAACGGCTCGGCGTCGGGCCGGTAGATCTTCACCTCGCGCAGGTAGAGATCGTAGAGCTGGGACGCGATCTCGGGGCTGGCGCCGGTCTCGTCGACCAGGACCTGCTCGGCCGCCGCGCGGTTGGCCGGATCGTAGAGCCAGCGGTCGCCGCGGATCATGGCGCGCAGGAAGCGGACCGCCGCGGCGTGATTCTCCTCTACCCAGGGGCGCCGCGCGTCGAACAGCGTGTACTGGGAGTTCGGGACGTAGTCGGGCGAGCGCGCGAGCGTAGGGAACCCCTCGGCGGCGGCCTGGAGGTCGAAGGGCTGCGTGAGGAGCGCGGCGCCCACCTGGCCGGAGTGCAGCGCGGCGTAGCGATCGGGGGTGCCGCCGACGTTCAGCACCTGGTACTCGGTCGGCGCGACGCCGAGCGCGGTGAGCATCTTCTTCAGCACCGCGGTGTTGCCGCTGGTAGGCCCGGAGGCGGCGATCGCCTTGTCACGCAGGTCGGCCGGTGTGCTGACGCCCGGGCCGCCGATGAGGCTGTAGATCGGCGTCTCAGTCTCGCTGCCGATGCCGACGACATCGCCGGCGCCCTGCGTGAGGACCAGTGTGTCGAGCGGCATGCCGGCGATCTCTAGCGAGCCGGAGACCAACGCTGGCGACGCCGTGGCGATGGGGATGGTCTGCACGTCGGCGTCCAAGCCCTCCGCGGTGAAGAAGCCATTGTGGAGCGTGGCGAAGACGTTCCAGAGCGGCGCGGTCCGGGCGGCGATGCTGTAGCGCAGGGGCGTCGGCGCGGGCGCCGCAGCGGGGGCGGCGGACGCGGCCAGGGGGGCCGGCGCGGTGTCGGGCGCGGCGGGGGGCGGTGGGGCGGCGAGGCGCGGGGCTGGCGGGGCCTGGCAGCCCGCGCTGGCTACCAGCGCGCCGAGCGCCAGGCACGCCCAGGCAATCTGGGTGCGGCACATCGTCCCCTCCTTCGGGGCGCGCCCTCCCCTCGGCCCTCTCCCGGGGGGAGAGGGAGCAAGACGCCCTCACCCCGGCCCTCTCCCAGGGGGAGAGGGGGAGGGACGAGGGGGGAGGCCCGCACCCTGCGACGCGGCCTACTGCGAGCGTCGCTCCTCGCCCAGGGAGCGAGGAGTACGGGAGCTTCATCGCTGGACTCGGTATCACTCGGTCAGGCCGATCTGGCGGAAGAAGCCGGCCTCGTCTAGCTCGCGCACGTACCGCGCGTCCACGAAGTCCTCGGCGTGGGCGGCGCGGGCCTCGGCGCTGTCTTGCAAGTCGAGGATCGTCTGGATCGCGGCGACCACGGGGTAGGGCGCCCCCTTGGGCCAGGTGGGCGCCGTGAAGTTGTAGCTCTCGTCGACCGCCGCGGGGTCGTCGAGGCTGGCGTACTTGGCGAGCGCCGCCTTGGCCTGCACGGGGTCGGCGGTGGTATCGCGCAGGCCCTCGGCGTAGGCCTTGAGGAAGGCGCGGATGATCTCCGGGTTCTTCGCGGCGAACGGTTGGTTCACGCCGATCGTGCTCGTCAGGAAGGTGATGTTGGTCTCGGCGAGGTTCAGCAGCTGGTGCAGGCCCTGCTCGCGCGCGCGGATCGAGCTGGGCGGGGAGAACAGCGCCGCGTCGGCGAGGCCCTGCTTGAGCATCGCGAGCTGCTCCGTGCCGCCCGCGGAGGTGAGCAGGTTCACGTCGCGGCCCGGCTCCATGCCGTACCGGCGGAGGAACAGCGTGACGCCTTGGTAGTTGGTGGAGCCGGGCGTCGTCGTGACGATCGTGCGCCCGCGCAGGCCGTCGACGGCCGTGATGTCCGGGGCGACGTAGACGCCGTAGACGAGGCGCGGCGCCATCTCCGCGATGGCGACCACGTCGGCGCCGGAGAGGCGGCTGGGCACGAGCGCCCCGCCGACGGCGGAGACGGGCGCGTCGCCCGAGGCGAGCGCCCGCACCCCCGCGCTGCCGTCGATGTAGCTGAGATCGACGTCGAGGCCGTACTTCGTGAAGTAGCCTTGCTCCTTGGTGACCCAGAGGGGGAGCTGGGTGGCGCTGATCGAGCCGTAAGCGGCGGTGAGCTTCATCGCGGCGGGCGGCGCGGCGGCGCTCCCCGCCGGCGGGGCGGCGGCCGGGGCCGGCGCGGGCGCCGCCTGCGGCCCGCAGGCGACGAGCAGCAGGGCGACGGCGGTGGCGGCGCCTGCTCTGGCTAGCGAGAGGCGCCGGCTGGCGCGGCGCGGTTGGTTCGGGGCGGTCATGTACATCTCCGGGTGTGGGCTGTCGGTTGGCGAGCGAGCGGCGGGGGATGGCACATCCGCCGGCGGCTCACTCCGCGGCGCTGGCGGCGAGCGTCGGCTCGGCGGGCCGACGCGTGTGCCAGGGCGTGGCCTGCTCGTAGGCGTGGGCCGCGGCCAGCACCAGCTCCTCTTCGAAGGGCCGGCCGGTGAGCATCAGCCCGAACGGCAGGCCGCGCGCGGTGAAGCCGGCGGGCACGCTGATCGACGGCAGGCCGGTCAGGTTGCCGGTGGAGGTGTTGCGAATAAGCACGTGCGTCGTGTCGAGCGCCACGTCCTGGCCCGTGCGGTTGTCGCGCACGGTGACGCGGTCGGCGCTAATGGGGTAGGCGGGGATGATGGTGGCGGGCGCCGCGAGCAGGTCGACGGTGCGGAGCGTGGCGGCGAAGCGCTCCATGAGCAGGCGCCGCACGCGGTTGGCCCGCGCGTAGTCGCGTGCCAGGATGAAGTGGGCAGCCAGCAGGCGCAGCCGCAGCTCCGGGCTGAACTGCTCGGGGCGCGAGCGCAGGTAGGGCGTGACGAAGGCGAGCCCCTCGCCGCCCAGCCCGGCGCGCGCCTGCATCATGGCCTCGAGGTCTGGGATCGTGACCTCGACCAGCTCGGCGCCCAGGCCGGCCAGCTCGCGGATGGCGGCGCGCACGCCGGCCTCGACCTCGGGATCGACCAGGTCGAAGTAGTAGTTGGTCGGCACGCCGACGCGGACGCCGCGCAGGTCGCGGCCGAGCGCGGCGCGATAGGCGGGCACCGGGCGGTCGACGCTGAACGGGTCCTGGGGATCGTAGCCGGCCATGGCCTCCAGCATGAGGGCGGCGTCGGCCACGGTGCGGGTCATTGGGCCGATGTGGTCGGTGGTGACGGTGAGCGAGGCGACGAGGCCGCGCACGCTCACGCGGCCGTGGGTGGGCTTCAGGCCCACGCAGCCGCTGACGGACGCGGGCATGCGGATGGAGCCCGCGGAGTCGGTGCCCAGCCCGAGCGCCACCTGGCGGCCCGCCACTGCCGCCGCGGTGCCGCCGCTGGAGCCACCGGGGACGTACGTGGGGTCCCAAGGGTTGTGGGTGGCGCCCCACCAGGGGTTGATGGTGCTGCTGCCCAGGGCTAGCTCGTGCAGGTTGGTCTTGCCGACCACGATAGCGCCCGCCGCCGCCAGGCGCCGCACGGCTTCGGCGTCGTCGGGCGTGAGGTTGTCGTGCAGGAACTTCGCGCCGGCGGCGGTGACCGTGTTGGCCACGGCGATGTTGTCCTTGACCGCCAGGGGCAGGCCGTGGAGGGGGCCGCGGTACTGGCCCGCGGCGATCTCGCGCTCGGCGGCCTGGGCCTCCGCGAGCGCCCGCTCGGCCGTGCGCTCGACGAAGCAGTTCCAGGCGGGCTCGGTGGCGTCCAGCCGCTCGTAGGTGGCGCGCACGACCTCGACCGGGGAGACCTCGCGCGCGGCGATCCGCGGCGCCAGCTCCAGAGCGCTCAACTCGGTTAGCTCCGACGACATCAGGCTCTCCTGTCCACGAATGACCTTACCAGGCGCGGCGCGGCAACGGCCGGGCATCCGGCGCCGGCCCGCTCGCGGCGCGGGGCTGAAGCTGCGGTCAGCGGTACGGCGCCGCGGCGTCGAGCCCGACCGCGGAGCGCACCTCGCCCACGTCGAATTGGTCGAGGGTCGCCAGGGCGTCGCGCTGGGCCTGGAGCCAGGGCAGCAGCGCGGTGGCCTCGGCGGCATCGATCTCCAGGCCGGCCAGCAGCCGCAGGGTCTGCTGCACGACGGCGGGGGTCAACTCGGGCGCGTCCATACGGGGCACCTCCCGTGGAGTTGCTACGGATGGTACGACACTGGCGGGCGCCGCGCTAGCGCGGCGCCGGGCTGACTGGTGGTCGTCGGCTGGTGGCTCGCGGCGCCGGGGTTGCGGCAGTGGCGCTTGCAGTATTCCGCGCCACAGGCCGCGGGCGGGCATGAAACCCGCCCCTACGTCACCGCGGCAGGTGAGGCGTGCTGAGGCGACGCTCCGAGCCGTGCCGGGGTTGCGGCCTGCGGGCCGCGGCAGGCGCGAAGTCCGCCCCGGGCGGCTCGCCCCGCGCGCAAAGCGTGTTAGTAGCCGCTGGTGCCGCGGAAGACGCTCTCGGGGATGGGGACAAACAATTCTTCGAGCGCGTACGGACGGCTGATGAGCCCTTGCTCGTGGGTGTAGCGGGCGATCGTCTCCAGGTTCTTGCGGTTGGCCGCGCCCAGCCCGTAGGCCCAGGGGTCTGGCCCGAGCAGGCGCTGCTGCTCCTCCCAGGCCGTCTGGAACCAGGCTAGCGGCAGCACGCGCGGGTTGCGCACGCGCTCGTAGGCCAGGCGCTTGGCCTCGTTGAAGGCGTAGGCGAGGTTGTCGGGCACCCAGGGATAGCGCTCGACGATCTCTTGCTTGATGGTGAGGGTGTGCATGATGGGGAAGATGCCGGTCGTGCGGTAGTATTCGATCTCCAGCTCCTGATAGTTCGGGAACAGGCGGGTGATGCGGTCGTCGCCGCGGATGAAGGCCTCGGGGAAGGAGGGGGCGATCAGCGCGTCCAGCTCGCCGTCGAGCAGCATGTCGTCGAGCGAGCGGGGGCTGGTGTCGCGCTCGAGGTGCAGGCCCTCGGCGGGCGTGAAGGGGATGTCCTCGGGCAGCTTCGTGACCCAGTGGACGGCGCGGTGGGGCAGGCCGAAGTGCTCCTCCAGGATGCCGCGCAGCCAGATGTTGGCCGCCGGCGTGAAGTAGCCCATGCCGATCTTGCGACCGATCAGGTCGGCGGGCTGTCGGATGCCCTTGCGGGCGTTCACGAACACGAAGCCGTGGCGGAAGCGCCGGTGGGGATAGATCGGCAGCGCGACGATCGGGTAGTCGCGGTCGCGGGCCATGAAGTAGCCAGGCGCGTTGAACTCGCTGAGGTCGCACTGGAGGCTGCGCGCGATGCGGAAGGTACGGTCGCGCGCCGCCTCCAGCGAGAGCACGGTCAGCTCGATGCCATCTGGCTGGACGAGTCCTTCCCGCAAGGGGCGCGTGATCTCGTAGTCGCCGGTCGCCAGCGTCAGGTGCAGCTTCTTCGCCACGGCGGACTCTCCAGGCGTCAGGGAGTGATGCGGCCGAGTCGCTCGACGGCGTACTGGCCGTAGCTGCGGTCGATGACCTTGCTCAGATCGACGCGCTGCAGCTGGGTGCCGTAGCGCAGGTAGTAGTCCTGCAGCTCGTTTAGCGTGGTCGGGTCCATCTCGCTGTTCACGTCGATCAGATGCGTGGTCATGCGGGGATAGAGGCGCGCGTCTTTGATGGGAGTGTACTGCTGGAGGACCTGATAGAACTCCTCGCGGCCGCCCTCGTTCTTCACGAACGTATGGTAGAAATCGCGCTGGCCGCGCAACCAGGCGGTCACGTAGCGCCGGGCGGCCTCGGGCTGGCGCTCGGCGAACACGGGGCTGAGCAACTGCACCTGGGCGACGAGCCCGGGGTAGATCTCGCCGTTCAACATGACGGCCTTGGCGGCGCCCTGCGTCTCGGCGACGCTGATGAACGGCTCCACGAGGTACGCGGCGTCGATCGCCTTGTTGGCCAGGGCCACGGGCGTGTCCGGGAAGGACAGGGTGGTGAACTGCACGTCGTCGAGGCTGAGGCCGCCCATCGCCAGCACGCGCTCCGTCCACACCTGGCCGAGCCCGCCGGGCGCGGAGAGGCCTAGGGTCATGCCGCGCAGGTCTTTGGGGTCTCGGTAGCGCCCACTGTCGACGTGGTCCTGGCGCACGACCATCCCGCCGGTGGTGTCGGTGGGCGGGATGATCGCGTTGAAGCCGACGATGCGGAAGGTGATGTCGCGGGCCAGGGCGTTCAGCAGGCTGCCGTCGACGGAGCTGGACGCGAAGTCCAGCTCGCCGACGGCGAGGGCGGGCAGGGCATCCGTGCTGCTCCGCAGCGGGACCAGCTCCACGTCGAGCCCTTCTTCCTGGAAGTAGCCCCGCGCGAGGGCGGCGAAGAACCCCGAGTCGCCCACCAGCCCGGTCGAGCCGGTCTTCACGGCGACGGGCGGGCTGAGCGGCGGGACGGCGGACCCGGCCGGGGTAGCGGGGGCGGGCGCGGCGGCGGGGGCTGGAGGCGCCTCGGGCGGCGGCGCCGGAGCCGCCGGAGGGCGCGTCGGGGCGGGCGTGGGCGCGCAGGCCGCGAGCGCCAGGGCGGGCGCGAGCGCGAGCAGCGCGAGGACGTGGGCCAGACGACTCGGCTCGGGCATGGGCGCCTCCAGCGCACCAGGGATGCTCGCGCGCCGCGCGAGGGGCTGCATTATCCCACGCGGCCGGCGCGCTCGCTAGGGGCTGGCGGGAGGGCGGCTGGAGGGACGCGCAGGGCGGGCATGACCTCCCGCGCGAAGAGGCGCAGCGAGTGCAGGGTGCGCTCCTCGCCCAGACTGCTCCAAGCGGGGAGGAACAGCGCGCCCGCGACGGTGTTGAAGCCGTGCCGCACCATCCACTCGCCGTCGGGACCGCTCGTGGGATACCAGAGCGGCGGGTGGGGCTGCTGGTAGGGACGCATACCTCTCCTCACGCCCAGCGTGGCGCACGCCGAAGGAGAGGCCGCGTGCTGTGGGCGGCGCGAATGGGGCCTGGTGGCGGCATCCCTAGCAGCCTGCGGCCGGTGTTCCCCCGCCCTAGTCCAGCAGCAGAGGCCTCGCCGGTCTTCGGCGCGGTCCGGTAGAGCAGGAAGCCCTGCTCTACCGGACCGCGCGGTGGAACGGCCCGGCGCGGTGGCGTGCTGCAGAGACCGCGCGGTCGCCAGTGGGGACGACCCCGCTGACTACTGGCCCTGGGTGCGGTAGATGGTCTGGATGCCGCCGATCGTCGTGCCCCAGACCGTCTGGTTCCAAGCGGCTGCACCGCTGCCGTTGTACCACCAGGGATTGTGGCTGGAGGTCGACGGGGTGTACTGCGGTCCGCCGTAGAACCACTCATAACCCTGCACGTCGGGCTGGTCGGCCGGGGCAAAAGCGGCCATGGCCATCGCATCCAGCATGCACTGCTGCTGCCGGGGCAGGGTGTTGCGGAACTGCCCGAGCTTCTGAGCGAATGCCTGACACTCGGCCACGCTGGGCATCTGGTCCTGCTCAGACATGCTGTACCTCCAAAAGCGGCACTCGCGCCGCCGATCGGCGGTGCGCGCGCGCACCGTGCCCGCCAGTGCATCTATCTTACGCGCCCGGCGATTTTCTGTCGCGCGGCAGTTTCGTCGCCAGCGCTCCGCAACTCCGGGCGTATAATGGGCGCACTCGGGCGCGAGGACGTGGTGTTCGGGCGCCGCCGCGGAGCGAGGGCCGGCGTGGGGGGACGGCTCGGCCAGCGCGGCGGGGCGGGAAGAGTGGCGCGGGGCGGCGGGCGGAAGGAGGCGGCACGATGAGGCGCGCGGGGATGACGCTGCTCGCGCTGGCGGCGCTGCTCGCGGCCTGTGCGCCCGCCGCCGCGCCCGCGGCGGCGCCCAGCGCGGTGGGGGGCACGACCGGGGCGGCCGCGCCGAGCGACGCGGCGGCGTACCGCCAGCGGGTGATCGACGGCGCCCGCGCCGAGGGCGAGGTCAACATTCTGCTCAGCTCGATCTGGACGCCGGAGACGCTGCAGCTGCTGGAAGCGGCGGTCGAGCGCGAGTATGGCGTGGGCCTCAAGATCAATCGCACGCCGAGCACGAACTACGGCGCGCACGCCGCGCAGCTCATGAGCGAGCTGCAGGCGGGCGCCACGCCGTCCTACGACCTGCACCAGAGCAGCGACGCGAGCTCGTCGCTGCTGATCCAGGCGGACGCGCTGGAGCCGGTGGACTGGGCGGCGCTGCTGCCAGCCGGCACGCCGCCCGAGGTCGTGCAGGGCGACGGCCGCGTGCTGGTGACCTACACGTCGTTCAACGGCATCATGTACGACCCGGCGGTGGTGCCGGCGAGCGCGGTGCCGCGCTCGCTGAAGGACCTCGCCGATCCGCGCTGGCGCGGCAAAGTGATGCTCGCGGCGTCGCCCGACATCCACCTGCCGTACGTCTACGAGTGGGGCCACGACCCGGCGCTGGCTACCCTGCGGGCCGTGATCGCGAACGGGGCGACCACCGGCACGTTCTTTGACCAGCAGAACCGCTACACCGCCAAGGAAGTGGCGATGATCGAGGTGTCGAGCCTCATCTACGCCTCGGCGCGCCAGCGGGGCATACCCGGCGAGTTCACGCTGCTCGACTTCGCCGATACCACGTCGCACCACCTGTCGGTGCCGCGCCGGGCCGCGCACCCGAACGCCGCGAAGCTGCTCGCGGCGGTCATCGCCGGGCCGGAGGGGCAGCGGATCGCCGCGGAGTACATCGGCGCCGGCAATCGCTACTACGACGGCACCTGGGAGCAGCGGCTGATGGCGCAGGCGAACGCCACGGGCTTGCCGACCTTCTCGTGGTGGACGGAGCCCGGCGCCCTGGACTTCCTGCTCTCGCCGGGCGGCGAGGACGTGAAGAAGGAGATCAACACGATCCTCCAGGGCGGGTAGGGATCGAAGCGAGGCTGGCTCACGGGCTTGGTGGATGGTAGGGGCCGAGGCGGGCCACCGCGTAGTCGACGAAGCGCGGGTCGATGAGCTTTGTCGCGTCCACTGGCTGCTGGACGAAGCCCTTGCTGAGATAGTATTGCACGTCGGCGGCGATGCGGTCGGGCATGACGCGCCCATCCGGGTCCATCGCATTGAAGCCCATCCGGTCGTAGAGCGTCTTGTCCTTGACCGGGGTGTGCTCGGCCAGGACGTCGACGACGGCGGCCTTGTCGCGGCCGTAGAGGAACGCGTCGTCGAAGTCGCGCACGCCGCGCAGATTGGCGACCATGAAGCGATAGGCGGCCTCGGTCTCGGCGAAGGCCGGGCCGTAGAGCCAGACTGACGTGTACTCGTCGGGAGTGATCTCGCCGAGCGCGCGCCAGCGGCGCAGGATGCCCAGGCTCTCGCCGAGGGCCAGGTAGGGCTCGACCTGATAGCCCGCGTCGATGACGCCGGTGGCGAAGGCGGTGTTCATGTCAGGGTAGGCAAGCTCGACGATCGTCACGTCGTCGCGCGTCAGCCCGCCGCGTTCTAGCATCCGGTCGAGCTGAATGTCGGTGACCGTTCCGGTGTTGGGCACGTTGATGCCGAGCGCCAGCCCGCGCAGGTCTGGCCAGTCGCGCACGCGACCGCTGTCGGCCACGTCGGGGCGCAGCGCCAGCGCGCCACTGGAGTGCTCGGGCGTCTGCCGGCCCTTGTCACCGACGATGCGCAGCGGCAGGCCGCGGTTGATGGCGTTGAAGAAGGCCGCGGCGGCGGTGACGCCGGCGGCGTCGAGCTGGCCGGTGGTCAGGTGGGGCATCGCCTCGGCCGCGCCGTTCACCCGCGTCAGGTCGACGTCGAGGCCCTCTTCAGCGAAGTAGCCGCGCTCCTGGGCGATGAACACGCCGGCGTCGGAGAGTGTCATCAGCACCCCGAGCTTCACTGTGACCGGCGGCGCGAGCGGGGCTGGCGCGGCGGGCGCCGCTGGCTGACTGGCCGCGTTGGCCTCTTGCGGCGGCGCGCTACTCGGGCCGGCCGGGGCGGGAGGGCTGGCAGGCGCGGCGGCCGGCGCGCCGCAACTGGCCAGGACCAGGCTGGCCAGCGCTAGGAGCCACGCCCGGCCCGCGCTGCGCGAGGTGAGCGCCCGCCGCGGCGCCGTCGTCGTCACCCGAAGCCGGTTCATGCCGCACCTCCTGGCCGCCACGATCCGGGCCGTCTTGTCGCCGCTACTATAGCAGCGGATCAGTGATACCCGGCCCGGTCCGAGCGTTCGGTTAGCGGGGCGCCCCCTCACCCCGACCCTCTCCCAGGGGGAGAGGGAGTAAGACGCGCCCTCACCCCGGCCCTCTCCCAGGGGGAGAGGGGGAGGGACGGACGTCACCCCCTGCCCCCCTCTCCCGTAGGAGAGGGGGAGGACGAGGGACCGCCCTCACCCCGACCCTCTCCCAGGGGGAGAGGGAGTAGGTGAACAGTAGCTCCGGACTCGGTATGACAGGGTACCGGCCAGACAGCGCAGGAGAACAGCTTGCCGCGGGTTCTCCGAAGGGGTCGCTACTTGGCCGCCGTCTCGCCGTCGATCGGGACGTTGGCGCCGGCAATCCGCGCCTCCCGACGCGGGAACTCGGCGTTGCAGAGCGGGCAGAACATGGTGAAGCTCGGGCCGCGATCGTAGACGCGCTTGTGAATGTTGTACTCGTGCTCGCACTTGGGGCAGACGACGTAGACCTCGGGCGGCATGGCTCCTCCCTTTTATCTATCCCAGCAGGTCTTCGAGGGAGACGCGGTCGAGGGCGTCCTGCGGCACCTTGGCCAGTGGCGGGAACGGCTTGCCGACCGGCTTGGTGCTGTCGATCATCAGGCCGCCGACGCGCATCTCGCGCTCCGTCGAGGGGTCCTGCCGGTTGGCCGCGAGGTCGTGGTAGATCTGCACCTGGGCGGTGTCGGCATCCACCCGCGTGGCGATCGAGAACAGCACGGCGTTCAGGTCGAACGGGTCGATGTCCTCGTCCACCAGGATGACGTTCTTCACGCGGTCAGCGAAGCTGCCCATGACCAGCGCGCCCAGCCGCGTGCCGTCGCCCGGCCGGCTGAGGCGCGCTTGCACGACGTAGGTGAAGGGCGCGATGTTGGCGACCGCCTTCACGCCCGGGTAGCGCTGCTTGAGGACCGCGTACATCTGCGCCGTCGAGCCCATGTGGCCGAGCGTCTCGTGGCTGGTCCAGCTCTCGATGACGATCGGGTCGTGGCGGAAGGTGATGGCCGTCGGCTCGAACACCGGCTCCTGCGTCTGCGGCGAGTAGTAGACCATAAAGTCGGCCCAGGGGCCGCACAGCTCGCGCCGGGTGAGGTCGACGTAGCCCTCCACGACCAGCTCGGCGTCGGCCGGCACGAGGAGGTCCGCGCCGAACGTCTCGGACGGCACCACCCGCACGGGGCCGCCCATGACGCCGCCGGCGTAGTGGTACTCGTCGAGGTCCCAGGAGCAGGCGCTCGCCGCGGCCAGCTCGAACGCGGGATGGTGGCCGAGGACGAAGGCGATCGGCATCTTCGTCGCGCCGGCCGCGCGCCAGCCGTTCATCTGCTCGTTCAGGTGGCGTGGGTTGATGCGGACCGCCGCCCAGTCGGGCGCACGCACGTGGATGCGGTGCCACGACAGGTTGTAGCGCGAGCGGTCGTACGCGCGGCCGATGCCGATGGCGCACAGCCAACCGGGGCGCGCGTCGTACTCGTCCTTGCGGTAGACCGGCAGGCGGAAGAGGGACACGTCGGCGCCGCGCCAGACGTTCTGCTTTACCGGCGCGTCGTCGCGGCTGACCTGCACGGGCTCGGCCGTCGAGCTGGTGCGCCGGATCCACTCGGCGGCCAGCTGCTCGAAGCTCGCGCCGGGTGGCATGCCGATCGCCACCGCCTCGCGCAGCTCGGTGGACAGCTCCGACCAGAGGACGCGACCGAGCCAAGGCTGGCCGGCGAGGGTCTGCACGCCGCGCATGAGCAGCACCGGCTTGCGGCCCTGCTGCCGCAGCTTGGTGAGCAGGGCCGCGGCATCGCAGTCTTGCAGGCGGAAGTCCTTGCCGGTCACGTCGACTTCGAGTAGCTCCTCCGGGTAGCGCTCGCCGAGATGGGACAGAAATGAGCGCAAGTCCATAGGTCACCTCACTCCGTGGAGACCTCCGGCCGCAGCAGGTCCCAGACCTGGCGGCGGTACTGCACGAACTCCAGGCTGCTGCGGACCTCGTCGGTCCAGCGTGGGCGGGGCAGGTCGACCGTGATCCAGGTCTTCACGCGGCCCGGGCCGCGGGTCATGACCATGATCTCGTCGGACAGCAGCACGGCCTCGTCCACGCTGTGCGTGACGAAGACGACCGTCATCGTCACGGTTTCCCACAGCTTCAACAGCTCGACCTGCATCACCTCGCGCGTCTGGGCGTCGAGCGCGCCGAACGGCTCGTCCATGAGCACGATGGCCGGATCGGTGACGAGGGCGCGGGCGAGGGCGACGCGCTGGCGCATGCCGCCGGAGAGCTGGTGCGGGAAGAAGTCGCGGAACTTCTCCAGGCCGATCATGGCGAGCAGCGCCTCGGCCTTCGCGCGGCGGGCGGCGCTGCTCACGCCCTGTAGCTCTAGCGGGAACTCGACGTTGGCGACGACCGTGCGCCAGGGCAGCAGGCGGAAGTCCTGGAAGACCATCGAGACCTGCTCGTGCGGGCCGCGCAGGCGCTCGCCCGCGATCGTGACGAAGCCCTGGGTGGGGAGGATGAGCCCGCCGATGATGCGGAGGAGCGTCGTCTTGCCGCAGCCGCTCGGGCCGAGCAGGGAGACGAACCGCCCGCGCGGGATGGCGAAGTCGAGGCTGCTCAGCGCCACGAAGCGGGCGCGGCTGTGGCCGGCGGCGAAGGTGTGCACGAGGTTGTGTACGCCGATGTACTGGTCGTCGGCCGCCGCGCCGCGGGCCGCCGCGCCGGTGGTGGCGTAGGTCATAGCTGCCGTCCCGGGCAGGGCGCGGCGAGCAGCGCCCCTATATCGGCCGAAACGGTGGGTCGGCAGGGGGCGGCGAGCGGTGCCCCTCCGCCGACCGTGGCGGTGGGGCGCCAGGGCGCGGCAAGCAGCGTGCTTACACGGGTCGTCATTTGGTGCCCCCCGCCAGGTTGGCGATGCGCTCGGGGCTGAGCGGCAGCGAGGTGATCCAGGCGCCGAACGGGGCGAGCGCGTGCTCGATGGCGGAGGCCAGGCAGGCCGGCGCGGGCAGGGTGCCGCCCTCGCCGGCGCCCTTCACGCCGAGGGGGTTCAGCGGCGACGGCACCTCGGTGTGGGCGATGGTCACCTCGGGCACCTCCGTCGCGCCGGGCAGCAGGTAGTCCATGAACGAGGTGTTCAGGGGCTGGCCGATCTCGTCGTAGACGATCTCCTCGTAGAGCGTATTGCCGATCCCGTGGGCCACGCCGCCGATCGTCTGGCCGCGCACGATGGCAGGGTGGATGATGCGGCCGCAGTCGTCCACGGCGACGTACTTCTCGATGCGCACGAAGCCGGTCGCCGGATCGACCTCGACGATTGCGGCGTGCGTGCCGTAGGCGTAGGTGGCGCGCTCGGGGCGGAAGTAGACGGTGGCCTCCAGGGTGGGCTCCAGACCTGGCGGCAGCGCGTAGCCGAAGCCGACGCCGGTGATGGCGTGGGCGACGGCGCCGAGCGTCACGCCCCGCGAGGGGTCGTCGGCGACATAAGCGCGGCCGTCGCGAAGGCGGATCTGGTCGGGCGCGCACTCCAGCATCGACGCGGCGACGCGCTCGACCTTGTCGCGCACCTGGCCCGACGCCTCGTGGACCGCGCTGCCGGCGACGACCGACGAGCGGCTACCGAAGGTGCCGACGCCCTTCGGGATGCCCGCCGTGTCGCCCGTCACCACGGTCACCTGATCGACGGACACACCTAGCTGCTCGGCGCAGATCTGGGCCATCATCGTCTGGTGGCCCTGGCCCTGCGGCGTCGCGCCGGTGAGCACCACCACCTGGCCGTTGCCCTCGACGCGCACCGTGGCGCCCTCGTAGGGGCCGAGGCCGTTGCCCTCGACGTAGCAGGCGATGCCCAGGCCCACGTAGCGGCCCGCGGCGCGGGCTTGCGCCTGGTAGGCCGGGAAGCCGGCGTAGTCGACGAGGTCGAGCGCCTTGGCGAGCGCGGCCGGGTAGTCGCCGCTGTCGTAGATCATCGGGCGGTTGTCGCGGAAGATGAGCCCGGTATCGTAGGGCTGCTCCTCGGGCTGGATCATGTTGCGGCGCCGCACCGCGACCGGGTCGAGCCCAAGCTCGCGGGCGATGCGCTCGATCATGCGCTCCATCACGAACACCGCCTGCGGCCGCCCGGCGCCGCGCACCACGACCGTCGGCACCTTGTTGGTGAAGACCATGCGGAAGTCGACGTCGAAGCTGGGGATGCGGTAGGGGCCGGGGATCGTCGTGGCGGCGATCCAGGGCGTCACCATGCTGCCGGCGAAGGCGCCGGAGTCGTGCAGGAAGCTATCCTTCATGCCGAGGATGACGCCGCTCGGGTCGACGGCGATGGCGACGTGGTGGACCTGGTCGCGCTCCTGCTTGGCGGCCAGGCAGTGCTCGCGGCGGTCCTCGATCCACTTCACGGGCACGCCGAGCTTCATGGCGGCCCAGGGGATCAGCGCCTTCTCGGCGTCGAAGCTGCCCTTGGGGCCGAAGCCGCCGCCCACGAAGGGCGTGATGACGCGCACCTGGTGCGTGGGCAGGTGGAGCAATTCGCAGAGGGCGCGCTGGATGCGGTGGGCGCCCTGCGACGTACACCAGACGGTGAGCATGCGCGTGCGCGGCTCGAAGCTGGCCAGGATGCCGCGCGTCTCGATGGCGTGGCCGGCGCCGCGGTGGACGTGCAGCCGCTCCTCGAAGACGTGCGCCGCGTCCCGGAAGGCGCGCTCCACGTCGCCGACGCTCTGGCGCAGCGTGCCGGCGATATTGTCGCCCGCCTCCTCCTGCACGAGCGGGGCGCCCGGCTCCAGCGCCTGCTCGACGTCGAGGACGGGGGGGAGCGGCTCGTAGGCCACGTCGATCAGGTCGAAGGCGTCCTCGGCAATGTGGCGGCTCGCGGCCACCACCAGCGCCACCGGCTCGCCCACGTAGCGCACTTTGTCCCAGGCCAGCGGGTGCTCGGTGAACGGCTTGAGCGCGGGGTGGGGGACGGACTGGGGCAGGGCGCTCATCTCGGCGTGGACGGCGGCGCCGTCGAACACGGCGAGCACGCCGGGCAGCGCGCGGGCGCGGCTGGCGTCGACGCCGCGGATGCGGGCGTGGGCGTGGGGGCTGCGGAGCACGGCGGCGTGCACCATGCCGGGCACGGCGATGTCGGCCACGAAGGTGGCGCGGCCGGTGAGCAGCGCCTCGTCCTCCTTGCGCGGCACGGGCGGGGCCGCGGTAGAGCTAGTCATGGGCGGCACCCCCGGCCGGCGCGGCGGCGCGCCCCAGCACGTCGCGCACGGCCTCGACGATGTTCTGGTAGCCGGTACAGCGGCAGAGATTGCCGGCGAGCGCCTCGCGGATCTCCGCGTCGGTGGCGTCGGGGTGGTCGCGGGTGAAGACGACGAGCGTCATGAGGAAGCCCGGCGTGCAGAAACCACACTGGAGCGCGTGGTGGCGGCGGAAGGCGTCTTGGAGGGGGTGGAGACCCCTCACCCCCCCAGCCCCCCTCTCCCCCATAGGGGGAAAGGGGGGAGTCGACTCAGCCCGGGACCGGTCCTCCCCCCTTCCCGCATCGGCAGGGGGGGCTACGGGGGTAGCTCCGACCTCCGCCAGTGCCTCGATCGTCAGCACCTCGGCGCCGTCGGCCTGGACGGCGAAGAGGAGGCAGGAGCGGATGGGGTGGCCGTCGAGGAGGATGGTGCAGGCCCCGCAGACGCCGTGCTCGCAGCCGACGTGGGTGCCGGTAAGACCCAGGTCGTCGCGGAGGAAATCGGCGAGGCTCAAGCGGGGCTCGACGCGGGCCTGATAGGGACGGCCGTTGACGGTAAGGGCGACTGCGTGCGCGGCGCTCATGGGGCGCCTCCATTGCGTGGGATACGAGCGGCGCTCATCGTCCGCCTTCGCTGCGGGAGTAGCTACTGGCTCCAGAGGCCTTCCCAGTTGGCGTCCTTTAGCTCCTGATAGGCGCGGTGCACGAACTGGAAGTCGAACACCTGGGCGGGCGTGAAGTCGCGGGCGACGTTGTTCGTTGCGCGCGCCCGCGCGATCAGCTCCTGCTGCTGCTGCTCGTCCAGGTCGGCCTCTTCCTTCCAGATCGGCACCGTCAGGGCGTAGATGCGCTCCTGGTAGGCGCTGTCGTCGGAGCTGAGGTACTTCATCACGAGCGGGAAGACTTGGTCCTTCTTGTGCGAGTACATCAGGTGGCCCATCAGGCTGCCCTTGACGAAGCGATAGATCAGGTCGGGGTTGTTCTGGACCAGCTGCTCGGACGTGGTGAGCGGCGCGGAGATGGTGGTGCGCGGCGCGAAGGGGAGCGTCTTCAAGCCTTGGTCGAGCGCGGCCATGCCTTCCTCGGCAGAGAGCAGCGAGCCTTGCACGGCGCCGCTGAGCACCGCGGAGACGCGGTTCTCGGGACTGCCAATGCTGACAAAGGTCACGTCCTGGTCGGGGACGAGGCCGTTCTCCTGCAAGATGCTGCGCGTCAGCGAGTCGGTGAGGCTGCCGGCGCCGCTGATCGCCAGGCGGCCGCCCTTGAGGTCGGCGTAGCTGTTGATGCCGCGCGCCACGATAAGCTGGTGGCCCAGGCGGTCCACGCTGACGAAGACGATGCGGTAGGGCAGGCCCTTGATGACGGCATCCAGGGTGCTGGGCGAGCCGGCGAACTGCACGTTGCCCGACGAGAGCGCCTGGGTGCAGACGCCGCCCTGCACCTGCTGCACGTCGGCGTCGATGCCGAGCTGCTCGTAGTAGCCGAGCTGCTGGGCGATGCCCAGGTAGGCGAAGCTCTGGGTCGTGCCGGGCGTGCAGACGCTCACCTTCTGCTTCGCCGCCGGCGCACCGGACGCACCGGGGGCTTGCGGCGTCGAGCCGGCCGCGCCCCGACCGCAGGCCGCCAGCAGACTCACCACGAGCAGGACACCCACCGCGATTGGCCGCGGACCGACCCGTTGCATAGCTGTCACTCCCACCGCGTGATTGGCGGGTTGCTTACTCTAGTCCCCGATTCAGCCAGGGCGCCATGCGCTGCTCCAGCCAGCGCACCGACATGGAGAGCATGACGCCCGCGAAGGTCAGGGTGAGGATGCCGACGAACATATCGGCGGTGCGGAACTGGGCGCTCATGCGCGAGATGAAGTAGCCGATGCCGACGTTCGAGGCGAATAGCTCGGCCACGACGATGGTGATGAGCGCGCGGCCAATCGCCAGGCGGAAGCCGGCGGTGACGTAGGGCAGGGCGCACGGCAGGATGATCTTCTGGAAGATCTGGCGCTCCGACGCCCGGCACGAGCGCCCCAGCTCGATCAGGCCGTGGTCGGCTTGCTCGACGCCGACCTGGGTGTTGACCAGGATGGGGAACACAGCGCTCAAGAAGACGAGCACCACCTTGGGCAGCAGCCCGATGCCGAGCACGAGGATGATGAGGGGGATGAACGCCACGCGGGGCGTCGAGTACATCGCTACGACGTAGGGCTCCAGCAAGCCGCGCATCGTGTGATAGCGGCCGATCGCGGCGCCCACGGGGATGCCAATCACCACGGCGAGGAGGATGCCCAGGAAGCCGGTCTGGGCGCTGGCCCAGAGGTGCGGCCAGATGTCGCCGGTGATGACGAACAGCTTCACAAAGCTGACGACGATCTGGCTGGGGCTGCTGAAGAACATGGGGTTGACGATCTCAAGGTTGCTCAGCGTCTCCCAGACGGTCACGACGACGACCAGCGAGACGAGGCCCAGGAACAGGTTGTTGCGGCGCAGGTCGCGCCAGGTGCGGCGCTCGGCGGACGCGGCGAGCACGGCGGCGTCGGCCGCCACCTCGCCCGCAGCTATGGCCGGCCCTGGCTGGCGCGTGTCCACTTCCATCGCTGGTCCTCCGCGGCCTCTACGCTAGAGCGTTCGTAACGTGACTGGTAGCTCTACCGTCGTCCTCACCAAGATCGCCTGAGCATCTCAGCATCGGCCGAGACACCCTCACCCCAGCCCTCTCCCAGGGGGAGGGGGAGCAGGACGGGCGCCCCGCCCTCGTTACCTCTCCCCAGGGAGAGGCCGGCCGAGCGCAGCGAGGGCGGGTGAGGGCGCGACCCGGCACAAGAGGGCCGGCAGTCAGGGGCAAAGAGCCCATTCGGCGCATTGTGTCCATGCTGTGCTAGCCAATTCGGCTCTTACACCGCGCGCGGCCGGAAGCGCGGGATCGTCACCTCGTCGGTCACCGCGTCGAAGATCACCTCGACCGGATCGCCGACCCGCACCTGATCGGGCGGCACGCCGACCACGTTGCTGAACAGGCGCGGGCCCTCTTCGAGCTGGATCATCGCCACGTTGTAGGGCACGTCGTCGCGGTAGGCAGGGTTATACACCTGATGGTAGACAAGCGTCGCGAATACGGTGCCGCGCCCCGAGAGCCGCGCCCACTCCGTCTCCTCCGAGAGGCAGCGCGTGCAGACCGGCCCGATCGGGTAGCGGACGTGGCCGCAGGCCAGGCAGCGCTGCAGGCGCAGCTCGCCCCGGCGCGTCGCCTCCCAGAAGGGGCGGTTGCGGTCGGTGATGGTCGGCAGGGGCTTCGTGTACTCCGCCACGCTTGCTCCTCCGCGTCCCGGCGGACGGTCAGGTCAATATTGACATTTGACATTGAATAGAGGAGGATTGGGGGACACCCCCAAGCCCCCGGCAGGGGAGTGCCCCTGCACCCCCGGAGTACGGGGCTAGCCACGGCGCAGGACGAGCGCGCTGGCGCAGTTGAGGAGCATGCCGCGTCCGGTGGCGAGGCAGACCTCGGCGCCGGGCACCTGGCGGGCGCCCGCCGTGCCGCGCACCTGCTCGACGCCCTCGGCGATGGTCCACCAGCCCTCGGGGTGCGCCGCCGACAGGTGGCCGCCGTGCGTGTTGACTGGCAGCGCGCCGCCAAGCTGGATGCGCCCGCCCTCGACGAATGGCCCGCCCTCGCCCACGCCGCAGAAGCCCGCGTGCTCCAGCCACATGATCACGCTGATCGTGAAGTTGTCGTACAGCTCGGCCACTTGAATGTCGCGCGGCCCCAGGCCCGCCATCGCGTAGGCGCGGTCGACGGCCTCCTTCTGGTGCGGGCCGTACCACCAGTCCTCGCGCTCCAGGTTCTGCGTCGTGAACGACTGGCCCATGCCGGCGATCGTCACGACCGGCTGGCGCAGATCGCGGGCGCGCTCGGCGGTGGTGACGATCAGGCAGACGCCGCCATCGGTGATCAAGCAGCAGTCGAGCAGGCGCAGGGGCTCCACGATCCAGCGCGACGCCTGGTGGTCGGCGATCGTGATCGGCTCACGCATCACCGCGAGAGGGTGGAGCGCGGCGTGGCGGCGCGCGGCCACCGCCACCTCGGCCAGTTGCACACTCGTCGTGCCGTAGAGCGCCATGTGGCGACTAGCGCTGACGGCGCTCCAGGTGACCGGGCCGAAGGCGCCCCAGATGCCCCACGAGTCGTCGTCCCCGCCGATCGCGCGCTCCGTGCTGCGGCTGCCACGCGCCACGCCAGTGCGCGCGGCGTCGCCGAACACACAGGCGACGTAGCTCGCCATGCCGGAGGTCACGGCCAGGGCCGCCATCTGCACGAGGCAGCCGGCGGTGGCACCGCCCTGCATGACGCTCGCCGTGAAGGCGGGGTTGATGCCGAGCGCCTGGCCGAGGCGCAGGTAGTCGAGCGACCAGCCCATCTCGGTCAGCGCCGGCTCGGTGAGCAGGCCGTCGATCTGCTCCTTGTGCAGCCCGGCGTCGTCCAGCGCCCGCTTGAAGGCGTCGATCTGCAAGGTGAGGTTCGTGCAGCCGGGCACCTTGCCTTGCGGCGTGATCCCCACGCCGACGATCGCCGCCCGGTCGCGCAGGGCCTCGGTCACAGCAGCACCTCGTCCGCGATCAGCCGGTCGATCTCGGCGTCGGCCAGGCCCAGGCGCTCGCGGCAGATCTCGCGGGTGTGCTGGCCGACGAGCGGCGCGGGCGTGCGCATGATCGGCTCCGCCACGCCCTGCAACCGGAACGGCGGCGCGTCGTAGAGCGACGGCCCCATCTCGGGGTGGTCGAGGCGCGCGAAGTGGCCGCGGAAGCGAAGCTGCGGGTCGCGCTCCACCAGGTCCTCCGCCGTCTGCATCACGCCGGCCGGCACGCCGCGGCGCAGCAGCGCGTCCATGAGAGCGTACGGCTCGCGGTCGCGCGTGCGCGCGGCGATCGCCGCGTCGAGCGCGTCGTGGTGCTGGTGACGCGCGACGAGCGTGGCGAAGCGCGGGTCGGTCGTCCATTCAGGCGCGTCAAGCTCGTCGGCGAGCGCGCGCCACTGGGCATCGGTCGCCACGCTGAGCGCCAGCCAGCGGTCCGCGCCGGCGCAGAGGTAGACGCCGCTAGGCGCTGCCGCCGCATCGCGGTTGCCCTGGCGCGTCGGCACGCGGCCGTTCGCCGAGCAGTCGAGGATGGCGGGGCCGAGCAGCGCGATCATCGTCTCGGCCTGCGAGAGATCAATGTACTGGCCCTGGCCCGTGCGGCGGCGGTGGCGCAGCGCGGCCAGCACGGCGAAGGTCGCGTGGCAGGGCGCCGCCACGTGGTCGGGGTAGTTCGTACCGGTGCCGACCGGCAGGCGGTCGGGCAGGCCGCAGAGGTAGTGCAGCGCCGTGCGGGAGCTCACGGTCAAGCCGTAGCCGACCTCGTCGCGCTCGGGCCCATAGGAGCCGTTCACCGACATCGCCAGGTAGATCACGTCGGGGCGGACCGCGCGCACGTCGTCGTAGGCCAGCCGCAGCGCCTCCATCGTGCCCGGCCCGAAGTTGTTGGCCACGATGTCGCTCTGGGCGATCAGGCGCAGCGCGAGGTCGCGGGCGGCCGGGTGCTTCAGGTTCAGCGCGAAGTCGCGCTTGTTGCTGTTGCGGTTGGCGAAGTAGCCGCTGCGCTCCAGCCCCTTGATGCCGTCGCGGTACGGGCCCATGCTGCGCAGGCCGTCGAGGCGGCGCGAGCTTTCGATGCGGACCACCTCGGCGCCGTGGTCGGCGAGCGCCTTGGTGGTGAACGGCCCGGCGCCCTGCCAGGTGAAGTCCACGACGCGCACGCCGCGCAGCGGGAGCCCGAGCATCAGCGCACCCCCAGGGTACGCGAGGGAGCGACCGCGGCCCGGCGCGCGAAGAGGACGGCCGCACAAGCCAGCATCAGAGCACCGCCGCGGCGCGCAGGTGGGCGAGGTCGGCCGGTCCGAGCCCCAGCTCCGCGTAGATCTCCGCGTTGTGCTGGCCGAGCGTGGGCGCCGGCCCGCGCAGGCGCCAGGGCGTGGCCGAGAGCTGGTACGGCGCGCCGGGCATGACCAGCGGCCGGTCGAGCGCGGGATGGGCCGCCGCCGCGAAGTAGCCGCGGGCGGCAAGCTGCGGGCTGGCGAGCACGTCGGCGGGCGTGTTGATCGGGCAGAGCGGGAGCTGCCGCTCGACGCCGCCGGCATATAGCTCGGCCTTCGTGCGCGGCAGCGTGAGCTGGAGAAACGCCTCCAGGAAGATCGCCTTCGCCTCCTCCTGCTGGAGCCACTCGACGGTGCGCCAGCGCGGCTCCAGGAACTGCTCGGCGCCCTTCACGCCGGCGTCCATCAGCCAGTGGACGAGCGGGTCCCACTTCTGGCCATAGGTGGTGGCGAGCAGGTAGATGTGGCCGTCGGCGCAGGGGTAGACGCCGATGCCGGCCTGGCGCTGGCCCGCGCCCAGGCGGCGCCGCACCGTGCCTTCCAGGTCGTAGTACTGGATGGCGTTCTCCAGCGCCAGCACGACGCACTCCTGCGCCGACACGTCCACGCGCTGGCCCTGGCCCGTCGCCTCGGCCTGGAGGATTGCCAGCAGCGTGCCGACGGCGGCGAACTGGTCGGCGGCGCGCAGCGCCTGGTCGCCGTAGGCGCGCGTCGGCTCGCCGTCGTCGTAGCCGCCCAGGCAGAGCAGCCCGCCGAGCGCCATCAGCGTCAGGTCGCTGGCCGGCAGGTCGGCGTAAGGGCCCTCGCGGCCGAACGGCGTGATGCTGGTGTAGACGAGCGCGGGATTCGGGGCGCCGAGCGCGTCGTAGCCGAGGCCGCGCGCGTCGAGGGCGCCCGGCGGCGCGCTCTCGACCACGGCCGCCGCCGAGGCCGCCAGTCCGCGGAAGAGCACCTGGCCGTCGGCGGTGTCGAGGTCGAGCGTGACGCCGCGCTTGCTGCTGTGCAGGTAGGCGAAGGTCAGGCTGCCGTCGGGACCGGGCGCCTCGTCCAGAAACGGGCCGGTGCGGCGCTGCGGGGCGCCGCCCGGCGGCTCGACCAGGATGACGTCGGCGCCCAGCTCGGCGAACAGCTTGCCGCAGTAGGCGCCGAAGAGCCCTGCCACCTCCAGGATGCGCAGGCCGTCGAGGGCGCCCGAGCCGGGGGCCGCGGGCGGCCGTGTCGCCGGAGCGGTAGCGCTCACGTGGGCTCTCCTGAAGGCGCGCTGTAGATTGTCGACAATTGACAAGCGGTCGGGTGGGGCAGATAATAGCGCCCATGCAGGAGCCTGTCAACCCGTTTCAGCCGCCCGGCTCGCTCGTGGACGAGGTCGTGCGCGTGCTTACCGACCGCATCGTGCGGGGGACGCTCGCGCCCGGCACGCGCCTTGTAGAGGAGCGCCTGGCGCGCGAGTTCGGCATCAGCCGCCAGCCGATCCGCGAGAGCTTCCGCATTCTCCAGCGGGAGGGGCTGGTCAGCATCCTGCCACGGCGCGGCGTCTACGTGAAGGCGACGCCGCCCGAGGAGATCGTGAGCATCTACCAGTGCCGCGCGGCGCTGGGCGCGCTGTCGGCGCGGCTCGCCACGCGGCGCATGCCGCCGGCGACGCTCGCAGAGCTAGAGACGCTGGTGGACGAGATGGCGGCCCGCGTGGCGGCCGGCGACGTGGAGGGCTACTTCCAACGCAACGTGCGGTTCCACGACCTGGTCCACCAGACGAGCGGCAATCGGACGCTGCAGAACCTGCTGCGCACGCTGGGCACCCAGGTGCTGCGCCTGCGCTTCACGTCGATGTCGCTGCCGGGCCGCATGGCCGAATCGCTCGCGACGCACCAGGAGATGGTGGCCGCCTTCCGCGCCGGCGATGCAGACCGGGCGGGGCAGCTCTCGGCCAAGCTGATCGACGGGGCTGCGGCGGCGCTGCTGGCGCGCGTCGCTCCCGAGGTGGCCGAGGGTGCGTCGGAGAGCACGGGGAACGGCATGGTGGGTGCGGCCGCGCACGGCGCCGCGCGACGCAGATCCTAGGTCGGACGGCGCCGTGCGAGCCGGGGACACGACAGGAGGTGGGCACGATGGCGATCACCACGACGCGCGCGGCGGGCGGCCGCGAAACTCGCGCCTTTGCCGACCTGCGCGAGTTCATCGACGTGGTCGAGGGGCTGGGCCAGCTCAAGCGGCTCACGGGCGCCGACCCGCACCTGGAGATCGGCGCCATCACCGAGGTGGCCGCGGCGCGCAAGCAGTGCCCAGCGCTCCTCTTCGACGACCTGCCCGGCTATCCGCACGGCTACCGCGTCATGACGAACCTGACCAATCACTCGCGGCGCGAGCGCCTGCTCTACGGCTGCCCGCTGGAGCTAACCGACAGCGAGGCGATCCAGTGGTGGAAGGACCAGGTGCTGCGCGTCGAGCCGATCCCGCCCGTCACGGTGGCCGACGGGCCGGTGAAGCAGCACGTGCAGGTGGACGACGAGGTCAACCTGCACGAGATTCCCTGGGTGCAGTGGCACGAGCACGACGGCGGGCCGTACATGTGCGCCACCGCGTCGGTGACGCGCGACCCGGACAGCGACTACGTGAACGTCGGCTCGTACCGCTACATGCTGATCGACCGCAACACGCTGGTGGTCCACATCGGCTCGGGCCACCACGGCGACGTGATCCGCAAGAAGTACTGGGCGCAGGGGAAGCCGTGTCCCATCGCCATCTCGCTGGGCCAGGACCCGGCCCTGCTCGTCACGGCGGGGACGAACCTGGCGTGGGGCCAGCCGGAGTACGACTACGCCGGCTGGCTGCGCGGCGCGCCGGTGGAGGTGACGCCGGGCGTGGTCAGCGGGCTGCCGATCCCGGCGACGGCGGAGGTGGTGCTGGAGGGCGAGATGCTGCCGCCCGAGGCCGGTACCGCCACGGAAGGGCCGTTCGGGGAGGCGTCGGGCTACTACGGCGGCGGCGCACGGCCCACGTCGCTCACGCGCATTCGGGCGGTGCTGCGCCGCGACGCCCCGATCATCCTGGGCACGCCGCCCTTCCAGAACGTCTGGCGCGACGTGCTCAGCTCGCGCGGCGTACTGGTGTGGGCCGAGCTGGAGAAGCTGGGTATCCCTGGCATCATCGGGGTCAATTACCGTTGGGGCTTCACGATCATCGCGATCAAGCAGTCGTTCCCGGGCCACGCGATGCGCGCCGGGCTCGGCTGTCTGGGCGGCACGGCGGGCTACCACGGCCGCTTCGTGATCCTGGTGGACGACGACGTGAACCCGTATGACCTGGACGAGGTGCTGTGGGCGGTGGCGACGCGCTGCGACCCCGCGACCTCCATCGACATCAACCGCCGCATCTGGAGCTACCGCATCGACCCGCGGCTGGACCCCGACAAGAAGGAGAAAGGCGACTACACCGGGTCAGTGGCGATCATCGACGCGACGCGCCCCTACCACTGGCGCGAGCAGTTCCCGGCGACGACGAGCATCGCGCCCGAGCTGCGCCGCGCCACCGAGGCCAAGTGGGGCGCCATGCTGGACGGCTGAGCCAGGCCCCGCTCCCAGGGGGAGCGGGCGGGGGGTTAGGGTCGCCTGGCCAGGAAAGGCGGGGGCTACCCCGGCAACCCTTACCCTAGCCCTCTCCCAGGGGGAGGGGGGACAGGATGACTCGCTGCGCGGGTGAGGAGCAACTGAGGCCCCCTCTCCCTATGGGAGAGGGCGGGGGGTGAGGGCAGATGTTCAAAGTAGCGGAGCACCTGAAGGAGCTGGCGGAGCGCCAGCTGCGCGAGCGCGCGGGGCGGGCGCCGGACGGGCCGCAGCGGCCGGTCACGACGGTGAAGTCGCGGGGACTCCAGGGCTTACAGTTCCGGGCGACGGTCGAGGGGCACAGCTTCATCTCCGACGAGGGCGAGCAGATGGGCGGCACGGACGCGGGGCCGGCGCCGCTGCGCTACTTCCTCGCGGGCATCATGATGTGCCACCAGGTATGGACGGTGAAGAGCGCCGCGCTGCTGGACCTGCAGATCGACCGTATCGAGAGCGAGATCTCCGGGTACGTCGGCGCGAGCAGCCCCGACCTGCCGCCGGGGTTCACGCGCATGACGCTCACCGTTGCCATCGACAGCCCGAACCGCGCGGAGGAGGTTACCCGTATCGTGGACGAGGCGACGCGGCGCTGTCCGGCCTTCGTGACCGCGGCGCGCGGCAGCCGCATCGACGTCACGGTCGAGCACAACGGCCAGGTGGTCCACGAGCAGAGCTACGGGGCGTAGCTACGGCGTGCTGGTGTCTGACCGAGGGGCCAGGCGGCTTCGGGTTGGCGGACTCGACGGCCGCGGGCGGGCATGAAACCCGCCCCTACGAGGCTTTCTAACCCGCGCGCCAGGCCCTGGCCGATACCAGCCACCTCGTTCCGGCGGGGCGAGCTGGTCCAGGATCTACGCTACGGAGGGTAGCAAGGGTGACGGAGACGCTGACGTGGGACGGCGCGGCGAGCGAGTACGCCATCGGCGGCCGCCCGCTGCGCCGCGAAACCGAGCGGTTCGTGCGGGGCGCCGGCGAGTACGTGGACGACGTGCGGCTGCCGGGCACACTGTACGCCGCGTTCGTGCGCGCGACGGTGGCGCACGCGCGCATCCGCGGCATCGACACGAGCGCGGCGCGGGCGCTGCCGGGCGTGGTGGCGGTCGTTACGGCGGCCGACGTGGCCGCCGACATGGCGCGGCTGCCCGGCACCGGCGGCCCGATCGTCGCCGCGCTGCGCTTCCACGCGCTGGCCGAGACCAAGGTGCGCTACGTCGGCGAGGCCGTGGCGGTGGCGGTGGCCGAGAGCCGCTACCAGGCGCAAGACGCCGCCGACGCGGTCGTGGTGGACTACGAGCCGCTGCCCGTAATCGCCGATGCCGAGCAGGCGCTCGCGCCCGACGCCGCCGTGCTGTTCGAGGAGCTGCCCAGCGGCAACCTCGTGCAGGAGGTCCACTTCGCCAGCGAGGACGTGGACGGCGCCTTCGCCGTCGCCGACCACGTCCTCCGCGAGCGCTTCCGCTCGCACCGGTGGACGCCGTGCCCGATGGAGGGGCGCGGCGTGCTCGCCCAGTGGGACCCGCTGGTGGGCGTGCTGACCATCTGGTCGTCGTCGGCGGGCGCGCACGCCGTGCGGGGGCGCGTGGCGGCGGCGCTGCGGCTGCCCGAGAACCACATCCGCGTCATCATCCCCGACGTGGGCGGCTCGTTCGGCGCGAAGAACGGCACCTACCCCGAGGAGCTAATCATCCCCTACCTGGCGCGGCGGCTGGAGCGGCCGGTGAAGTGGGCGGAGACGCGCACCGAGCATCTGGCGACGGTGCGCCAGGGCCGCGACCAGGTGCACGACGTCGAGGTGGCGGTGCGCGCCGACGGCCGCATCCTCGGCCTGCGCGACCGCATCACCGCCGATCTGGGCGCCGCGGCGTACATCGACAACGCGCTCATGGCCACGGTGCTGTATATGACCGGCGCCTACGACATCCAGCAGTACGCGGTGGACGCATATGGCGCGGCCACCAACAAGGCGCCGCACGGCTCGCTGCGGGGCATCGGCAAGGCGGACGCCGCGTTCGTGATCGAGCGGTTGATCGACCTCATCGCGCGGCGCGTGGGCCGCGACCCCACCGAGGTGCGGCTGCTGAACTTCGTGCCCGAGGACGCGTTCCCCTACCGCACCGCCACCGGGGCGATCCTTGATAGCGGGCGGTACCACACGGCGCTGCGCCGCGCGATGGAGCTGGCCGACTACGACGGGCTGCGGCGCGAGCAGGCGGCGCGGCCGGCGGGGCGCGTGCGGCGCGGCATCGGCACGTCGCTGGTCATCGAGCCGACGGGCGCGGGGCGGCGCGGCGCGGGCGGGGGCTTCGGGGCCTGCCGCCTGCGCATGGAGCCATCGGGCCGGGTCAGCCTCTTCCCCAGCCATGCTCAGCAGGGCCAGGGCCACGTGACGACGTTCGTGCAGATCATCGCCGACCGTCTGGGCGTCGCCCCGGAGACGGTCGACGTGCTCCCGGTCGACACGAACACCGCGCCGTTCGGCACGGGCGCGGGCAGCAGCCGCTCGTCGGTCGTGCTCATGCCCGCCGTGTACGTCGCGGCCGACCGCCTGCGCGACAAGATCGTGCAGATCGCGGCGCACAACCTGGGCGTGGCGCCGGACGCGCTGGTGATCGACGGGAGCGCCGTGCGCGCGATCGACGGCTCGGAGCGCGGCCTCACGCTGCGCGACGTGACGCGGATCGCCTACAACGACGTGTACCTGCTGCCGCCGGGGATGGACCCTGGCCTGGAGGTGCTGGGCTACTTCACGAACCCGAACATCGTCTACGAGCCCGACGAGCGCGGGCGCCACAACGAGTTCGCGGCCTATCCGTACGAGGCGGTGGTGGCCGCGGTGGACGTGGACATGGACACGGGGGCGGTGGAGATCGTGAAGTACGTCAGCGTCCACGACTGCGGCACGATGCTGAACCCGCGCATCGTGGAGACGCAGCACGTGGGCTGCATCGCGCAGGGCATCGGCGGCGCGCTGTTCGAGGAGCTGGGCTACGACGAGGACGGACAGCTCAACTCGACGTTCATGGACTACCTGCTGCCGACCGTGAACGACGTGCCGGCGCTGACGCTCGACCACCTGGAGACGCCGACGCCGTTCACGCCGCTCGGCGCCAAGGGGGCCGGCGAGACCGGCACGCTCAGCCCGCCATGCGCGCTCGGCAACGCCATCGAGGACGCGCTGGCGCCGCTCGGCGTCCGGATTCGGCAGACGCCGTACACGCGCGACCGCGTCTGGCGGCTGATCCACGCGGCGGAGAGCCAGCGCGCCCCACAGCGAGAGTGAGGGGGCTTGGCCGCTGCAAACGCTCCTCAGGTCTCGCGTGGCGGAAAGCAGCGCGGGGGGACGATAAGTGGAGAAGGTGCTCTCACCCGAGGGGGCGGCGCGCGTGCGCATCGCGGTCACTGTGAACGGCGCGGAGCGGCGGGCGGAGATCGAGCCACGCCTGTTGCTCATCCACTTCCTGCGCGACGTGCTGGGGCTCACGGGCGCCCACGTGGGCTGCGTCATCGGCCGCTGCGGCTGCTGCACAGTGCTCTGGAACGGGCGGCCCGTGAAGTCCTGCATGGTCTACGCCGTCCAGACCGACGGCGGCGACGTGCTGACGGTGGAGGGGCTCGGACCCCTATCCCCCCCTGCCCCCCCTTCCCCCCAGGGAGGGGAAGGGGGGACGACGCCGTGTGAGCCTGCACTGGAAGCCCCCTTGCCCCCCATGGGGGAAGGGGGGGTGGGGGGAAGGGGTCTCCATCCGCTCCAGCAAGCGTTCTGGGAGGCCGACGCGGTGGAGTGCGGCTACTGCACGGCGGGGATGCTGATGGCGGCGTGGGGGCTTCTGCGCCAGAACCCGACGCCCACCGATGAGGAGATCAAGCAGGCCATCTCGGGCAACCTCTGCCGCTGCACGGGCTACCGCAACATCGTCGCGGCGATCCGGGCGGCCGCGGCCGCGATGGCGGAGGCCTAGATGTATCCCAAGGTGTTCGACTACTTCCGGCCCGAATCGCTGGCCGAGGCGGTGGCGCTGCTCGAGCAGTACGGCGAGGACGCCCGGCCGCTGGCCGGCGGGCAGAGCCTTATCCCGCTGATGAAGCTGCGCGTGGCGAACCCCACAGTGGTGATCGACCTGAACCGGCTGCCGGGGCTGGGCTACGTCGAGCGGCGCAACGGCACGCTCGCGCTGGGCGCGCTGGCGCGGCACGCCGACGTGGCGGGCGCGGCGGTGGTGCAAGCCGCGCTGCCGATCATGCTCGACGCGGCGCGGGTAGTGGGCGACGCGCAGGTGCGCAACCTGGGCACGGTCGCGGGGGCGCTGGCCGAGGCGGATCCGGGCGGAGACTGGGGCCCGGTCCTGCTGGCGCTGAACGGCGAGGTGCAGTGCCAGGGGCCCGAGGGCGAGCGCGTCATCGCCGCGGCCGACCTGTTCGCCGACTACTTCACGACGACGCTGGCGCCGACGGAGCTGATCACTGAGGTGCGGGTGCCCGCCCCGGCCGCCAACAGCGGCGGCGCCTATCTCAAACTGGAGCGGCGGGCCGGCGACTTCGCGGTGGTCGGCGTGGCCGTGCAGCTGACGCTTGGGCCGGACGGCACCTGCCAGGCGATCGGCATCGGGCTGAGCGGCGCGGGCGCGACGCCGATCAAACCGGTGGCGGCCGAGGCGGCGCTGCGCGGCACCGCGCTCGATGCGGCGGCGGTTGCGGGGGCGGTGCGGTTGCTGGACGATGCCATCGACCCGTGGACCGACCGCCGCGCCCCGGCCGAATATCGCCGCGCGATGGTCGGGGTGTATTTCCGCCGCGCGCTGGAGCGGGCGCGGGCGCGAGCGACGGAGCGATAAAGGTAGGACAGGGGACGAGCCTCGGCCCTACGTCTCCGCGTTCCGGGTTTCGTGCCAGACGTTGCTGCTTGCGCAGATAGCTGAGATAGGAACTGGCATTATGTTCCGCGTGCAGCAGGCCCTGATAACGCTTTCGGTGGTTGCCGCTAGCCTGGCGGCGGCGTGCGCGCCGGCCACCGCGCCGACGGCCGGGGGGGCGAGCCAGCCGGCGGGCAGCGCGGCGCGCTCGCCGGCGCTGCAAGCGTTGATCGACGCGGCCAGCCGCGAGGGCCAGGTGAACTACGCCGACACCGGGGCGCCGGAGGTGCTGGCCGAGCAGGCCAAGCGCTTCAACGAGCGCTTCGGCACGAACATCGACGTCGAGCTGGTGCCACTGCGCGCGACCGAGACGAACACGCGGGTGCGGCAGGAGATCGCGGCCGGCAAGGTCACGGTTGACGTGATCCACCCGTCGAGCGGGCTGGTCTACGGCCTGATCGACGACCAGGTGGACGCCCTGGAGCCGTTCGACTGGGTCGGCACGTTCGGCGACACGCTGCCCGAGATCAGCCAGGTGGTGGACCGCGTGCCCGAGGTGGCGCGCGGGCGGGCGCTGGAGTACCAGCACCTGGTGCGCGCCATCGTCTACAACAAGAACCTCGTGCCGGCGACCGACGTGCCGAAGCGCTGGGACGACCTGCTCGACCCGCGCTGGCAGGGCAAGCGGCTGGCCATCGATCCACAGGGCTCCAGCACCTACCAGCTCATCGCGCGCTGGGACGACGCGCGGGTGCTCGACTACTCGCGCAAGCTGGCGGCGCAGGACCCGCTGTGGGTGGGCAGCACGATCAACGTGGCGCGCGCCGTGGCTCGCGGCGAGGCGCTGGTGGGCATCACGGCGATCGACAACATACTCGACCTCCAGCGCGAGGGCGAGCCCGTCGAGATCGCGCCGACGGAGTTCTACCCGGCCACGCAGCAGCTCATCTTCCCCGTGAAGGGCTCCCCGCACGTGAACGCGGCACGGCTGTGGACGGCGTGGCTGACCACCGAGGGCATGCCGATCGCCGCCACGCTGGGGCAGTCGAACCAGCGCGCCTGGCCCGACAGCAACTCCGAGATGGCGCGCAAGCTGATCGAGCTGAAGGGTGACCTGGCGATGCTCAGCAGCCAGAGCGACCTGGAGCGCGCCGACCGCGTGCGCACGCAGATCGTGGACGAGTACAAGCGGCTGGGGGCGAAGTAAAGCGGTGGCGGGCGGCAGGGTTGCCGCGGCAACCCTGCCGCCCGCGACAGGACGCGGAGAATACGGGCGATGGCTACCGTTAGTAGCGCGGCCGGGCGGCGGTGGGTCGCCGGCTCGGCGCGCCGGCTGGGGCTGGCGCCGGTGCCGCTGGCGGTGGCCGTGCTCGTGGCGCTGCTGGTCGTGCCGGTGGTGCTGGTGGTGCTGCTCACCGCGCTGCGGCCGGGCGCGGCGCTGCCGTTCGACGCCACGCCGCTCACGCTCGACAACTTCGCCGACCTGCTCGCCGATCCCTTCACCTACCGGCTGCTGCTGAACACCGTCGTCTACGCCGCCGTCTCGCTCGCCATCGGCATGGCGCTGGCGGTGCCGCTGGTCTGGCTCGTCGAGCGCACCGACCTGCCCGCCAAGGTGCTGATCGCGTCGGCGATGTTCGTGCCGCTCGTCGTGCCGGGGGCGCTGAAGGCGATGGGCTGGGCGCTGCTGCTGGCGCCGCGGCAGGGCTTTATCAACGTCGGGCTGCGCAGCCTGCTCGGCCTCGACACGGCGGGGCCTGGCGCCTCGGGGCCGCTCGACTTCTACACCTTCGCCGGGCTGGTGCTGATCACGGGCACGGGCGTCGCGCCGAGCATGTTTATCATGCTGAGCGCCGCCTTCCGCAACATGGACTCGCGGCTCGAAGAGGCGGGGCGCGCGAGCGGCGCGACCACCGCGGCCGTGGTACAGCAGGTCACGCTGCCGCTCATGGCGCCCAGCCTGGTGGCCGCGTCGATCTACTACACCATCCTGCTCTTCGAGACGTTCGAGGTGCCGCTAGTCATCGGCCCGAACGCCAACTTCCAGGTGCTGAGCACGCACGTGTACCAGCTCATGCAGGGCGACGCCACGCGGCCGCAGTACGGCCAGGCCGCCGTGTTCGGCACGCTCGCCATCGTGATCGGCGTGGCGCTGGCGGCGCTCTACGCGCGGGTGAGCCGCGACGCTTACCGCTACGCCGTGCTGCGCGGCCAGCGCCAGGCGCCGCGGCTGGTGCGCCTGGGTCGCGGGAAGTGGGTCGCGCTGGGCGCCGTCGCGCTCTACCTGCTGCTGGCCGACGTGCTGCCCATCCTGGCGCTCGTCTGGGCCAGCCTGTTCCGCACCTTCACACCGCCGTCGCTGGCGGCGCTGTCCGGCGCCTCGCTGGAGGTCTACCGGCTGGTGCTGGCCGACCCGCGCTGGGGCCGGGCGCTCGCCAACACGGCCATCCTGGTGGTGGCCGTCAGCGGGGCGACCGTGGTGCTGGCCACGCTGGTGGCGTGGGTGGTGCTGCGGACGCGCGTCGGCTGGCTGCGCTGGCTCGACGCGCTGGCGTTCCTGCCGCGCGCCATCCCCGGCGTGATCCTGGCGCTCGGCGTGTTCCTGCTGCTCATCCGCACGCCGCTCTACGCCACGATCTGGATCATCGTCGTGGGCCAGACGCTGAACTTCCTGCCCTACGCCGTGCGGGTGATGAACGCCACGCTGCTGCAAGTACACCAGGAGCTGGAGGAGGCGGCGCGGGCGAGCGGCGCGGGCGTGGGGACGACGCTGGCCGCGATCGTCTTCCCGCTCTTGCGCCCGGCGCTGCTCAACTGCACGCTCTGGATCGGCGCGCACAGCGTACGCGACTTCACCTACCCGCTGGTCCTCGGCACGGCGAGCAACACGGTGGTGGCGCAGCTCTTGTGGCAGTCGTGGGTGCGCGGCCAGTGGGAGCGCACGTCGGCGATGGCGGTCATGCTGCTCGTCGCCGTGGCCGCGCTCGTCGTGCCCGCCCGCTACCTGCTCGGCCGCCACGAGTCCGTGTAGCGGCTGGCGAGCGACGTTACGCGGGAGTCGGTTGAGCCTCCGCCGGGGCGGCTTCCCAGGGGAGCGCCAGGCTGCGGGCGGGCGGCAGGTGCAGGTAGATGGTCTCACCCGCGCGCAGGTCGGCCTGCGACGGGAGGCGCGCGCAGAGCAGGGCGCTACCCGCGCGCGCCCAGCACTGGCGGTGGTCGCCCAGGAACGTGACGCGTGTGACCTCGGCCGGCAGCACGTTGGCGCCGTCCGCGGGCGGGGCGCGCAGCACCGCGGTGTCCTCGGGGCGCGTGCAGAAGTAGACGCGCTCGCCCGGGCGCAGGCCGTCGGTGCGCTGGCCGGTCAGCGTGCCCAGCGCGGTCTGCACCGTAGTGGACTCCCCGCTCGCCGCCACGATCTCGCCCTCGATCAGGTTGCTCGCGCCGACGAACTCGGCCACGAAGCGCGAGCGCGGCGCGGTGTAGATGGTGTCGGGCGTGCCCTCCTGCACGACCGCGCCGTCCAGCAGAACGAGGATGCGGTCGGACATCGCCAGCGCCTCTACCTGATCGTGCGTGACGTAGACGGTCGCGACGCCAGCCCGGCTGGCGACCTCCACGATCTCCTCGCGCATCTGGGCCCCCAGGCGGGCGTCCAGGTTCGACAGGGGCTCGTCGAGCAGCAACAGCCGCGGCCGCCGCACCAGGGCCCGCGCCAGCGCCACCCGCTGCTGCTGGCCGCCGGAGAGCTGAGGCACCGGGCGATCGGCCAGCGCGTCGAGCTGCACGAGACGCAGCGCCTCGTGGACGCGCTGCTCCAGCTCGGCCGACGGCGGGCGCGGCTTGCCGACGCGCAGGGGGAAGGCGACGTTCTGGTAGACGGTCATGTGCGGCCAGATCGCGTAGGACTGGAAGACCATGCCGATGTCGCGCCGCTCGATGGGGACGTCGACGGCGGCCGCGCTGGAGAACACGGTGGTGGCGCCGATGCGGATCTCGCCCGCGTCGGGCGTCTCGAGGCCCGCGATGCAGCGCAGCATGGTCGTCTTGCCGCAGCCGCTCGGGCCGAGGAGGGTCAGGAACTCACCGTCGCGCACGTCGAACGACACCCCGCGCACCGCCAGCACCTGGCCGCGCGCGGTGACGTAGCGCTTGTGCAGGTTGCGGACTTGCAGCATGATTCGGCCCCCCGCCCCCCAATCCTGGGGGGAAAGAAGAATGGTGGGGGACGCCCCCACACCCCCGCGGCCGCCCGGCCCCCCAATCCTCGGGGGAGAGGGAGAGGATGGCAATTGGGGTCCCGCCATCCCCCCGCGCTCCCCCGATCCCGGGGGAGAGGCCGATGGGCCGGCGGATGGACACCCCCATCTCCCATCCCCCGCCACCGCCCATCCTGAGGAGGGGAGGATGGGCCAGTGAATGCACACCCCCATACGCCATCCCCCCGTGCCCCCCGATCCTGGGCGAGAGGAGGATGGGCAGGTGGGCTCCCCCCACACCGCTCCAGCCGGGGAACGCCCCTGCACCCCCGCGCCCCGGAATCCTGGGGGGAGGGAGGACGATGGCGGCTCCCCCGATGGAGTGGCCCCCCGGCCTGGGAGCGCCCCGTTAGCCCCGCGGCGGGCTAGAAGGCGCGGCGCTCGACCAGGATGCGGGCCAGGGGGTCGCCGGCCTTGCCGTACACGTCGTCGCCGTGCGCGACCAGCATGTGGTCGATCGGCAGCGCCATGCCCAGCAGCCGCTTGACCGATTGCCGCGCCTGGTCGGGATCGTCGCACAGGAACGCCGGCGACACCACCAGGTGCTCGCCCGCGCTCACGATCGCGTCGCCGGCCACGAAGGCGCGGTGCTGGTGCAGGTACAGCGCGATGCTGCCCGGCGTGTGGCCGGGCATGTGGACGATGCGGATTCCCGCGATCTCCGGCAGCTCGTCGCCGTCCTTCACCGTGCGCTCGACGGCCACGCCACAGGTCTGCTCGACCCCCTTGGCCTCGTCCTCGTGGGCCACCACCGCGAAGTTGCCCAGCCCGCGCAGCTTCTTCAGCCCGCCCACGTGGTCGCCGTGGCGATGGGTCAGGACGCACATGGTGAGGTCGGCCGGCGAGCGCCCGATGCGGGCCAGCCGCTCCACGATCAAGTCGGCATCGGCATCTGAGAAGCCCGTATCGACCAGCACCGTCGCCGCATCGTCGTGCAGCAGAAACGCCTTGACGATGCCCCGCGGCCCGTTCAGCCGGCAGGGGATGACTTCGACGCCGGGCACCGGGATGTCTTTCAGCACGGTGACCATACCGCTCGCTCCCTCTCGCGGTGTGCAGCATACTCGATCCGGTCGGCGGGGCCGGCATTGCGGCCTGCGGGCCGCCGCGGGCGACAAGCAACCCGCGCTACGGACCGGGGCGCGTACCCGTTAGGATTGGTGCGCATTGCCGGCCGGGGTGGCGCCCGCGGGCCGCCGCGGGCGCCACGCAACCCGCGCTACGGACCGGTACCCTTGCGTCGCCCAGGCATTCGGCAGAGGGCTCGATATGAAAATGTCGGGTGTTGGTCGCTGCCGAGCGTTCGACCAGGCAACCTTGGGGCGGCGCCCCGGAGCGGGAGTCGCCGCTTAGACCATGATCTTGCCGTCCTCGCAGACCACGGTATCGTCGGCCACGATGGTCACGCGGTCGACGATACCCTCGAGGCGCAGGACGCTGTTCGCCACACCGCGATCGGCGCCGTGCCCGATGCCGAAGTGGGTGGCGCCGTAGCGCTTCTTTTCGCTCCGCATCACCGGCATGTTCACCGGGCACAGCCTGTTCGTGCCGAGCGCGATCTCGCCGCCCACCAGCCAGGAGTTCTCGTCGCCGTAGGTCTCCAGGTACCAGCGCACCTGCTGCGCCTCGTTGCCGCCCTCGATGCCGACCACGCGGCCGTCCTTGATGTGCAGGGCCACAGGCTCCTTCCACGGCCCCGAGGGGTAGTGCGCCGTGGTGTCCCAGACGAGGGTGCCGTTGGCCGTGCCGGGCAGCGGCTCGACGTGGATCTCGCCGAACGGCCAGGTGCCGCCGCCGAGCCGGCCTGTCTCCTTGTTACGGCCGAACGGCAGCGCGCCCCAGCGCTTGGCGAAGTAGCCCGGCGGCATGCCCGTGATGTCGGCCACCAGGTCGCTGCCGTGCTTGGAGAGAACGCGCACCTGCTTGGAGCGGTCGTACACCTCGCCGATACGGCGCTGAATGTCGCAGATCTCCGCCACGTCGTCCATGGTCGCACGGCCGCCGCCGTCCACCAGGATCTCGACCGTACACTCCTCCATCAGCCAGATCGGCGTGCGGCCGGAGCCGCCGCCCTCTGCGCGGATCGAGCGCAGGCCGGGCGTGCCGCTGTTCAACGCGGTGGTAGTGAGGGCGACGACCACGTCGGCCTTCTTGGCCGCCTCGATGGCCATCGGGACCGGATCGGCGCAATGGTAGGGGCGGCGCGGGAACAGCGCGAGCATCGGCTCGCCGCCCTTCTCGTTGGCGACGGCCATCACGGCTTGCCAGACCAGCGGGTCCATCGCGTCGTCGGTCAGGATGAGCAGCTTGTCGCCCGGCTGGACCGCGTGGAAGGGCACTTGCAGGGCTTTCATGAGCGAGATGATCTTCGTCGTAGGGCTCCCGTAGCGCTCGGTCATGACCATGGCTCGCCTCCTCCGGCGACGGCGCCCCGGGCGTCGTCCGTTCGGCCAGGACAGTGCCGCGCCGGGGCGGGCGCGGCGTCCCCATCATAGGCAGCGCGGCCCGTGCGCTGTCAAGCCAAGTGGGCCGAGGAGACCTAACCGCCCGGCCCCCTTCCCTGCGAAGGAAGGGGGGAGCCGGCGGGGCTGGGGAGTGGCCTACTCCCCGTCCGGGCGGTTGCCATGTTCCGCACCGGATACGGCGGCGCATTCGGCTTCCAGCTGACTGGAGGAGCGGCGGCGAACTAGACTTAGTCATCTCAACTTAGTCTAGAGGGCCGGCCATGCGCACGGTTAACATCCATCAAGCCAAGACCCAGCTTTCGAAGCTCGTCGACGAGGCCGCGAAGGGCGAGTCATTTGTGATTGCCAAGGCGGGGAAGCCGCTGGTGAAGGTGACCGCGCTGGATGCTCCCGCGGCGCCGCAGCGGCTGGGCTTCCTGGCAGGCGAGATCGCCGTGCCCGAGGATTTCGACCGCATGGGCGAAGCCGAGATCGAAGCCCTGTTCGGTGGCGACGCGTGAAGCTCCTGCTGGATACCCAGCTCCTGCTGTGGGTCGCCGGCCAGCCCGACCGCCTTTCCGCGAGAGCGCGCGCGGTCCTGGCCGACCCGTGCCAGGAGCTGCTCTTTAGCGCCGCCAGTCTGTGGGAGATCGCCATCAAGAACATGCTGGGACGGGACGACTTCCGCGCGGAGCCGCGTTTGCTGCGCCGGGGCCTGCTCGACAACGGCTACGCCGCGCTTCCCATCACCAGCCAGCACGCCGTGAACATCGACCGCCTGCCTGCCCTGCACAAAGGTCCCTTCGACCGCCTGCTGCTGGCGCAGGCCCTCGGCGAAGGCATCATCCTGCTCACGGGCGACGCGCAACTGGCCCGCCACCCCGGGCCGGTGCGCAAAGTGTAGGCGGCGCTAGCGGGGGAGAGCGTCGAGGAAGCCGCTGGTGCGGAGGCGCTCGGCGAAGCGCGTGTCGATGACGTCTTCGGGATGGACCGTGCGCGCCGCGGGGTTCTCCTCGGCGTCGAGGACGGTTTGCACGGCCGCGGGCTCGGGATAGAGGTCGGGCTTGTAGAGCGGCTGGTAGTAGTCCACCGTCGCCCCGAGTAGCTCCCGGTCGGTGGTGTTGGTGTACTTGCCGATCACCTGCATGGCGAACTCGCGGTCGGTGCGCAGGCGGCTGGCCGCCTGGGCCAGCGCGCGCAGGTAGCGCTCGGCCAGCATTGGGCGCTCGGCGAGCAGGCGCTTGGTGGCGCCCACGGCCGCACCCATGAAGGGAATGCCCAGCCGCGTAACGTCGAGCACCTCGCGATAGCCGCGCTTGCGCGCCTCCAGCAGCGCGGGCATGCCGAGGCTCGCTCCCGCCACCACGCCGGACTCCATGGCGGCCAGCGACTCGGCCGGCCCCCCGGTGGCCAGGATCGACACGTCCACGTCGGGCCGCAGGCCGTAGCGCTCCAGCCCCGCGCGGGCAGCGATGTCGGTAAGCGCCTTGAGGCGGGTGACGGCGATGGTCCGCCCGCGCAGGTCGTCGAGCGTCTGGATCTCGGGCCGTGCCACGATGGTGGTGTCCACCCCGGCCGCGGTCGAGCCGATGATCATCGTCTCCAGGCCCTGGAGGTAGCCCAGCACGAAGATCTGCCCGCCGGCCGCGATCACGTCGAGGTCGCCCTTCGCCAGCGCCGCATTCAGGGTGACGCCGCCGGCGATGAACTGGAGATCGACGGCGAGGCCCTGCTCGCGGAAGTAGCCGCCCTCCTGGGCCATCCACCAGGGCGCGGAGCTAGCCGAGGTCGTGGGATACGCGGAGTGGGTGGGGATCAGCGCCTGCTCGGTCGAGGACGACCCGGTGCCCGCTAGCCCCGCGTGGTCGCCCGCGGGCGTGGGCGGCGCGACGGGTCCGACGGACGGACTGGCGCGCGTCGCCGGGCCAGCGCAGCCGGTCGCGAGCAGCGCCAGCATGCCGAGCGCCACGAGCGACGCGGAGCCAACGCGCGGGCGCACAGCTGCGCTCCTTCCCTTCACCCGTAGGCTCATGAAGGCAGTATATTACCCGGGTTATCGGCATGGGAGCCGGATGGCTGAACGCTTCGCGGCCGGTCCTCGCTCGCGCAGCGTTCGTTCTCCTTTCAGAGCGCCGCGCCCGAGCAGCGCAGAGGCCTCGTAATGGCCCGCGGGGGCCATGCCGGGGACTTGTCGCCGGGCCATTGCTGGACGCTCCAGCGGCGCCCCGGCGACCGCGCCGGGCGACTGACGAGATGGACGAAGGTATCGGGCGAGTGCATCACCAGCAAGACGATAGTGCTCCTGGCCTTGTCGGCGGGCCAGCAGAGCCGCACGGTCTGACGCGGATTGGCCAGGACGGAGAGCAGGCCACGAAGCGAGCACGGCAGGCTGCCCGGCGCGGCGAGCGGCAGGCACGCCGCGAAGTTCGCGTCGGAGCCGGCGGGATGCGGCGTGACCTCGACGTGTGCCTCCTCGTCGCACTTCATGACCGACGTGATCGCGATGCCTTGTCAGGGGTCGCCCTTCGTCGAGTCATCAGTGAGCAGGGTATCTGATGGCGAGGCGTGCGGTGCGCCGTGTCAGGGGCGCTAGAAAGCGAAGGTTGTGGATCGCCGGCCGACGGCCGGCGATCTGGGCCCTCGCCCGCCGGCTCACCCCGCAGAGCGGCCGGAGCACAGGCCGACGGGGCGCCGGCATCAGAAGTACTGGTAGGTGGCCCACATGTCGTACTGCAGCTCTAGCTTGCGCTGGACGACGGCGCGCGCCTGCGCTTGCAGCTCGGGCGTGACGACGTAGCGGCGGACGATCAGCTCGCTGAGGGAGCTGTGCTCGACGTCGGCCTCCTCGTGGGCGCGGCAGAAGCGCAGCGCCTTCTCGTCGAGGCCGTAGTGCTGCTGAAGGCCCTGGCGCAGCAGGGCGTTCGTGCGCGGCGCCTGGCCCTCGCCCGCGAGCTGCGCCGCCAGGGCGACGAACCACGGCAGCGTGTGCAGGATCAGCTCGGCCCAGTAGACGTGGGCGGCCGCGCCGGGCAGGATGCGGGCGCTTTCCAGCTGCTCGCGGCTGACGCCGAGCCCGGCCGCGAAGTCGAGGAAGAGCTGCACGTGCCCGGCGGTGCCGGTCGAGGCGCCCTCGGTCTCCTCCTCGACGACCTCGTAGAGATGCTGGGCGATCTCGGGGTCGGTACACTTGAGGTAGCGGAGCATGGCCAGGCGCGGGACGTGCTTGCGGTAGAAGTAGTCCTGCGTCACCCAGCCCTGGAGCTGGCGCAGCGGGATGGTGCCGGCCGCCACTCCCTGGATAATCGGGTGCTCGGGCAGCACGCAGCCGGAGCTGGCGACCTGGTCCTTCAGCTCCTGCACAAAGTCGCGGGTCATCGACGTGGCCATGGGGCACCTCCTTCGCGGCGTTCAGGGCCGAGCGATCTCCTGGCGGGCGGCGCGGAGCAACGTGAAGTCGAAGACCTGGGACAGGGCGATGGGTTCGGTACGGTCGGTCTGGGCGCGGGCGGACTCGAGCGCGGCGTCGAGGACGGCCTCCGGGGCCTCGCCGCTCGCCACGACCGTGCCGAGCTGCTCGTCGACCATGGCGGGCGCCTGCGGGGGGTCGATGCTGTAGCGCTGGGCCGCCCAGGCGACGATCTCGGGCTCGTTGGCGGGGTCGGTGAGGTAGGGCAGGCTGCGGGCGACGCCGCGCAGCATCCGGCGGACCTCGTCGGGCGCCGCGGCGACGTGCGCCTGGCTGCTGGCGACGATACTGATCGGCACCTGGAGCACGTCGGCGCCGCGGGCGATGACGTGGAACCCTTCCTTCTCGGCGGCCGCCGTGAAGGGCTGGGCCAGCGCCGCGCCGTCCACCTGGCCGGCGAGCAGCGCGGCCGCACGGAGGCTGGTCTCGCCGAGCCGCACCATCTGCACGTCGTCCTCGCGCAGTCCGGCGCCCTGGAGCACCCGCTGCAACACCTGGTCGTCGGTGCCGCCGGGGCGGGAGGAGGCCAGGCGCTGGCCGCGCAGGTCGGCGGGCGTCTGGATGGAGGCGCGCGTCACGACGACGTGGGGCGGCCGGTCTTGCAGGATGGCGAGCACCTTGACGGGCGCGCCCTGGACGATGCCCGTGCTGGCGGCGCCCCAACCGTAGAGATAGCCGACCTCACCGTTGAGCAGCGCCGGCAGGGCGGCCTGGCCGCCGATCTGGACTAGCTCGACGTCGAGCCCCTCGTCGCGATACAGGCCCTTCGCCACGGCGGCCGCCAGGGGCAAGGTGGCGATGCTGAGATCGGGGATGGCGACGCGAACGGTGGCGAGCGCGGGCGCCGCCGTAGGCGCGGGGGCCGCGGGCGCGTCGGGCCTGGCGGCGTCGGCGGGCGGGGCGGCGCCAGTCGGCGCGGCCGGGGCGGCGCGCGGGCCGCCGCAGGCGACGGCCAGGAGGAGCAGCGCGACGACGAAGCGGGAGCCGAGGGCCATGCGGACTTCCTCTCGGGCGGCCCGGCTGGCTCGCGGCGGTGCGGCCGGGCGTCCACCATACGTCCCCCATACTACCCCGCGCGGGGGCGGCGCAGCCACCATCCGAGCGCGGGCGGGCGCGCGGGGCGATGGCGCGGTGCAATTTCGCCGAGGAACGGTCAAACGATGCTCCTTTACTGGATGGTTAAGTGCTAGGCCGGGCGCGGGTTGGCGCGTGCTCCTCGGGCGCGGAAGGCCGCATCGTTTGCCCCGTACGATACTCCCCCGGGCGCTCCGCCGCGGGCCGGGCCGGCGGGGGGAGGCCCCGGGCCGGGCGCGGGCGGCGGGTGCGGGGGAGGCGTGTACGGCGTAAGATTGCGACCACGTCGCGCGAGCTAGCAGGCGCTCTCCGGCGCGCCTCGCGGCCTGTCTACAGATAATGCATTGGCGGGGGGCGGTCGTCCGGGGGAGGCGGGGAGCCGGGTAGGGCGCTGCCTCCAGGCAGCGCCCGAGCGGGGACGGCTGGAAAGTCCCGGGAGGCCGCGGGCGCTCTTGCCGCCGTCTACTCGCCGGCCAACACGCGAAGGCCGTGGATTCCGGGGGCAAAGAAGTAACCTCCGCCGGTCGGGATCACCCAATCCTTCGGAGCGGTTAGCTCCTCCCGCACCGTATGGCCGGCGCCGTCGACGAAGGTCACGGTGAATCGCCGTGCGCGGGTGACGCCGCCAGCGTTCTGGCCGATGATCGGGTCGAAGCCGATATCCTTTGCTTTGAAATGCGGATTATTGGCCATCTGCTGTACGTACTCGAACTGCCTCACGATAGAAGTCTGGTAGGCCAGGAACAACAGGCCGCGGTCCACGGCGTCGTCCACGGGGTTGGCAAACGTGGAGCGCGAAGGCGGGCCGTAGGGAATCCCACGCCGCAGCAGCCGGTGGGTCTGGGTGTCTGCTTCCGCGGTGTCGGGCTCCGGATGGCCGGGGGTAGTGTCGTCGCGGGGGTAGGCCCTCCGAATGTGCGCCGTGAAGGGGCAGATGACGCCGGGCTGGTCGCCCGGCGACGCGGGAAAGGGCTTGGGCGGGTTGGAGCCTGGGATGATGTCCGAACAGTCATACGGGCCGTCGTCCTTCGTCGGCAGGCGGTTGGGGGTAGGTTCGAAGAACTCGAACTTGTTGTTGGCGCAGTCGACGTCGCCTAGCAGAGGATTGTCGAGTCTCGGCTCGCGCATGATGGGTGCCCCGCTGGGCCAGCGCCCGACGAGCTTTGCGCCCAGGTAGGCAGGGTCGATGGCGAATTTGTTGGCCTGGTCATGGAGGAATGCGTGGAATGCGTGAACATCTTGGCGCAAGCGGCGGAACACCAGGTAGGAGCCATTCTCGGTCCACGCCGGCCCCGCGCGCGTGCTGGGGCCTCGTGTTTTGACATCCGCCGTGGGGTCCTGGCCGGGATAGCCGAAGACGAACTCGCCGGGCCACAGCACGTCCTGGCCGGGCTTGCCCTGTTCGTCCCGCTTGTCGGGAGTCTGGCGGAGGGTGATGACATCGGTCAGGTCGCCGTTGACATAGCCGCGGATGCCCGGCTGCGACACGGAATCCAGGAAGCCAAAATGCTCGTGGCTGGCCAGGGGCGTCGGGAGGACAGCGCCTGGCTGTTTGAAGATCATTTGCAGCCCGCTCCGCACCGGCTGCCCCTGTTGGTCCAGCGGCGCATAGATCGTGCTCTCGATTTCGTTCACCATCGCGTAAAGATCGTCCATCTCGTCGCTAGCGACAATTAGTAGAAGGTCGGCCGGATTGTGAGGCCCGCCGACCCGCCAGCGCGTCGGATCGCCCTCCGTGCCGGTGCCCACGGGATCGCCCAGCGGCGCGTCCTGCCGGCACATGCCGCCGGTGAACGCCTCGTCCGTGAAGTTCGCATCGTCTGGCTTAAGGCGCCGGATGGCGTCGTAGGAGAAAGCAAGGTTGACCCAGGTGGCCTTCAGGGGCGTCGGGTCGCCGACGCGGGTGCGGACCGCCTTAAAGAGACGGTTGAACGCAATAACCTGGGCGGCCGTGGAGACTCGCGGGGTGAAGGCGCGTAACCACTGGCGGAAATCGGCCTCGCCGCCCTCCACGATTTTGAGGAAGAGCAGCATCTGGTAGTCCTTGTTGAAGCCGGTGAGGATGTTGCCCTGGATATCATCTGCGGCGATTTCTGGCTCATCCTTCACGGGCGGACGGGACGGATCGCCCCTACCGCCGAGCGGGGGCGGGGACGGGGCTTCGCGTGGCACTTCCATAACAAATCGCTCCAGCAATTGCTGCAATAAGGCAGCGAGTCCGTACCAAGCGGCGCCGGATGGCCGTGGCGCACAAGGCGGCGGGGCCGGTTGTGGCGCCGACCCATGCCAGTGGCGGCCATGCGTCGCGCGGGTTTTAGCACGGAGCAGGAGTGGCCGCAATGCAGGTGCAGGGGGGGGACCGTGCGCCACCAGCCTCGGCCAGATATCTAGGCGAGCGGCGTGCCGTCGCCCGGCGACCCGTAGGCCCGGCGTGCGCGCTCCTCCAGCTCGCGACGCAGCACCTTGCCACCCGCGCCCTTGGGGAGAGAGTCGAGGACGTCGATCGAGCGGGGTATCTTGTACGGCGCCAAGCGCTCCGCCAGCCAGCCGAGCAACTGGGCTGGCTCGACATGCCGCTCCGCGCGCAGGACGACGAATGCCAGCGGCTGCTCGCCTCGGGTTGGCGAGGGCACGGCCACCACGGCTGCCTCACGGACGGCGGGATGCGTGAGCAAGCTGGCCTCGATCTCCGCAGGGTAGACGGGCCAGCCGCCCACTTTGATGAGCGCCTTTAGCCGATCCATCAAGTACAGGTAGCCGTTGGCGTCGAAGCGCCCGAGGTCACCAGTGCGTAGCCAACCGTCCGGCAAGAGGGTGGCGGCGGTCGCGGCGGGATGCCGCCAGTAGCCGAGCATCACTTGCGGCCCTCGAATCCAGACCTCGCCGGTCTCTCCGGGGCCTACCTCTCGCCCGGTCGCGGGATCCACCAGGCGCTCCTCGGTATCCGGGACGGGCGGCCCCACGCTGGCAGGCCGCCGGTCGGCGAGGGGGGTGAAATTCACGGCGGGCGCCTGGGTCATCTGGTAGCTCTGAACGATCGCCACGCCGGCGCGCTCAGCCATGGCGGCAACGGGCGCCGGCAGCGGCGCACCGCTGCACTCGATCACGCGAAGCGTTCCTAGCTCCGCCGCGCCGTTCGCCGCCGAGTCCAGCAGGGCCTGCACACTGGTGGGGCGCGCCATGAGCAGCGTGACGCGGTGCTGCTGCAGCGCTGCCCGGATCGCGGCGGGTTGCGGGTCGGCGCCGGTCACAAGGGGGACCCGCGCGGCGATGCAGCAAGAGATATCGGTCCAGAACGGTCGGAGGCTGAGCACGACCGTGCCGCGGGGTAGCGGCAGCACGGCGAGCCGCTGGCGGGCCGCGGCCACGCGGTTGAGGTGCGACTGCCTGGCCGCCACCGGCCAACCCGTCGTGCCACTCGAATAGACCAGCAGGGCGTCCTGTCGCGCGGGGTCGACGGCGATCGGCTCAGGGCGCGGCGGCTCGGCGTCGGTCAGGTCCCAGACCTGGGCGCTGCGGTAGACGTGACGCAGACACTGGAAGTCGGCGAGCTGCCGCGCTTCGTTGAGGGCGGGCGCGGCCGAGGCCGAGACGAACGCCACGGCGACCTCGGCATCCGCCAGGTAGTGCGCCATCTCGGCGGGTCGCTGGAACGCGTTGAGGAAGCTAACCCGCGCGCCCGCCAGCCACGCGGCGTGCAAGATGGCCGCGGTGTCGCGGCTCCCGGGAGCCGCGACCGCCACGGTGTCGCCCGGCACGACGTTCGCGTCGCGCTGCAGGAAGCGAGCGAGACGCCGAGAACGGTCCCATAGCTCGCCGTAGGTGGCGCTCTGGCCGTCGAGCCCGATCACGGCGGGCTGGTGCGGAGTCCGCTGGGCCGCCCGCGCCAGAAACGTCCACGCCGGCTCCGTGGGGTAGGGCGCGAGCGAGGGCCACGGACTGGCGAGCGGCATACGCTGGCTCCAGCGGTGATCGCTGCACTGTAGCACGCGGCGCCGCCTCCCCGCGGGGAGGCGGCCGTTGCCTCGCCCGCAGGCGGCAGGGGTGGCTGGATGCGCCCCGTGCCGGCTGGGGTCGGAAGGGGGCGGCGGCCTGGCTGGCCTGCGGCCAGCCGCACCGCGGCGGGTATTGACAGTATAACCAGCGTCGCCCATACTGCAGGTGCCTCGCGGGGCGGCGGCCGCTGTGGTGGATTGTGCGAGGACGCGGAAGGGGGCGACGGCGCATGGCGGAGCCGACCGATCCGGCGTCGGGTTCCGCGCCGCGACGCAGCCGCCGGTGGCTGCTGGCGGGGCTCATGAGCGCGGGGCTGGCAGGGGTTGCGCTCACCGCGCGGGGGACGTCACCGTTCTCGAGCCAGGCCATCACCGCGGCAGGCTCGTCGCGTGTGCCCGCGGGCCGCCGGCCGCGGATCGGCTTTCTCTCGCTCTACCAACGGGACTACCCGGATCCGGCGAACCCGTGGGTCGAGTCGTTCCGTCTCGGCATGCGCAATCAGGGTTACGTCGAAGGCAAGGATATCGAGATCCTCTACCGCTTTGCCGATGGGAATCCTGATCTGCTCTTCGCACAGATGAACGAGCTAGTCGATTTGCCGGTGGACCTGCTGGTGAGGGCGGACACGCGCTTTCTGAATGAGCTAAAGGAGAAGACGCAAACTCTTCCCGTCATAATGACGCTAACGGTGGACCCGGTAGGCTCTGGTTTAGCAGCCAGCATTCGGGAACCCGGTGGCAACTTCACCGGGATCCGTCTCGAGGAACCCTCAATTCATGGCAAGCGGCTCGAGCTGCTGAAGGAGGTGGTCCCGACTATCACCCGCGTGGGGCTAGTGGTCGCCGAGCGGAACTTCCTGGCCGAGCGGTCGGTCCGCGAGGTGACGCCGCTGGCCGAGCGCCTCGGGCTCGCCACGGAGCTAGTGGTGGCATCGGCAGGGGGCGAGATGCCCCGCGCGTTGGAGCAAGCGGTCGCGAACGGGGTGGATGCCCTATACCGCGTGCCCGACCCGCGGGTGGCCGGGTACGTCCGCGCCGTGGCGGACGCCGCGCTCCGCTTCCATCTGCCGACGGTGGGACTGTACCGCGAGGAAGCGGAAGCGGGGCTGTTGGTGGCCTACGCGGCCAACCGCGCGACCATGTTCTATGACTCGGCGCGCCTCGTGGACCGAATACTGGGCGGGGCGTCGCCCGCGACCACCCCGATCGAACTGGCGTCGCGCTTCGATCTCTTCGTGAACCTGGCTACCGCGCGCGCGCTCGATCTGACGATCCCGCGCAGGACCCTGCTGGATGCGGCTGGCACAATCGGCTGACCGCACCGCGCACGGTATCGGCCATGGGGGACGCGGAGAGGCGCGCTATAGCTGGGATGATACTTGGGAGGGAAGATGGCGGAGCCATACTGGCATATCGGATACGTGGTGGCTACCGACGAAGCTGACGACAAGACGATGATGAAGTTCCGTGACCAATTCGTGAATGCCTTGCGGGACCAATACAATCTAAAGGCGGACACTGACTACAAGCTGGTGCGGTTTAAACCTGGCGCGGACGAGACGTTCGTGCTTCCTGGGAAGAGCCGTCGCACCGCTCGCCGAGGGAGCGACCCCCGCTGGCGAGATCTGGACGCGCAGCTCACCGAGTGGTTACGAGCGCCGACGGAACTCAGCCCGGACGATATCCGCCGCATTGTCGTTATCCTGGATACTAGCGCAATTAGCACCGTCTGGAACTGGGCGAGTGGTCAGGGCGGAGTCCCCGCCGTGCTGGCCATCTCGCACAACCCGACCGCACACGGGCTAAAGGCGCTCGAAGCGCCGGGAAACTCGAAAGGAACCACAGGTATCGTGGCAAGTACCGCGGAGCACGTGTGGACCAGGCTGGAGCTAATCAAGCAGGTGACTAATGCGACAAAAGTGATCGTTCTTTACTTCCCATATACGAATGGTCTGAAAGAGGCCGAGTACCACTATAAGGCCAATGGCGAGCAGGAGGGGCAACTAGCATGCGCGGCGGCGGCTCTCGGCGTAGAACTCGTCCCCTGTAAGGTAACGAAAACGGTAGAGAGTGACTTCAAGGCTGAGCTGGACTCACAACTGGACAACGCCATCAAGCAGGTTAGCGATGCTAGAAAGGCGCTGTACCTAGTCTCGCACCCGCGACTCGCGTACTTTAGCAAGTCTATTGCCCAAGCAGCGTGGGAGAAGAAGCTCTGGGGGATCTACCCCTATCGCAAATTCACTCTCGGGAAGGATGACGATGACCATCTGGGCGAAGAAGGCGGGCTGATGTCATATGGCGCCAATCCCTTCGCCATGGCGGCAAGGGTGGCGCCGTATATTGCCCGCATCATGAGGTTCGGCGGGACCCCGCCCACGAAGACCCAGCAGCAGCTCGCCGCCTTCGCCGAGACTATGCCGATGGAGGGGCCAACGCAGATGGAGCTGGTCCTCAACCAGAAGGCGGCCGACCATTTGCAAACCGGGTACACTCTGCCGACGAACCTCCTGCCGGCGACCGCGCTCAACGCGGTGGACCTGTGGCGGCCAACGAAGGACACGGGCACGCTGTAACACTGGCGCCGCCCCACCGGACGAGCGGGCGGCGCTCGTCAGTTGGCGAGATCATTCAGCTAGGATCAGCGATTCGAGAGACGGTCGCGCCGCGCGCTCTCGTGACGGCGGTGTGGTTAGTCGCCGCAGAGGCCGCAGCCGCTGCTGGCCCGCGCGTGCGCGAGCCGCTGCTGCAGCACCTCGACGAGCTCGGCGTCGGTGGCGCCGGGAATGCGTAGCAGCGCTTTCAGATCGGCCGAGGTTACTTGCAGGCCCGCGGCTTGGGCCGTACCCAAGGGGTTAGCAGAGAGCTGTGCTAGAAACGCGGCGTCGGATTGCGCGCGGCCGAGGAGCTCGCCAATCGAGATGGCCATTCGTCTGTCCTCCGGGCGATTGATTCGTGCGCAGAATGCCACCGATAGCGGGCTGGTGTCAAGATGGCCGGCGGCCGGGCGGCGCTGGGGGATGGCATGAGCAGGCCGCCGCTGGGCGCGCGGCCGGCGGTGCCGCTGACTGGGGCGCAATGGCGTACGCTGGAGGTCCTTGAGGATTACGACCTAAGGCCGGTGCGCGAGCGGCTACGGGGCGAGGGCGCGATGCCGGCGGCGTGGCTTGACGAGGCGATCTGGGAGTTTCGGCGCTATCTGGGACTACGCCTCGTAGCTGGTGGGCGGGTGCCGATGCTCAGCCAGCCGGTGGACGCGGTCTGGCACGCGTGCCTGCTCTTCTCGCGCCTGTACGCCGACCTCTGCGAGCACGCCTTTGGCGAGTTCGTCCACCACGAGCCGGCGACGGAGCCGGATCCGGATCCCGCCGGCAGTTGGCGGCGCTTTGCCGACGCTTACGTGCGGCTGTACGGGGAGTCTCCCGGCCGCCTCTGGCGCCTTGGCGGTTCCTCGGACTGACCGAGGGAACGCCGCCCGCTGTCGGGGCACGGCGTGGGCGGCGTGAAGCCCGCGGGCTGGGGGAGGGCGGGGCCGCGCGAGGCCGATCGTCTGCACGAGGGCGCCGCCACGAATCGGGCGCGGCGGGGCAGGGCGCGGGGGGCGCGCGCAGGCCCCCAGCCGATGGGCCGGACGCCGTCGGCTGGGGGCCTGCGGCTGGCTCCCCGACCAGGATTCGAACCTGGAACCCTCCGGTTAACAGCCGGATGCTCTACCGTTGAGCTATCGGGGATCGCTCGCGTCCATTGTAGCGCACGGGCCGGCTGGCTGCCAACCCTCGGTGCGCGCGCCATATTCCGTACCCGCCAAGTGTCGGAGCGTTCACGCAGGCGGCGCGGTAATTGTGTTGCTGCGGCGTCCGGGCACGGTGCTATACTCCCTCCTGATGGTGTGGAGGCAGGGATGAGCCCCCCCGACCCCGCGCATCTAGCGCACGTGCCCACCGCGTTACGCACCACCGAGCAGCACTTGTTGGCCGGCGCCGAGCTGTGCCACGAGCTGGCGGCGGCGCTCGGGCGCCCGGCGCTGGTGTCGCCCGGCGGGCGGGCGGCGCCGCTGGCGGTCCCGGAGGCCGACGAGCGGCCGGCCGAGGCGCTGCCCCGGCTGGCGGCGGCGGCGGGCCAGCTGCGCCAGCTGGCGGCGGCGCTCGCGCAGCAGGCGGAGGCGCTCCAGGCGGCCGCGGGCGAGGGGCCGGCCGGGCGGCGCGAGGCGGCGCTGATCGCGCCGCAGCTCGGCGCGCTGGAAGCGGAGCGCGCGCGCATCGCGCGCGACCTGCACGATGGCCCCGCCCAGTACTTCGCCAACGCGGTGTTCGAGACGGAGTACCTCCGCAAGCTGCTCGCCCGCGATCCGGCGGCCGCGGCGGACGGGCTGGCGCGCATGCGCGAGTCGCTGCAGCAGGGCGTCAAGGAGATTCGCCAGTGCCTGTTCGACTTGCGGCTGCCGGCGGTGGAGGAGCTAGGGCTGGTGGCGCTGCTGCACGGCTACCTGCCGGAATACGAGCGGCAGTATGGGCTGCCGATCGAGGCGTCGCTGCCCGCGGACGAGCTGCCGCTGTTGCCTGAGCAGGCGGTGGGGGTGTTCCGCATTCTCCAGGAGGCGCTGACGAATGCGCGCAAGCACGCCGGCGCCACGCAGGTGCGGGTGAAGCTGCGCCAGCGCGGGGACGAGGTCGTGCTGCAGGTCGAGGACAACGGTCGGGGGTTCACGCCGGGCCAGGCGCGGCCGGGGCACTACGGGCTGATCGGCATGCAGGAGCGCGCGCAGCTGCTGAACGGGCGGCTGGAGGTGCAGGGTCGGCCGGGGAAGGGCGCCCGCGTCGCGCTGCGCTTGCCGGTGCCATGAGCCGGAAGCGCACGATCCGCGTGCTGATCGTCGACGACCACCCGCTGTTTCGCCAGGGGCTCGCCTCGGCGCTGCACGCCGCGGGGGACTTCGAGGTGGCGGGCGAGGCGGGCTCGGGCGAGGAGGCGCTGGAGCGGGCGGCGCGCGTGCGGCCGGACGTGGTCGCGTGCGACGTGCAGCTGCCGGGCGCCAACGGGGTGGAGGTCACGCGCCGTCTGAAGGTCCAGCTGCCCGCGGTGGCGGTGGTGCTGCTCTCGGCGTTCGACGACGAGGACGTGTTGTTCGAGGCGGCGCGCGTGGGCGCCGCGGGATTCTTCCTCAAGGCTGCCGATCCGGAGCCGCTGCTCGACGGGATCCGGCGCGCGGCGCGCGGTGAAGCGCTTCTCGACGAGCGGGCCATCGGGCGCCCGGCGGTCGCGTCGCGCGTGTTGCGCGAGTTCCAGCGTCTGAGCGGCGAGGGCCGGGGCATCGAGCCGCTCCTGGTGCCGCTGACGCCGCGGGAGATGGAGATACTGGAGCTGATCGCGCGGGGGAACTCGAACAAGCAGATCGCGCAGGCTCTGTTCCTGAGCGATCAGACGGTCAAGAACCACATCACCTCCATCCTGCGGAAGCTCGCGGTGAACGATCGCACACAGGCCGTGGTGTTCGCGCTGCGGCAGGGGTGGATTCAGGTCGGGCAGACGTGAACGCGGGCGGCGCGGCGGCCGCGCGGGGGCGGCTCGAAAGCGCACGCGGATGGAGCACGGGGTGGCGGGGGAGAACGCGCGGCTCAGGGCGCGACTCGACGCGGCCCGGCAGGGGCTGGCGCGTCAGCAGCGCGAGCTAGACGCCCTCGCGGCGCAGACGCGGATGCAGCTCGGGCGCGAGCGCGAGCGGTTCGCGCAGGTGCGCGAGAAGCTCGACACGCTCGATCGCACCCTGGAGCGGTACAGCCGCGAGGAGCTGCGGCAGCTGTTTCAGGCGGCCAAGGAGCGGGAAGTCTATCTCGCCACGCTGCGCGCCGAGCTGGAAGGGCTGGAGTTCAAGCGGGCGGCGCTGGCCGAGGAGGGCCGGACGCTGGAGCAGCTGGTGGCGCTGCTTGGGGGAGAGGCCGAGCCGGGGGGCGACGAGGCCCTTCCCGCCGGGGTGGCGGCGCGCGACGCGGGCGGCGATCCGGCGCCGGTGAGCGACTTCGGCGCGCTGCTGCTGGCCCAGGAGGCGGACCGCAGCCGCCTGGCTCTGATGCTGCACGACCGGGTGGCGCAGCCGCTGCACAACCTCGTGCTGCAGACGGAAGTGTTGCTCCGCGCCTTCAAGGCAGACCCGGCCGCCGCGCACGTCGAGCTAGAGGGGCTGCGCGAGACGGCCACGCGGGTGCTGCAGGACGCGCGGCGCGTCATCTTCGCGCTGCGGCCGATGTCGCTCGACGATCTCGGGCTGCTGCCGACGCTCGACCGCTACGCGCAGGTGTGCGCCGAGCAGGACCAGCTGGCCACGCGCATCCGCAAAGAGGGCCGGCCGCGGCCGCTGCCACCCATCGTGGAGACGGCGGTGTACCGCATCGTGGAGGCCGCGCTGACCAACGTGCGGGACCACGCGGGCGTGAAGGAAGCGGAGGTCCTCGTGACGTTCACCGACAGCGAGCTGCTGGTCACGGTCGTGGACGGGGGCCGGGGGTGCAACCTACGGCTGGCGGAGGCGGCGCCCGGCGGCAGCGGCATGCTGGGCATGCGGGAGCGCGCCCGCCAGGTGGGCGGGACCATCGTCTTCGACAGCGCGCCGGGCCAGGGGATGACCGTGCGGCTGACGGTGCCCCTGGCGGCGGCCGGCGGGGGCCGCCGTGCGGCGGTGGACGCCGCGCCGCGGGCCAGGTGATTAGCCGGCGACACGATCGGGCGGCGGGGGCGGCGCGCGGCGCCGCGCGAGCAGCCGGCTCCCCAGGATCACCGTGTCGGCCCACACGAAGCCCGCGAGGTAGCCGGCGAGTACGTCGGTGAGATAGTGGACGCCCAGGTAGAGGCGGGACAGCCCGATCGCCAGCACGAGCGCGAGCAGCGCCAGCGTGCTGGCGGTGCGCCACCAGCCGCGCAGCACGCGCCAGCTCAGGTAGGCGAGGAAGCCGTAGAACGCGGCCGACACCATCGCGTGGCCCGAGGGAAACGAGAATGCCTGCACGGGGATCATGCCGAGCACGGGCGCCGGGCGCACGCGGTGAAACTCGCCTTTCAAGACATCGTTGAGGAGCTGCGCGCCGCCGGTCACGAGCACCAGGCCGACCGCCGCGCCCCAGCGCCCGCGCAGGGCGTAGACGACGCCGAGGACGACGACGAGGACGGCGACGGCCTGCGACCCCATGAGCGAGACGGCCCAGGCGAGCGCGTCGAGGGCGGGCGACTTGAACTGCTGCAGCCAGGCGAGCACGCCGAGGTCCAGCAGGTCGGTCTGCTGGCGCATGACCTCGTAGGCCAGCGCGGCGAAGAGGTACAGCGCGAGCAGCCCTGCGGCGAAGCCGACGGCGAGGGTGAGGCCGAACGCGGCGAGGTCGGCGTCGCCGCGCTCGCCGAGGGCGCGCAGCCAGGCAGCCCAGCCGCCGGGGCTGGCGCGCGCGAGGAGCGGGTCGCCCCGCCGATCGCTGGCCGCCATCCGCCGCCTCCCGCGCGCGTCGCTCTCCCCCCTTGTGGCAGGCGCCGTGCCGCGGCCGGGCGGGGCCGCGGCTACGGCGGATGGCCAGGATCAGCCTGAACATCGCCGCCGTAAACGGCGGGCCGGAGTCTAGTCGCCTGGCCCGCCGTTCACGGCGGCGACCGGAAACGTGCTGGAACCAGGGCCAGCTGCTTAGCGCGCGCCGACGGGCGCCCCCTTGAGGTGCCGCTGGAAGAAGTCCAGGGTGCGCTCCCAGGCGAGCCGGGCGGCGTCGGCGTGGTAGCTCGGGCGCTGGTCGTTGTGGAAGGCGTGCGGCGCCCCGGGGTAGACGTAGGCCGTGAAGTCCTTACCCGCGTCGCGCATCGCGGCCTCGAAGGCCGGCACGTTGTTCGTGATGCCGGGGTCCTCGCCGCCGTAGTGGCCCTGCACGGGGCAGCGGACGTTGCCAACGCGATCGAGGGGCGGCGGTGGCCCGTAGAAGATGACGCCGGCCGCGATGTCGGCGCCCGACGCGACGAGCTGCCCGACCAGCCCGCCGCCCATGCAGAAGCCCACGGCGCCGATGGCGTCGGGCCGCACGTCGGGCCGGCTCCGCAGGTAGGCCACGGCGGCCTGCAGGTCGGGCACGTAGGTGGAGAGGTTGCGGTGGGTCAGCCACTCCAGGGCGCGGCGCACGCCCTCACGCCGCTCGGGCGGCAGCTCGGCCAGCTTCTCGGGCTGGCCGCGGTAGGGGAAAGCGGCCACGATGTCCTCGTCGTCGAGCGTCGGCCGCACGGCGTCGTGCGTGTAGAGATCGGGCGCCAGCGCCAGGTAGCCCTCGGCGGCGAAGCGCCGCGTCACGTCCTCGATGTGGTCCACGAGGCCGAACACTTCCTGGATGACGATGATCGCCGGCCACGGCGCACCCGCCGTGGGCCGCGCCAGGTAGGCTCGGAGGTCGCCGTCGGTGGCGGGGTAGGTGAGCCGCTCGCCGTGTACGGATTCGGGCATGTCGATGCGCTCCTCTCGCGGACGCTGGCGCCCCGGCGCAAACGCGGGACACGGGTGCTCGGAGCGCAATTCTAGCACGCGGCGCGGCGGGGCGGGGCGCGGCGGCGCGTGCCGCGTTCACCACCCGTTAACGACGGGGGCGCCCCGGCGGGATTGGCGGCGGCTATCCTGAACCAAGGAGCTGGGTTGCGCCGCGGGCGCGGTGGAGGCAGGCATGGCGTCGGAGCGGGCCGCGATCCTGTTCGTGGAGGATGATCCGGGGGTCCGCGAGGTGGTGTGCGACTTGTTGCACGCCGCCGGCCACGCGGTGGCGTGCGCCGCCGACGCCGCGGAGGCCGAGCAGCGCCTGGGTGATCGCGAGTTCGACCTGATTCTCCTCGACGTCATGCTGCCGGGGCTGGACGGCCGCGAGCTGTGCCGGCGCATCCGCGCGCACGAGCGCGACCTGTACGTGCCGATCATCATGCTCACGGCGCTGACGGCCGAGGCCGACCGCCACGCCGCGTTCGCCGCGGGGGCCGACGACTACGTGACCAAGCCGTTCGACGCCGCCGACCTGCTCGACCGCGTGGCCGCCTGGCTCCACGCGCGCGCCCGCCTGGCGGCCGCGCAGGACCGCCTGCTGGCCGAGCAGGCCCGCCTGCGCGCCCTGGAGCAGCAAGGCTTGCGGGAGCAGCTGGCGCAAGACGAGGCGGTGCTGGCGATGGCGCGCACGGCCAGCCACGAGCTGAACCAGCCGCTCACGGTGCTGCTTGGGATCCTGGAGCTGTGGGGGGCGGGCTACTATCGCGAGGGCAATCCGCGCCTGCAGCTGGAGCTGCAGGCCGCCGCCGCCGACCTGGCCGTCCGTGTGGAAAAGCTGACCAACGTCGTGCGCTACGAGACGACGGAGATGGCCGGCCTGCGCTTCCTCGACCTCGCGCGCGCCCACGACCCCGCGCCGGTCGCCGGCGGCTAGCCGGCCCCTACGTCGGCGTCCCGCCGCGGCTACGCGGCGCCGCCCGCATCTGCTACCATCCGGCGAGGCCGTGAGGGGAGCAGGGCGCATGGAGCCACGCATCGCCGCGAAGCCCCAGCAGTTCGAGGAGTCGGTCATCCGCCTGATGACCCGGCTCTGCGTCGCCGTGGACGGCATCAACCTGGCCCAGGGCTTCCCTGACTTCCCCGCGCCGCAGGCTATCAAGGACGCCGCCTGCGCGGCGATCCTGGCCGACGTGAACCAGTACGCCATCACCTGGGGCGCGCCGGCGCTGCGCGAGGCCATCGCGGCGAAGTACGGGCCGGCGCTCGGCCGCGACCTGGACCCCGAGCGCGAGATCACGGTCGTCTGCGGCGCCACCGAGGCCATGCTGGCCGCTGTCATGGCGGTGGTCGATCCAGGCGACGAGGTCGTCGTCTTCGAGCCGTTTTACGAGAACTATGGGCCGGATGCCGTGCTGTCGGGCGCCCGGCCGCACTACGTGCCGCTCCTGCCGCCCGACGCCGCGGGCGGCGCCTGGCGCTTCGACGCGGACGCGCTGGCGGCGGCGTTCGGACCGCGCACGCGCGCCATCGTCGTCAACACGCCGCACAACCCCACGGGCAAGGTGTTCACCCGCGGCGAGCTAGCGCAGATCGCAGGGCTCTGCCAGCAGTGGAACGTCGTGGCGATCACCGACGAGATCTACGAGCACCTGGTGTACGAGGGCAAGCACGTGCGGCTCGCCACGCTGCCCGGCATGTGGGAGCGGACCATTACGATCAGCGGGCTCAGCAAGACCTACAGCGTGACGGGCTGGCGGCTGGGCTACCTGCTGGCGCCGGAGCGGCTGACCGTGCCCATCCGCCGCATCCACGACTTCCTGACGGTGGGGGCGGCGGCGCCGCTCCAGGAAGCCGGCGCGGTGGCGCTGCGCCTGCCGCCCGCGTACTACGCCGACCTGCTAGCCGCCTACGCCGAGCGCCGCGCGGTGGTCTGTACCGGCCTGGCCGCGGCCGGCTTCCACGTCTATCCGCCCGCGGGCGCCTACTACGTCATGACGGACGTGGCGGCGCTAACCGCGGCCGACGGCGCCGCGGGCGACGACGTGGCGTTCGTGCGCGCGATGATCGAGCGCGTGGGCGTGGCGGCGGTGCCGGGCTCGTCGTTCTACGCCGATCCCGCGCGCGGCCGCACGCAGGTGCGGTTTGCCTTTCCGAAGCGCCGCGAGACGCTCGAGGCGGCGATGCGCCGCCTCGCGGAGCTGCGCGCCCGCGTCTAGCAGCCCGCGCCGGCGTGCGGCGCCGCATTCGCCGTTAACTCCGCGCCACCAGGCTCCGGTGGCCTATCCCGCAGGGACAGGAGACAATCATGCAGCTTCCCCCCATCGCCGCGACGACCGTCGGCAGCTTCCCGCGCCCGAGCTGGCTGGCCGACGTGGAGCGCTCGGACGCCATCTTCCGGCTGGAGGGCGCGGCGCTCCGCGAGGCGCAGGACGACGCCACCATCGTCGTGCTGCACGAGCAGGAGCAACTGGGCCTCGACCTGCTGACCGATGGCGAGCAGCGCCGTCCGAACTTCATCAACCACTTCCTGGCCGGCCTGGAGGGCTTCGATCTGACGCACCGCGCGCCGAAGGCGATTCGTCGCCGCGACGACGTGCTGCGCGAAGTGCCGCGCGTCGTCGGGCAGGTGCGGCGCACGGGGCCGGTGCTGGTGGACGACCTGCGCTTCGCCAAAGCGCACACCACGCGCCCGCTGAAGATGGACGTGCCCGGCCCGATGACCGTCGTGGACACCACCGCCGACGAGACGTACGGCGACGAGGCGGCGCTGGCGATGGACGTGGCGGCGGCGCTGAACGCCGAGCTGCGCGACCTGCAGGCGGCGGGCTGCGACGTGGTCCAGATCGACGAGCCGGCCATGACGCGCTGGCACGAGAAGGTCGCGGCCTATGGGCTGCGGGCGCTCGACCGCGTGCTGGAGGGGATCACGGTGCCCACCGTGATCCACCTCTGCTACGGCTACCCGGGGCACGGCGGGCAGCAGCACGAGTACGAGTACCCGGAGCTGCTGGCGATGCTCATGGGGACGTCCATCGGCGGCTTCTCGGTGGAGTTCGCGCGCAGCGGCTACGACCCGGCGCTGCTGCGCGGCTGCGGCGATCGGCTGGTGATGTACGGCTGCGTGGACCCCGGCAACACGCCGCCCGAGCCGCTCGACGTGGTGCTGGGGCGGGTGCGCGCGGCGCTGGAATACGTCGCGCCCGAGCGCCTGTGGCTCGCGCCCGACTGCGGCCTCATGACCATCCCGCGCGAGCTGGCGCGCGCCAAGGCCGCCCTGCTAGTGGAGGCGGCCCACGAGGCGCGTCGGGGACTGTGAGCAGCGCCTAGCCGCGCAGGCCGGCAAACAGGTCGTCCTCGTGGGCGGGCGCCGGCACCGTGCTGATCGGGCGCTCGAAGTACTCGGTGCCCATCGTCTCCTCCCAGACCGGCGGGGGGAGGAGCAGGAAGAACGTCTCTGGCCCCACCTGGCTGCGGTGGACGGCCAGCGCTTCGCGCTTTACCCTCGCGTAGGGGCGTGCGTCGATAGTCGCGACGATCCGCTCGTCGGGCGTGCCGAACTCCGGCTCGTCGGCGTTCTCGCCGAACGGCGCCTCGATGTCCAGCTCGCGCAGCCGCCGCCCGAACTCGCGCAGGCGGCTGATCGGCACCGCCGCGTAGTAGAGCTTGCTGGGCGCCCAGGGGGCGAGGCCCTGCTCCGGGTAGCGCGCCGGGTCGCCAGCGGCGTGGAAGGCGGCGACGGACACGCGGTTCGTCTGGATGTGGTCGGGGTGGCCGTAGAAGCCATTCTCGTCATAAGTGACGATCACTTGCGGGCGCTCCTGGCGGATGAGCGCTACCAACCGTCCGGTCGCCTCGTCGAGGTCCGCGCGCCAGAAGCTGCGCGGGTCGTCGTTCTCGGGCGTGCCCATCATCCCCGAGTCACGGTAGCCCAGGCAGTGCAGCGCCGAGACGCCGAGCAGCTCGCTGGCCGTGCGCAGCTCGTCAGCGCGCACCGCGGCCAGCGTCTCTGGCGTGGCGACCGTCGGATCGACGATCTCGCCGACCGCGCCGTCGGTGCAGGTGACGAGCACCGTGCGCACGCCCTCGGCGGCGTAGCGCGCGAGCGTGCCGCCGGTGCCGATCGCCTCGTCGTCCGGGTGCGCGTGTACCGCCATCAACGTGAGCGCCGCGTCTGCCATGCCTTTCCCTCCTCGTTAGCCTCCAGTAGTGTAGCAACGGGGAGGTGGCCTGCCCCGCTTTCTGCCCCGTCCGGAGGGTAGCTCCACCGGCCGGCGGCAGTACGGCGGCGCGCACGCTGATCGACGGGTCGGCCGATGGGGGGCTGCGGCCTTACGGCCGCGGGCGGGCGTGAAACCCGCCCCTACACGACCGTGGCCGCTCCCATGCTCTGCGACGCGGTCTAGCGTCGCTAGGCCTATAATGCCCAGGCTCGCGCGGCGCGGCGGCGCGCACAGTACTGGGTTGGAGGAGGCAGCAGATGGGCTGGGGCATTCTCGGCGGCGAGGACGTGGAGTTCCGCAGCGGCAACGCGACGCTCCAGGCGCACATCGGGCGCCCGGCCGCGCCGGGCCGCTACCCGGCGATCATCACCCTGCACGGCATCAACGGCCCGAGCGCCGGCACGCACCGCGCGGCCGAGCGCTACGGCGACCACGGCATCGTCGGCTGCGCGATCAACTGGCAGACCGTGGACAAGGACCCGGCCGACAGCGAGCTGATGCAGTACGTGGCCGACGCGGCGGCGTTCCTGCGGCGGCAGGAGTACTGCGACGGCGAGCGGATCGCGGTGGCCGGCTACTGTCGGGGCGGCGGGCTGGTCTACCTGGCACTGGAGCACCACCCCTGGCTGCGGGCGGGCATCGCCATGCACGGCTTCCCGTTCTACCCGCAGGGCCTCAACGAGAAGAAGCCGCAGCACGCTTACGACCTGGCCGAGCGCATCCAGGCGCCGGTCTTGATCCTGCACGGCGCGGCCGACGACCGCGCGCCCGTCGCCGACGTGTACCGCATGGCGCAGCGGCTGGAGGAGTTGGGGAAGACGTTCGAGCTGACCGTGTACAGCGGCACCGGCCACGCCTTCACGCTGCCCGACGGCGGCGCCTACAACCCCGTCGCCGCGGCGAACGCCTGGGACCAGTCCATCGCCTTCCTCGACCGTTACCTGCGGGGCTGAGCGGCCGGAACCCGCCGTGTGGCAGTTGCGGCCACCCCGCATCGACGGGGCCGTCCGGCACACCTGTTCTGCATGGGGTGGCATCGGAGTTGCGTGCGAGCGAGTAGGGCGAGCAGCGGCGCGGGCGGAAACGCCGCGCACGACACGCTGGCGGCCTACAATTCTCGTAGGCGTCCCGCAATGGAGCGGGCCGCGCTCGGGAGGGACGACGATGTCGCTCTGGCGTGATACGGTGCTGGGGGTGGCGACCCAGCCAGCCGTCAAGCAGCTAGTGAAAGACCACGCGCTCGCGCGACCGCTCCGCCAGCGCTTCGTGGCCGGCGAGACCATCGACGACGCGCTCGCCGCGGCGCGAGCGCTGAACCGAGAAGGCTTCCGCGTCTCGCTGGACCACCTTGGCGAAGACGTGTCCGAGCCGGCCGCCGCCGACGCCGCCGTGAACGACTACCTGGCGTTGGTACAGGCCATCGCGCACGCGCACGTGCAGAGCGGCATCTCCATCAAGCTCAGCCAACTCGGGCTCTCGCTAGACCGCGCCGCCTGTCAGGACCGCCTGGAGCGCCTGCTGACGGCGGCGCAGACGGTCGGCGTGTTCGTGCGCATCGACATGGAGGGCTCGGCGCACACCCAGGAGACGCTCGACGTGCTCCGCGCCGTCTGGCCGCGCCACCACAACGTCGGCGTGGTGCTGCAAGCCTACCTGCACCGCACCGGCTGCGACCTGGAGGACGTGCTGGCGCTCGGGGCGACAGTGCGGCTCTGTAAGGGCGCCTACCGTGAGCCGCCGACCATCGCCTACCAGGCGCGCGACGAAGTGGATGCGGCCTACGCCCGCCTGGCGACGCGCATGCTGGAGGCGCCGAACTACGCGGCGCTGGCCACGCACGATCCCGCGCTGCTCGCGCACGCGCGGGCGGAGGCGGCGCGGCTGGGCCGCCCCCGCGACAGCTTCGAGTTCCAGATGCTCTACGGCGTGCGCCGCGACTTGCAGCAGGCGCTCGTGCGCGAGGGGTATCGGCTGCGCGTCTACGTGCCTTATGGCCGCGAGTGGTATCCGTACCTTACGCGGCGCCTGGCCGAGCGGCCCGGCAACCTGCTGTTCCTCGTCCGCTCGCTGTGGGCCGAGCAGCGCGGCAACGGCGCCCGCGCCGCGTAGCCGCCCGTCCCGCGCGCATACCTGGAGGAGAACCCGGGCCGCGTAGAATCCGGACCGCGCTAAGGCGCCGCGTATCGGCCTGAGGTTAGGTCGAGGGCATCCAGCGTCGCCACGGCGTACAATCCGGCCGGCGGGTCGGCGGCCGCGCCGGTCGCGCAACGTGGAAGCCCGCCAGGTTGCTGGAGCCGCCGTGGACGCTGCGCTACGCGCCGAAACCGACGAGGCTCTCGACCGGCTGCTGCCGTGCTTCGGCGTACCCGTGGCGCGGCGTATCGTAGAGACGCCGCGCGGCCGGCTGCACCTGCTGCTGGCGGGCGAGGGCCGGGCGGTCGTGCTGCTGCACGGCGGGTTCGGCGGCGCGGGCAATTGGTTTCGCACGCTCGGTCCGCTCGCCCGTCGGTTCCAGGTGCTTGCGCCGGACCGGCCCGGCTTCGGCCTAGCGGCGCCCGCGACGGCGGACGCTCTCGCGTGGCTCGACGACCTGCTGGCGGCGCTCGCGGTGCGGCGGGTCGCGCTTGTCGGGCACGCGGGCGGCGGCGCTCTCGCGCTGGCCTACGCTCGGGCGCGGCCCGACGCCGTGACGGCGCTGGCGCTGAGCGACGTTCCCCTGGCACCACCGGCGGCCGTGGTCGGCGACCCCGCCGCGAACGCCGAGGGCGACAGGGCGGCCTCCCCAGGTTTGGCGCGCCGCGGGGGCGCCCGGCCGCGCCGCGTGGAGACGTGGTACGCCAGCCTGGCGGCGCGATTCGACGACCGGCGGCTCCTGCCGCCCGAGTACCTGTACTATCTGTGGTGTCTGGCGCGGCTGCGGCCCGACCAGGACCAGCGGCCGCCGGGCGACGTGGCGCCCGGGCCGGTCGTGATTCCCGGGCCGGGCGCGCGGACGTGGCCGACCGTGCCGACGCTGCTGCTGTGGGGGCGGGGCAATCGCTGGACCAGCGCGGCGCTCGCGCGGCAGCTACGCGAGCGCATCCCCGACGCCGAGCTGCGCGTGATCGACCACTCGAAAGGCATCCCGGCGCTGGAGCAGCCGGGCGAGTTCAACTACGCGGTGCTGAATTTCCTCGCCGCCCACCGGCACGCTGACGAATAGGAGGCGCCCATGCGCGTCGTCGTGCTCGACGACTTTCATCGTACCTACCATGACAGCGCCGGCATCGCGCGCCTGCGCCAGCGCGCCGACGTGACGATCTACGCCGAGCCGGCCGCGTCGCGCGACGAGCTGGTGGACCGGCTGGCCGGCGTGCCCATCGTCATCGCCAACCGCGAGCGCACCCACTTCCCCGCCGACCTCTTCCCGCGGCTGCCCGACCTCGAGCTGATCTGCAACACCGGCGGCCACCTGTACCACGTCGACGTGCCCGCGGCCACGGCGGCCGGCGTGGCCCTGCAGCTGGCGTATGCCACGAACCCCGAGACGACTGGCCGGTCGACGGCCGAGCTGACGCTGGCGCTGATGCAGGCGGTGATGCGCCGCATCCCGCAGACCGACCGCGCGCTGCGGGCCGGCGAGTGGCGGATGCCGCTCGGCGAGGTGCTGTACGGCAAGACGCTCGGCATCGTCGGCCTGGGGCGCGTGGGTCGCCACGTCGCGCGGCTCGCCACCGCTTATGGCATGCGGCTGCTGGCCTGGGGGCCGACGCTCACGCCGACGCGCGCCGCCGAGTCGGGCGCCGAGTACCGCGCGCTGGACGCGCTGCTGGCCGAGGCCGACGTGGTGTCGATCCACTTGGCGCTGTCCGACCAGAGCCGCGGCCTGTTCGACGAGGCGCGGCTGCGCCGTATGCGGCCCGCGGCCTACCTGGTGAACACGGCCCGCGGCGCGATCGTGGACGAGGCGGCGCTGGTGCGCGCGCTGCGGGAGCGCGCCATCGCCGGCGCGGCGCTCGACGTGTTCGTGCAGGAGCCGCTGCCCCCCGACCACCCGCTGCTGGCCCTGGAGACGGTCGTCCTCACGCCGCACCTGGGCTGGCCGGCCGACCTGACCTACCGCGAGTTCGCGACGGACTGCGCCGACCAGATCATCAGCTACCTGGACGGCGACTACGCCCGCGTACTGAACCCGGAGGCGCTGGCGCGTCGCCCGCGCCAAGCGCGACGGGATTGAGACGCGCAATGCTAGCTGCCGGCCGCCCCGCTGCCGTACCCTCGTGGTGGCGCACGGGATGGCCGGCGCGCGATCGGCGCCGGTGGGCCGGCGTGCGCACGATCGAACGGGCAGAGGCGACCGCAATTGGACGAGCTTGCCGAGCTAGCGCGCGAGGTCAATAGCTGTCAGAAGTGCCCGCTGTATCGGACGGCGACGCGCGGCGTGCCCGGCGAGGGGCCGCCCAACGCGAAGATCCTGTTCATCGGCGAGGCGCCGGGCTTCTACGAGGACCAGCAGGGCCGCCCCTTCGTGGGCGCGGCGGGGCAGCTTCTGGAGGAGATGCTGCGCGCGATCGGCATGAGCCGCCGCGACGTGTACATCACGAACATCCTCAAGCACCGGCCGCCAGGCAATCGGGACCCCGAGCGACAGGAGATCGAGGCCTGCAACGAGTACCTGGACCGCCAGATCGCGCTGCTCCAGCCGCGGCTGATCTGCACGCTCGGGCGCTTCTCGATGGCCAAGTTCTTCGGGCCGGGGAGCATGCGCGCGCTGCACGGGCGCACGGTGCGCCACGGCACCGCGACGTGCTACGCGCTGTACCATCCCGCCGCGGCGCTGCGCGACCCGCGCGTCAAGGACGTCTTCGCCGAGGACTTCCGGCGCATCCCGCAGGTGCTGGCGCAAGCCGAGGCGGCCGCCGCCTTGGCGGCGGCCGAGAGCGGGGCGGCCGCGGCAGATGCGGCCGAGGACGTGCCGCCGCCAGCCGAGCAGCTTAGTCTTTTTTGAGCTGTCGGCGCGCGGGCGCCGGCCGTTCGACGCTATCCCCTACAATTAGTGCAACGACGATGGGACCAGTGCGCCTTGCGCCGCGTCCCGCGAACTCCGAATGAGATCGAGGAAACATAGTGGCTGGAACCGTCAAGGTTATTCCGCTGGGCGGCGTCGGGTCGGTCGGCAAGAACATGACCGCCATTGAGTATGAGGACACGATTGTCGTCATCGACTGCGGGCTGATGTTCCCCGAGGACGAGATGGTTGGGGTCGACCTCGTCCTGCCCGACGTGCGCTACCTGCTCGACCGCAAGGACGCGGTGGCCGCCATCGTGCTCACCCACGGGCACGAGGACCACATCGGCGCGCTGCCGTACCTGCTGCCGCTCCTGAACGTGCCGCTGTACGGCACGCCGCTCACGATGGGCCTGGTGCGCGCCAAGCTGCGCGAGCACCGGCTGCACAACAAGACCGAGATGAACGTGGTGAGCCCCGGCGTGGTCACGGAGCTGGGACCGCTGAGCTTCGAGTACATCCCCGTGACGCACAGCATCCCGGACGGCGTGGCGGTAGCGATCCACACGCCGATCGGCACCATCTTGCACACGGGCGACTACAAGTTCGACCCGACGCCCGTGGATGGCAAGCCCACCGACAGCGGCAAGCTGGCCGAGCTGGGCCATGACGGCATCCTGGCGCTGCTGTCGGACTGCGTGCGCGTCGAGTCGCAGGGCTGGACCCCGTCCGAGAAGGCGGTGGGCGACGCCTTCAGCCGCGTGATGGAGCAGGCGCAGGGACGCGTCATCATCACCACGTTCGCCTCGAACATCTCGCGGGTGCAGCAGGCGATCACGACCGGCCACCGCCACGGCCGGGTGGCCGCCGTCGTCGGGCGCAGCATGGAGAACAACTCCAGCGTGGCCAGCGACCTGGGCTACTTCACGGTGCCCGAGGGCAGCCTGCGCTCGATCGACGAGGTGAACAGCCTCCCCTTTCACCGCGCGCTGTTCGTGACCACCGGCTCACAGGGCGAGCCGAACTCGGTGCTGTCGCGCATCGCCAACGGCGACCACCGGCAGCTCTCGTTGGAGAGCGGCGACACGGTGATCTTCTCGGCGACGCCGGTGCCCGGCAACGAGGAGGCCGTGTCGCGCACGATCAACAAGCTGTTCAAGCAGGGCGCGACGGTGGTCTACGGCCGCCAGGAGACGGTCCATGTCTCGGGCCACGCGAGCACCGACGAGCTGAAGCTGATGATCAACCTGACCAAGCCGCGCTACGTGGTGCCGCTGCACGGGGACTACCGGCACATGATGCTCTACGCGCGCGTGGCGCAGGAGGCGGGGATCGCCCGGGAGAACATCCTAATCCCCGATCTGGGCACGGTCATCGAGTTCGACGACACGGGCGACGGCTACATCAGCGGCAGCGTGCCGGCCGGCTCGGTGTTCGTGGACGGCATCTCGGTCGGCGAGGTGGACCACTTCATCCTGCGCGACCGGCGGGCGCTGTCGCGCGACGGCATCTTCGTCGTCGTGGCCGCCGTCGAGCTGGAGACGGGGCAGGTAGTGGCCGGGCCCGACGTCGTGACGCGCGGCTTCGTGGACCCGCGCGATGCCGAAGACTTGCTGGACGGCGCCCGCGAGCGCGTGCGCCGCGTGTGCGAGACCAGCGCGCGCGGCCTGACCGACTGGGACTACCTGCACCGCAAGATCAAGGACTCTCTAGGCCCCTACCTGTACGAGCTGACGGGCCGGCGCCCCATGATCATGCCGCTGATCATGGAGGTGTAGATGGCGGTCCGCCGGGAGAGCGCCCGCGCGCCCCGCCGCCCGCCGGCCGGGAAGTCCCGCCCCAGCGGGGGGCTCGGCAAGGCGCTCGGGGGGCTGTGGCGCGCGGCGTGGCCGCGCTGGCCCTGGGCGCTGGCGGTGCTCCTGGTGGGCGCGGGGGGCGTGCTCGGCCTGGCGCTGGTGTTCCCCGGCGGGCGGCTCGCCACGCCGCTGCACGACCAACAGACGCTGCTGCTGGGCTGGACGGCGCCGCTGCTCGCGCTGTGGCTCACCGTGCTGGGCAGCGCCCTGCTGCTGCGCTGCCTGCAGCCGGAGGTCGCGCTGCCCTGGCCGCGCGGCGTCGGGGCGGCGCTGGCCAGCGTCGCGCTCGTGGGCCTCGGCGGCATCGTCACGCTCGTGCGCCCCGGCGCGCGCGGCGGCGGCCAGGCGGGGCTCGCGCTCGCCCAGGCGAGCGCCGATGCGCTGGGGCTGGCGGGCGCGGCGGTGCTCCTGGCGCTGGTGGCCTTCGGCGGGCTGCTGCTCGCGCTCCGCGTGTCCCCCGTGCGGTTACTGCAGGTCGCCGACCGCGCGGCCGTCGCCGCCTGCTTCGCCGGCCGCGTGGCGCTGCGGCGGCTGCGCGCGCTGCGGGCCGGCCCGCCGGCGCTCCCCGCGCCTCTCCAGGCTCCCGAGGAGCGGCAAGGCATCCGCCAGCGGATCGCCGCTCGCGTGCGCCGCCAGCGGGCGAGCGGCGACGAGACCGGGGAGGAGGCGCCGACGATCGGGGATGACGACGAGAGCGAGTCACACAAGCCCGCGGCTCGCGCCAGCCGCAAGGCCTCAGCTCCCACTCCCCAGCCGCCGGCCCCCGAGCGCGGCGCGTGGCGCCTGCCGCCGCTCACCCTGCTCGCGCTGCCGAGCAGCCCGAGCGTCGCGGCCGTCGACCTGCGCCAGCGGGCCCGCATCATCGAGGAGACGCTGGAGAGCTTCAACATCGGCGCGCGCGTCGTGGAGATCAACGAGGGGCCGACGGTCACCCAGTTCGGCATCGAGCCGGCGATGGGCGTCACGGTGGCCCGCATCACCGCGCGCACCAACGATCTGGCCCTGCGGCTCGGCGCGACGACCCTGCGCGTCGAGGCGCCCGTGCCGGGCAAGCGGGTGGTCGGCATCGAGGTGCCGAACTCCGCGTCGGCGGTCGTCAGCCTACGCGAGATCGTGGCCGCGCCGGAGTTCCAGAAGCTGAAGTCCCGGCTGGCGCTGGCGCTCGGCCGCGACGTGGCGGGCCGGCCGGTGGCGGGCGACCTGGCGCGCATGCCCCACCTGCTCATCGCCGGCGCGACCGGCTCGGGCAAGAGCGTCTGCATCAACAGCCTCATCGCCTGCCTGCTGATGCAGTGTACGCCCGACGAGCTGCAGCTCTTGATGGTCGATCCCAAGATGGTGGAGCTGGCACCTTTCGAGGGCATCCCCCACCTCCGCCTGCCCGTCGTCACGGAGATGGACAAGGTCGTGGGCGTGCTGAAGTGGGCGCTCCAGGAGATGGAGCGCCGCTACGCCCTGTTCGTGAAGTGCGGCGTCCGCAACCTGGAGAGCTACAACCGCCTGGCCGCGCAGCAACCTACCCCCCCGGCCCCCGTCCTGCCGCGTGAAGGGGAAGAGGAGGACGCTGCCGCGGTGGCTCCCCCCTTCCTTCAAAGGGAAGGGGGGCCGGGGGGGGTAGGTCCGTCCCCCCTCAAGCCGCTGCCGTTCCTGGTGATCGTCATCGACGAGCTGGCGGACCTGATGATGACGGCGCCGGACGACGTCGAGCTGAGCCTGACGCGCCTGGCGCAGAAGGCGCGTGCGACGGGCATCCACCTGATCGTGGCCACCCAGCGGCCGTCGGTAGATGTGGTCACGGGGCTGATCAAGGCGAACTTCCCGACGCGCATCGCCTTCGCCGTCACGTCGCAGGTGGACTCGCGCGTGATCCTGGACTCGATGGGCGCCGAGAAGCTACTGGGTCGGGGCGACATGCTGTATCTCGGCGCCGAGTCGTCGAAGCCGGCGCGCGTGCAGGGCACGTATCTCTCCGACGAGGAGATCGAGGCGCTGGTCGCCTTCTGGCGCAAGCAGGGCGAGGCGCGCTACGACGCGGCCGAGGTGGCGGCCGTCGAGGCGCTGAGCAGCTCGCGCGACGACGGCGGCGAGGACTTGATCGAGCGCGCGATGGACGTGGTGCGCGAGCACTCGCGCGTGTCGGTGTCGCTGCTGCAGCGGCGCCTGGGCATCGGCTACCCCCGCGCCGCGCGCCTCATGGACACCCTGGCCGAGCGCGGTCTGGTGGAGGCGGGCGAGGACGGCCGCTCCTGGGTGGCTGCCGCCGACGAGCCGAGCCTCGCCGAGCCGCTGTAGCCGCGGCGTTGCCAGTACACGGCTAACCGAGGCCACGGCGCAGTCTCCAGCAACTCGGTAATTCCACGGGGTGTAGTAATCGACGACGATGACACAGCCGTCGACCGACAGCTTGGGATAGAGATACTCCACGCGGATGCTGGTAGGGTAATTGCGGCATCCGGCTGCCGTCTTGTAGCGGGACTCATCAATCTCCGCGTTAGCAAACTAGCGGTAGGATAGATTGTTGCTGGGCTCGTGCAGAATCTCATCCAGTTGGGATTGCATCTCCTCCACTGTATTGAGATCCAACAAGCGAAGTAGCCGTGGGCGTAGGCTTGTTGCTTGGCTCTCAGACTGCCGAGTGAGCGTCCCCTTGGCGCTGTCCCAGCTTAGAGCGACGGCGGGCGGCTGATCGGGCTCATTGGCCCAAGCATTGATTGTCTCTCGCGTTTGCTCGAGCCACTGCGTCCGGAGCGACTGGCTGCCTTGGCAACAGTGGATGCCTAGAGGGTAGATAATATGCAATCGCTCTCTCAGGTCCGTGTCGGCAAAGGGCGGCTGCACCGCGAATGGCAGTGCCCAGCTCCATGCACTCGCGCCCGCGGGGGCGCCTAGGACCACTAGACTCCTCGTGGGGGCGATAGAGGCTTCCTGCGTGATGTCGTTCATAATCTGCCTTGAAACGGCCTCCCCCGTGTTCCAATGTGCCAGATGACTTTGCAACATAAGCGCGGCGGCGAGAACGACGGCGATGCCGGCGAGCGGCACAGCGCGTCGCTGATAGCCATGTGTCCGCCTCAATAGTTCATCAAGACATAATCCAAGCATGATTGTCACCCCAACAGATGCCAGGTAGAGGTGGCGTGGCGAGTCATACGTGACCGTTAGGGGAATGGTGCTTATGAGCCACCAGATCGGGCCAAAATAGGCAATCAGCTGGGCTATGGTAGCCATCCTGGTGTGCATGGCGCGGCGGAATTGAGTATAGGCGAAGGCGGTAAGCAGGAGAGCGCCGCAGAGCCCCGCTCCGCTGTAGACAAGTGCCGCAATAGATCGAAAGTCTGTGGTTTCTGGCTCGTGGAATCTGTCCAGCGCGAGCACGCGACCACCAAATAGAAGTTCCTGGACGGCCGATGTCTGGACTGCTCCGAACCACAGCAGGGAATGGGCTGGCGCTATTCCGGCTTCCCGTACCATGTTTCCGAAGAGTATGCGTCGCTCGATGAGGTAGGCGGTAGTGAGGAGCAAGAATGGAAGGTATGCTGCGAGTGAGGCAAATTTGAACCGCGGTAACTTATGCTCGACTAGTATGTCGTACGACAAGAGCGTGAGCAGCATCGTGATAGCAGACTGCTTGCTAAACAGCGCGAGAAAGAACAAGATGCACGCCAGCCAGTACAGCCGCGCCAAGCCTGCCTTGCGCCACATTGCATACGCTAAGAATGACGCAATGTAGAAGAGCGTGGGAACGGAATCACTCATGCCTTGGAGCCACCCCAGGGTCTCGGCGTGAATGGGCAATACAGCGAACAGGATGGCGGCAAAGCCGCTGGCAATCAGAGAAAGTCTGGCGAGCTGTCGCGCAATGGCGAAGACTAGCAGTATATTGAGCCCATGAACGGCGATAGAGATTGCGTGGTAGGGAATGGGGGATGTGCTGCCCAATAGGGAGCTGACCTGGAACGCTAATGCGACTGTCGGGCGCAGCTCATCGGCAGGCACACCGTAGATAGAGTCCGTCCAGGGGTGAGTGAAGAGGGAGAACACGTAGGGGGGCGGGCGTTGAAACAGGAACTGAACGACGCCGAAATCGTCGGACATAAAGTACCAATTGAGGCACGAGAGAAAGGGCACAACTCCCGCGAGGCTCACAAGGATTGCAAGAAGGACAGTCGCATGGCGACCACGAAGGGCGTTAGGGTTGAGCTGGTCGGGTTTCAGAACCACGTTCATTGTAGCCTCGCAAGACGAAGATCAGCAGGCCGACAAGGGGGTGTGGAGGGAGGGAAGTGGGGGAAAGCGACACCCGCCCTGTCGAGGACCAGGACGCGCGCCAGACCTAGCCCTTCTGCTCGACTGCCGAGCGCTGGACGCGCGCGGGCCGGGGCCGCGCCAGCGTGCGCAGGCGGTAGCCCAGAATCAAGCTAATCATGTTGAACCCCACCCGCAGCGTCGTCTTGAACGACCCAGTGATCTTCG
>JAJPHF010000039.1 GCA_021325365.1 Pseudomonadota bacterium
CCTCACCCCAACCCTCTCCCAGGGGGAGAGGGAGTAAGGGAACTCCACCGGCGGATTCGATATCAGTGGGGCGCGGCGCTGGCGGCCGCGTCGCGGGCGATGTAGAAGTCCTTGAAGACCGGCTGCCCGCGCGCGTCGTAGTGGACCCGCACCTGCGCCCCGGGGTAGCACGACGGCGGCGGGACCGGGCCGTCGTCGCGCGGGTCCCAGATCACGTCAACCGGGCCGGGCAGGTTGAGCGCGGCGCAGGTGAACCGGCCGCGCTCAACGATCCGGAAGGGGCGCGGGTGCTGGACAACGTAGAGGATGCCCTTCGGCTCCGGCTGGCCGGCCCCGGCCCAGCAGCACGAGTACAGCACGACCGTCGCGTCCGCGGGCAGGGTATCGAGGTAGGCCGCGATGATCTTCCCGTACGGGCTGTTCTGCTCCGGCAGCGCGCTGGCGTAGGCGACGAAATACCGCTGCCAGTTGAGCCAGCCGATGAGGCAGAGGACCACGACGACGAAGGCCGGGCGCCGCACGCGCTCGTCGCGGATGCGACGGGCGACCTCCCAGATGCCGCCCGCGATGACGGCGGCGACGATCGGCAGGATGCCGATGCTCCGCGACGCCGAGGGCGTGGGCATCACCTCGTTCAGGACCAGATTCGCCGGCGCCTGGAGGATGATGAAGGGCACGAGCAGCAGCGGCAGCCAGCGGCGCTGCGGCGCGCGCAGCCAGTAGACGACGCCGACGAGCAGGAAGAGGCCGCTCAGCAGATCAAGCTGCGGCATGCCCGGCGAGTTGACGCGGAAGATCGCGTCGCCTCGAACGTGAAACATCAGGAGCGAGCGCCAGACGTTAGCGGCGATCTTCTCGACCAGGTTCTGCTGCGTGAGCAGCTTGCTGCCGATGTAGCCCGAGCCGGCAATGAAGATGTCCTGCTGCCGCCAGATGACGAGCAGGAACGGCACGGTGAGCAGGGCGGCGAAGGCGACGAGCGCCGCGAGCTGGCGGCGGTTCACATAAAATGCGGCGGCCAGGACGTAGGCGCCTGGTAGCACGAGCAGGGGCGCATAGCCGTAGTAGCTCAGCGTGGACACCGCTAGGCCCGCGACGATCAGCCGGAAGTCCTGGCGCTTGATGCCCAGGACTAGCAAGAGCAGGCTGGCCGCGACGAGCGTGGGCGAGAGAATCTGCGAGTTCCCGAGCCGGCTGAAGGTAACGTCCCACGAGCTGGCGGACAGGACGACGCTAGCGATGAGCGCGAGATCCGTCCCTACCAGCTCGCGGACGACGAAGAACGTCAAGAGGATGCCGAGCAGCCCCACCACGACGGAGGCGAGCTTGTACGGCAGGAAGCCTTGCTGACCGACGACAGCGATAACGGGCGCGATGACGTAGCCGTAGAGCGGGCCGTTGCTCTGCTCGAAGGTCGTCGGCCAGTGGCCCTTGAGCACGGTGTCCACGGACTCGTAGATGGTCGCGATGTCGCCGAAGAACTCGCCCGGCAGGTCGTCGAGCGCGACCAGCCGAAACGTCAACGCGGCCGTGATGGCGAACGCTACTAGCAGCGCGCGGAGCCATCGCGCGCGCGCGAGCGACTCGGCGACGGGCGCCGCGGGGAGCGAGGCCGCCGCCGAACCGTGGGACCGCAGCGGCGGAGCCGGGGCCGCGCTGGCCTCGGGCAGCGCCAGCCGGAACGGGAGCGCGGGCGCCCCCGCGGACTCAGCACGCGGGGGCGCCTCTGCGGCCACCGCCGAAGGCGTCGGCGCCGCGCTCGCGCCCGCGGGGGCGTCGGGCGCGACGCCGACCGCGACGGCCTGGAGCTTGAGGGCGGCGACGAGCGCGGCGCCCGCCCCAGCGAGCGCGAGCAGGGCAGGCAACGCCGGCCCGGCCTCGACAAGCGACCAGGCCAGATACAGAATCACGATGCCGAACAGTAGCAGGAGCGGCGCCAGGGCGGTTGAGACTAGCTGGTAGAGAGCGGCGCGGTTGGTGCCAGGCATGCGCGTCTTCTCCGCGCGGGATGGATTGTGGCGCGGCGCAAGCCGCCGCGCCGGTGGCGTGACGAGCGACTAGCGGACGCTGAACTCCTGATACGGCGTCCATAAGCCAGTATGGCCCAAGTGGTCGATCAAGCGATCGCCGTCCCGCATCTGCACGCGCCAGCGGTAGCGGCCGGCGTCGAGCAGGGGGGCGGGGCCGCGGTATTCGTCGCCGTCCGACGCGGGGACGGTCGCGTCGAGCACGGTGTCCCACTCCGAGCGGTCGTCAGGCTGGAACGTGAGGTCGCGCGACAGGATGATCTTGTCGACGAACATGGCCATGTGCGGCGCCGTGCCGTAGTCTTTCGTGAGCGTCAGCCGGCGCGAGCCGGCCGGCAGGTCCACCGTCCCGAGCGACTCCCACACCCACTCGTTGAGGCGGGTCGTGCCGGCGCGGGCGAACTCGCGCGGCCCGTCACCCGCGTCCAGGTAGACATGGGTGTCGTCGTCCACGCGGCGGGCGGCTCGGACCCAGACCTCGTAGGCGCCGGCCGCCGGCACGTCCACGACGTCGGTCGCGGGCCCGGACTGATAGGAGAGGTCCAGCAGGAACCCCGGCCCGCTGAAGCCGTCGAGAAAGCGCGTGTCCGTGGCCCATCCCGGCCCCTGGAAGCCCGTGGCGTCGACGCGGAGCACGGCGTCGTTGCGCCGCTGCACCTCGACGGCGAATTCCCGCGCAACGCCCGCCGCGCGCCGCCACGCGAGCCCAACCGGGGTACCGCTCGGCAGTGTCGCGCCCGCCGCCGGGGCGAGCAGCGCCGCGCGCCCATCCAGGGTACAGGCGGGGTTGGCCAGAGCCGTCCCGGGCAGCGTGTAGATCACCTCGTAGCGGCCGGTCTCCGTGGTGGTACCCGGAAAGCAGCGCTCGAGCGCGTTCAGGGCCTCACGGCGGTCGCCGCCTAGCTCGTACTGGGGACCGGCCGCGATGACCGTGACCGCTTGATACTGACTTCCCAGCCGGAAGATGCTGGGCAGCAAGTCGGCATAGGGAACCTGCCGATAGGCCGCGTCCTCGTGACCGACCGGCGCCCGCTGCCACACGGCCAGCCGGTTGGGCTCGCGCTCGACGTCGATGAAGTCGGCCCGATCCGGCTGGTAGGCCAGAAAGAGGAACTTCCCGGGGCCGATTGCCGCCGCGATCTCGTCGCTCAACGCGCGCCGGTGGAGGCGGTCCTCGAAGTCGTCGACCTCGTGAAAGTAGATGTACCCGTTGAAGACGGTAACGATACCGAGGAACCCGACCAACAGCGTGGCCAGCCCGGGTTGCCAGGCGCGGGGCACGCTCGCCGCCAGCGCCGTATAGACCCACCACAGGCCGATCGCGACACATAGGTAGAGCGCGGGAAAGCCGGGGTACACCACGCGAAACCAGACGGCACCGATCAGCAAAGGTGTCGGGAGGAACAGCAGAACGAGCCAGAGCGCAATCAGCAGGTTGTGGCGTGTTCGCAGGCGCGCAAGTAGCCAAGCGAGGCCGAGCACCAGAAAGGGGAGCAGGGCGGCGTTTTCGAACGGGCCATCGCGATTGAGCAGGAAGTCGCCGTAATACTGACGGATGAAGAGGCTGCGTAGCAGGTAGTCTAGGTTCGTGCCGACGTATTGCAGCACCTGGGCGACGTTATGCGGCGAGGGAATCAGGTTCTGGCCCCAATAGGGCAGAAAGCCGGTGAACACACCCTGCCGCAAGTGCAGTCCCATCAGTACCCGCGGCGCGGCGACGAGGATAGGCACCGCGAAGGCGACCCCGTACAGCAGATAGCGGCGCCACGCGCGCGGCTGACGGACCAGGGCGAGCAACAGCGTCAGGCCGAGGTACAGCCCGGTGACCGCGGACATCGGGGGGAAGATGTCATACGTAAATAGCCCGCCGACGACGGCGAGGCCGGCGAGGCCAAATAGCGCCGCGGCCGCGACGTCCGAGACCGCCATACGGGCCGGGTCGCTGGCCGGCGACCTGGGGGGCGACGGCTGGCCCACGCTGACGGCGGACCGGACCGGGCGGGAGCGGACAGCGGCGTCCGCGGCGCAGGCGGCGGTGAGGGCGGCGAGAACCGCCCAGAACTTCAGGTGTGACTCCACGTTCGCCATGCGACTCGCGCTGAGGTCCGCGATGGAGACGCCCATTACCAGCGTGGCAAGCAAGGCCACCGGCACGCTCAGCGCACGACGCGCGAATAGGTAGAACAGCACCGTGGCGCCCAGCCCCAGCGCTGCCACGACGACCCGCGCGACGAAGATGCTAGGGCCAAAGAGGTGAAAGATCGGCGCCAGGTAGAGGAACGACAACGGCGCGTAGTCGAAGAAGGCGTTGGCTGGCCAGGCGGTGTGCTCGCCAGCCAGCATGTACTGAGCAACGGAGTGGGTCCACTTGTCCTCGTCGCCCTCGTAGCCCATGGGATAGGTGCCGAGGCGGACCAGGTGCAGGAAGGCGCCGACCGCCAGCACCAAGACGAGCAGCAAGCGCTCGTGGCGGATCGTCCACTGCAGTACGCTCGAAGGGCCAAGCAAGGAGTCCGCGCGGGCCCGCCACCAGGCGAGCGCGCCCGCCGCGAGATAGCACGCCACCCCCGCCGCATCCTGATGGGCGAGTAGCAAGCCCTGGCCCACCGCCGCGAGCCCCAGCGCGAGCACGACCCCGCCGGGCGTCCAGAGGAAGGCCACCGGGCGCCGCCGACCGCCGCCCAGGCGCTCCGCGCTCGCGGCGGGGGCGGGGCAGGCGGGGATGCCGCGCACGAGCGCGCCCGCGCTCAACACGGCGAGCAGCCCCCCCGCGAGGGCAATGGCGACGGGCAGGGGGCGCTGGTTCAGCCAGGCCCGCAGCTGGGGCAGGAGCGCGCTCCAGAGGAAGGGGCCAAGCAGCCACGCGGCCAGCAGCGCCGCCACCGCCGCCAGCGCGACGAGCCAGCGCGCGGCGCCGGCCGGCAGCGGCCGGGCGGCGGCTCGGACGGCGTGCCAGTCGGGGGCCAGCAGGGCGCCGAGGGCCGGAAGCCGAGAGGTGGACGGCGGGCGAGCAACGACCGGCGGGAGGCCGTCGATGGGCAGGCGTCGCTCTAGCCGCGCGACGCGCTCGGCCAGCCGGCGCAGCTCCTCCTCGACGCTGGTAGTCGCCCGCGGCGGATCGGCGGGGGCCGCAGAGGCGACGCGCGCGGCCGCCGTGGGCACGGCAGCCCCGGGCGCAATCAGCACGACGGACGGCTGCGCGGCGCCGCACTGGTTGCAGAAGCGGCTGTTCGCGGGATTGTCCCAGCCGCACGCCGAGCAAGGCATGGCGTCCCTAACCTGATCGATTCGCGCCGAGCGGCAGCCACAAAACGGGCGGCGGGCCGCGGATCGCGCCGGGCACAACGGTCAATGCTGCCGATTCGGGGCTAATTCTACCGGCACGGCTCGCCGGAAGTAAAACGAAGCCGCGTCGGGCCTCGCGCTGCACGGCCGGGGTCGGGAGGCGCGAGGGGTCTGCTATAATCGCCCGCCCAGCGGCGAAGGGAGGCCTATGGCATATCTGCGGATTCTCGTGGGAGTGGCGATCAGCGCCGGCTGCATCGCGGCCCTGCTCAGCCAGATCAACCTGGGCCTCGCCTGGACGGCCCTCACGCGGGCCGATCCGCTGTGGCTGCTCGCGGCGCTCGCCATCCTCGGCGTGACCATGTTCACCAAGGTCTACCGCTGGGGCCTGCTCTACTACCCCACGACGGGCCTGCGCCTCCGCAACCTCACGGCGGCGCTGTTCATCGGCTACATGGTGCTGTCGCTCGTGCCAATGCGGCTGGGCGAGCTGGTGCGCGCCTACCTAATCGGCAAGACCGAGCCGGTGAGCTTCCCCCAGTCGATCGGCACAATTCTCGTCGAGAAAGTGCTGGACGTGGCGACCATCCTGGTGTTCCTGGCCGGGCTGGCCGTGTTCGGGCTGCTGCCGCCGCTCGCGGTGCCCGGCCCGGCGCTCGCCGCGCTGGGCCTGCTGCCACTGGCGGGACTGGTCGCGCTGGCGGCGGTACCGCACCCGATGATCCTGGCGCTCCTCGCGCGGGCGCAGCTTCACCTGCCCGGGACGCGGCGCTGGAACCTGGTCACGCTCGTCGGCCCCTTCCTCGATGCGCTCGCCGTCCTGCGCTACCGACGCCTGCTGCCCGCACTCGTCTTCTGGTCGGCGGCGAACTGGGGACTGTCGGCGCTGGTGAACTACGCCGCGATGCGCGCCTTCGACCTGCCGGTGCCCGTGGCCGCGGCGGTCTTCCAGATGGTCGTGACCAACCTCGGCATGGTGGTCCCCTCGGCGCCGGGCTACGTCGGCGTGTTCGAGGGGCTCAGCGTGTTCGCGGTGACCGCGTATGGCCTGGACGCCAACCGGGCACTGGGCTACGCGCTGGCGCTCCACACGATCGTCTACGGCGCGTTCATCGCCGTCGGCCTCTGGTTCGTGTGGCGCGGCGGCTATCGCTGGGGCGACCTGTGGCCGGGCCAGCGCGCCGGCGAGGCGGCGAGTGAGACTGACGACGCCACGGCCCGAGCGCCGGAGCTGGTAGCGGTCTCCGCGCCGCCCGACGGCTCGAGGTAGGCCGCGGCGCGCTCAGGCGCCGCCCGGTCCCGCGCGCAAGGCGAAGATGACGCTCTCGCCGGCGCGCGTGGGGATGAAGCTGCCGGCGGCTAACACCTGGGCGGCGGCGGGCAGCGCGAACAGCGCGAGCTGCAAAGGCGTCGGCACGAGCGGCAGGTAGGGGACGTCCCACAGGCCGTCGCCGTGCTCGTCGAGGACACGGAAGCCGGCCGCGGCGAACAGCCGCTGCCACTCCGTCGGCAGGAGCAGGCTGACGTGCGTGGGGTCGCGGAAGCCGACCCAGGCGGCACCCTTCACCGGCCGCATGATGCTCGACGGGTTCGGCATCGCGGCGACCAGCGTGCCGCCGGGGCGTAGCACCCGCCGCAGCTCGGCGATGGCCGCGGCGGGCCGGGGCAGGTGCTCCAGCACGTGGCGCGCGAGCACCGCGTCGAAGCAGGCGTCGGCGAACGGGAGGCGGTCGGCGCTGCCCTCCAGCAGCCGGGCGCGCGGCACTACGGCGCGCGCCTGCCGCAGCGCCTCGGGCGACAGGTCTAGCCCCACGACGGCGCAGCGGCCGCTTAGCCGCGCCAGCACGTGGCCCACGCCACAGCCGATCTCCAGCACGCGGGGACGGCCGCTCGTGGTGGCGGGCAGGTGGCGCAGCACCAGCCGCGCATAGTAGCGCACCGACCACCAGTACATCGACGTCGGGTGGTAGCGGTAGCGCGCGGCATAGTACGCGGCGTCGTAGGCGCCGGCATCCGGCGCGGCGGGCACGGTGTCCACGGGAAGCTACTTTCCTGAGGGCGGGGCCGGGCCTCTGGTATAATTCGGCTCCGAACAGGATAGCACAGAGGCCCTGACGCTCGACTGCCCCGCCGGCGGGCGCCGCGCTCCACTCCCGCGCCGCAAAGGGACCCCTTGATCTCCCCACCCGCGCGCCGGCCTCGTCCCACTCCCCCTCCCCTTCGGGCAGGGGGCCGGGGGTAGGTCGGCCGAGCGCCAGGCGCCGAGAGGCATATGCCATGATCCGCCGCGACGCCGCCTACTTCGTGGCGCAGCACCTGCGCCGGGTGCCGGTCCACCTCGCGCTGATCCGCTCGGCCGAGGCGTGCCTGTACGCGGGCGTCGAGCTGCCGCGGCCGCTGCTGGACGTGGCCTGCGGCGACGGGAATTTCGCCGCCACCGTGCGCGCCGAGCCGGTGGACGCGGGGCTCGACCTGAACACCGCGAAGGTGCGCGAGGCCGCGGCGCGCGGCATCTACCGGCGGACGATGGTGGCGAACGCCGCGGCGCTGCCGTTCCCGGACGGCGCCTTCGCCAGCGTGATGAGCAACTGCGCGATCGAGCACATGCCGCCGCTCGACGACGTGCTGCGCGAGATCCACCGCGTGCTGCGCCCCGGCGGCACGTTCGTCTGCACCGTGCCGACCCACAACTTCACGCGCTACCTGGTAGGCGCGACCCTGCCGCGGGCGGTCGGCTTCGGGGCGCTCGGCGACGCCTACGAGGGCTACTTCCGCCGCATCTCCGACTGCTACCACACCTACACGGTCGAGGCGTGGCGGGCGCGCATGGCGGCGGCGGGGCTGCCGGTCGTGCGCTGGCGCGGCTACCTCGGCCCCGCCGCCATGCGCGCCTTCGACCTGAGCCACTACTACGGCGCCCCTACCCTGCTCAGCAAGCGGCTGTTCGGGCGGTGGGTGCTCTGGCCCGACAAGGCGCGCTACTGGCCCCCGGAACGGTGGCTGGCGCGGCGGCTGGTCGGGTATTGTGAAGAGGATCCGGGTGAGGCGGCGGCCTACGTCTTTATGGTGTGCCAGCGCGACGCGGCCCCCGCCGCGCGGCCGCTCGCCGCAGCCGGGGCCGCGAGCGCGTAGCGCCCCCAACCGAGCGGGGGTGTGGGGGTGTCCCCCAATGCTTGTTTTTCCTGCAATAGTGTCTGACCGACCTGAATCAGACAGGGAGACCGCGTGGGACTGATCCTGCTCGATCCGCGCGTTGAGGAGCCGGCGCGCCCCGGCCGTCAGGCGCCCGGCCGCGCGGTGTTCGTGCTCGCCGCCATCCTGCTGCTCGCGGCCGTGCTGCGGCTCACCGGCGTGAACTGGGACGCGGGCCAGCACCTCCACCCCGACGAGCGCCACATCACGAACACCGAGACCGCCATCCAGCTGCCCAGCAGCCTGGGCGAGTATTTCGACACCGCCCATTCGCCGTTCAATCCCTACAACAAGGGGATTGGCTCGTTCGTCTACGGCACGTTCCCGCTGTACCTCGTGCGCATCGTGGCCGAGACCGGCAAATGGACGGCCTATGGCGACATCACGCTGCTGGGCCGCGTGCTGAGCGCGCTGTTCGACCTCGGCACGATCGTCATGGTCTTCCTGCTGGGCCGCCGCCTGTTCGACTGGCGCGTCGGCGCGCTAGCCGCGTTCCTCGTCGCCGTCACGCCGCTGCACATCCAGCAGTCCCACTACTTCGTGATGGATACGTTCGTCGCCTTCTTCGTGACCGTGGCGCTGTACTACGCGGTGCGGGTCGCGCAAGAGGGCGGGCTGCTCAACTACACGCTACTCGGCGTGTTCTACGGACTGGCGACCGCCAGCAAGATCAACGCGGCGACGTTCGGGCTGGTCGTGTTCACCGCCTGCGCCGTGCGCGCCTGGCGCCTCGCCACGGCCCCGGCGGGCAGCGCGCGGACGACGAGCGGCGGGGCGGCCGTCGCCGTGCGCCGCGGCGCCTTCGACTGGAACGTGCTGAACGAGCCGCTGATCGGCTTCTGCCTGGCGCTCGTGTTCGCGTTTCTGCTCTTCCGCGTCGGCCAGCCCAACGCGTTCGCCGGCCCGGGCTTCTTCGATGTCGGACTCAACCCGAAGTACGTCGCGGACCTGGACAGCTTCCGCAAGATCAGCGCGGGCGAGATCGACTACCCGCCGAGCGTCCAGTTCGCCAACCGCACACGCTTCGTGTACCCCATCGAGCAGCTCGTGACGTGGGGAATGGGAATACCGCTCGGCGTGGCGGGCTTTGCGGGCATCGCGCTGGCGCTCGGCTGGCTGGCCCTGAGCTGGGGGCGCCGCCGCGCGGACCTCGCGCAACGCTTGCTGCTGCTGATCCCGCTCGTCTGGATCGCCTTCAACCTGTACTACTGGGGCGGCAACTTCGCCAGCGCCTCGCGCTACTTCCTGTCGATCATGCCGCCGCTCATCCTGCTCGCCAGCTGGGCGCTGGTGGAGCTGCTCGGCTGGGCACGGCGCCAGGCGCCCGCCCGGGCCGAGGCGCCGCCCGAGTCGCGGCCGGCCCGCCCGGCCGCGCCGGCCGCCGCGCTGCGCTGGCTGCGCGCGACGTGGGACGGCCCGCTGGCGGCGCGGCTGGCCGTCGCGGCCGTCGCGGTGGTCGTCGGCTGGACGCTGCTCTACGGCGTGGCCTACACGACGATCTACACGCGGACCACCACGCGCGTGGCGGCCTCCGAGTGGATCTACGCGCACCTGCCGCCGGGGACCAAGGTGACGAACGAGCACTGGGACGACCCGGTGCCGCTGAACCTGGAGGGCCACCCGGCGGCGCCCTACGCCGGCGCGGGCCAGCTCGAGCTGTACGCCGAGGAGGACCCGGCCAAGCGCGAGAAGCTGATTGCCACGCTCGACGCCACCGACGTCATCGCCATCACCAGCAGCCGGCTGTACCAGTCGATCCCGCGCATCCCCGAGCGCTACCCGCTCGCCACGGAGTACTACCGCCTGCTGTTCAACGGCGAGCTAGGCTTCAAGCCGGTCGCCGTGTTCACGTCGTACCCGCGCCTGGGGCCGTTCGTCATCCACGACGACGACGCCTCGGACCTGTGGGTGAACTACGACCACCCGAAGGTGATGCTGTTCCAGAAGTCGGCGGACTACTCGCCGGCGAAGGTGCGGGCGCTGCTGGACGCAGTGCCGCTGGACCAGGTGATCAAGGGGCTGAAGCCGATCGAGGCCTACACCCACGGGCTGATGCTCTCCCCGGAGATGCGCGCGGCGCAGGAAGCGGGCGGCACCTGGTCGGAGATCGTCCAGCGCGACAGCCTGATCAACCGCTTCCCGGCGCTCGCCTGGTGGCTGCTCGCGGTGCTGCTCGGCTGGGCGGCGTACCCGCTGGCCTGGGCGGTCTTCGGCCGGCTGGGCGATCGCGGCTACGGCATCGCCAAGGTGCTGGCGATCGCGCTGCTCGCCTGGGGCGCCTGGCTGCTCGCCAGCGTGCGGGTGCTGCCGTACTCGCGCGGCACGATCCTGCTGGTGCTGGCGCTGATCGTGCTCGGCTCGGCCGCGGTCGTCTGGCGGCGGCGCGCAGCGTTCTGGGCCGACGTGCGGGCGCGCTGGGAGCTGCTGCTGTTCGCCGAGGTGGTGTTCGCCGCCGCCTACGTGTTCTTCCACGGCATCCGCATGGCGAACCCCGACCTGTGGCACCCGAACTTCGGCGGCGAGAAGCCGATGGACTTCGCCTACCTGAACGCCGTGCTGAAGAGCAGCTACTTCCCGCCCTACGACCCGTGGTTCGCGGGCGGCTACATCAACTACTACTACTTCGGCCAGGTGCTCGTCGCCACGCTCGTCAAGCTCACCGGCACCGTCCCGGCCGTGGCGTACAACCTCGCCGTGGCGCTGTTCTTCGCGCTGGTCGTGGCGGGCAGCTTCAGCTTCGCCTTCAACTTCCTGCTCGGTCCGAACGGCCATCGCCTCCGCAGCCCGCGGCAGCTCGCCGGGCTCGGCTGGGCCGAGGGCGGCGGGCTGCTGGCCGCGCTGTTCGTGGCCGTCATCGGCAACCTGGACGGCCTGGTCCAGATCGTGGACGGGCTGGGCAAGGCGAGCGGCACCGCGGCGAACAGCGCGCCGGTGATCGGCGGGCTGTTCCGAGCGCTGGGCGGCATCGGCCCCGTGATGGCCGACCCGCGGCTGATGCCCACCTTCGACTTCTGGCGCAGCACGCGCGTCATCGGCCCCGAGGACCCCGGCCCGATCACGGAGTTTCCGTACTTCACGTTCCTGTACGGCGACCTGCACGCGCATATGCTGGCGCTGCCGCTGACTCTCCTGGCGCTGCACGTCGCCCTCGCGCTCGTGCGCGGCGGGGCGCTGGCGGCGGTGTGGGAGGCGGCGGGAACGGCCCTCACCCCGACCCTCTCCCAGGGGGAGCGGGGGAGGACGACGGCCCTCACCCCGACCCTCTCCCGGGGGGAGAGGGAGCAGACGGGGGCGGAGCCGGCCCCCTCTCCCTTTGGGAGAGGGCGGGGGGTGAGGGCCGGTCTGGCCGTCCTCCGTGCGGCGCTCGGCCAGGAAACCGTGTGGCTGATCGCGCTCGGCGGGCTGACGGTGGGGCTGCTGCGCGCCACGAACACGTGGGACTTCCCGACCTACTTGCTGATCCTGGTCGGCGCGGGGGCGGTGGCCGAGTACCATGCCGCGCGGGGCATCGCCGCGGGCGCGGTGCTGCGCACGCTCGTCATCGCCGCCGCGCTGTACGGCGTGTCGGCCGTCGCGATCCAACCGTATCTCGCGCACTTCGGGCTGTTCTACACCGGCGTCGAGCCGATCAAGGCCAGCACGTCGCTCGTCCACTACGTCACGGTGCTCGGCTTCTTCCTGTTCGCCGTGGCGAGCCTGCTGGCCTACGAGACCTGGCTACTGCGCCGCCGCCTGCTGCCGCTCGTCGCGGCGACGCCGCTGCTGGAGCAGGCCGGGCCAGCGCAGGGCTTCTGGTCGCCGCCGAGCACGGCCGGCTGGCGGCTGAGCTGGACCACCGTGCTTGGCTACGCGGCGCTGGCGGCGCTCGTGATCGCGGCGGGCTTCGTGGTGCTGGGCAAGGTCGTGCCGGCCATCGTGGTGTTGCTGCTGCTGTTCGTTGCCTGGCTGGTGCCCTGGCACCGCCAGCGGCCGGACCGCCTGCTGCTGCTCGGCATGATCGCCGTGGCGCTGGCGCTCACCGCCGCCGTCGAGCTAGCAGTGCTCAAGGGCGACATCGGCCGCATGAACACCGTGTTCAAGTTCTACATGCAGGTGTGGGTGCTGCTCGGGCTGGCGGCGGGCATCGTGGCGATCCGGCTGCTGCGCCGCTGGCGTCCCGGTCGGGCGGGGTGGCAGTGGTGGTCGGGAGCCGCGGCGGTGCTGCTCGCGGGCGTGCTGATCTACCCGGTCGAGGCGACGCCGGTCAAGCTCGCCCTGCGCTTCCACCCGATGCCGCCCACCGACGACGGCATGGCGTACATGCAGGGCGCGGTGTACGCCGACAAGGGCCAGAACATCCCGCTCGACGTGGACTACCGGGCGATCACGTGGATGCAGGACAACATCCCCGGCTCGCCGGTCGTGCTGGAGGCCAACACGGGGCTCTACAAGTGGGGCTCGCGGGTGTCGGTGTATACCGGTCTGCCGACGGTGGTGGGCTGGGACTGGCACCAGCGCCAGCAGCGCGGCGACTTCGGCTGGATGGTCGAGGAGCGCGTGCGCGACGTGCAGGTGATGTACGACACGCCCGACTGGTCGCAGCTCGTGAACCTGCTGCGCAAGTACCACGTGGAGTACGTCTACGTAGGCCCGCTGGAGCGTGCCTACTACTCCCCGGCGGGGCTACAGAAGTTCCGCGACCTCGTCGGCACCGTGTTCGACCTGGTGTACGTGGACCCGGCGCCGGTCGACGGCGTGGTGGACTTCAATCGAGGCGCGCAGATCTACCGGGTGAAGGCGTCGGCGATCGGCGAGCAGCCGGCCGCTGTTAGCTGTCAGCCATCAGCCGTCAGTTGTCAGCCAGCGGCCGACGCCTGCTCACGGACGGTCGATCGCTGCGCCGCAACGCCGAGCACGGCCGTGGCTGTAGCAGAGCGCCCCGCAACAGATCTGCGCTCAGCAGCGACGACAGGAAGCTGATAGCTGACGGCTGATGGCTGATAGCTCAAACATGGCTGCCATTTCGATACTCATCTGGCTAATCGCGCTCGAGGTGGTCGGGCTGTGCGCCCTGCCGCTGGCGGTGCGCGTCTTCCGCCGCCTCGACGACCGGGGCTACGGGCTGACGAAGCCGCTCGGGCTGGCGCTCGTCGGCTACGCCTGCTGGCTACTCGCGTCGCTCGGGTTGCTGAACGCCACGCAGCCGACGATCTTCGTGCTCGTCGTCCTGCTCGCCGTCGGGCTGTGGGCGTGGAACGGGCGCGAAGCGCTCGCCGTGCTGCACGGCCAGCGCCGGCTGGTGCTCGCCTCGGAGGCCGTGTTCCTGGCCGTGTTCGGGCTGGCCGTCGCCGTGCGCGCGTACGGCGCGGCGATCAACGGCCAGGAAAAGTTCATGGACATGGCCATCCTGCACGCCTTCGTGCGCAGCGACCAACTCCCCGCCGAGGACCCGTGGCTGGCCGGCTATGGCATGGCCTACTACTATCTGGGCTACTTCCTGTGGGCGCTCGTGACGAAGGCCACCGACGTGGCGCCGGCGGTCGCCTACAACCTGGCGCTGGCGAGCACCCTGGGCCTGCTGGCAGCGGGGCTGTTCGGCCTGGGGTACACGCTGGTGCGGGCGCAGCTGACCCCTTCCCCCCACCCCCCCTTCCCCCATCAGGGGACGGGGGGCTTGCCGGCGGGGGCGGGACCGACGGCCCCCCTCCCCCAACCCGCTCCCCCCATAGGGGGCGGGGGCTATTCGGCAGAGCCGGCCCCGGGGTCCTCCCCCCTTTCCCCTATGGGGGAGAGGGGGGCGGGGGGGAGAGGGGTCTTCGCCCCCCTCGCCGCGCTCCTGGCCGTCGTCGGGGTGATCGCGACGGCCGTGATGGGCAACCTGCAGACAGCGGTCGAGCTAGCGGCGCGGCAGGGGCACGGCGACGCGGCGTTCTGGCACTGGTTCGGCGTGAAGACGGTGCCGCCGCCGGGGCCGATTACGTTCCCGAGCGACGTGGCCTGGTTCAACGCGGCGCGCGTCATCCCGAACGTGCAGCCCGACGGGATCACCGAGTTCCCCTGGTTCAGCCTGATCCTGGGCGACCTGCACCCGCACTTCGTGGCGCTGCCGTTCGAGCTACTCGCCATCGGCCTGGCGCTCGCCGCGTTCCGCAACCTGCTGGCCGGCCACGACCAGGGCAAGCTGGACCTGGCGGTGAGCGCGCTGGCCCTCGGCCTCCTGATCCCCCTCAACACTTGGGACGTGGGCACGTTCTGGGTCGTCTACGGGCTGGCCGTCGTGGCCGGGCTGGTGATCGGCGAGCAGCGCGCGGCGGCGCCGGCCGGGCGTGGGGATGGGGGGGCGCAGCCGGCGGGCTCGCCGGCCACGCCGGGGGCACGGGCGCCTGGTGGGCACGCGGCGCTGTTGGCTGCCGTGCCGCTCGTCGTCTGGCGCGCGCTCGCGCTGCTGGGCCTAGCGTTCGGCGGCGCCGTCCTGCTGTACGCCCCCTACTTCGTGGGCTACCAGTCGCAGCCGCTCGGCCTGGACGTCGTGCGGGAACGCACGATGCTCGGCTCGCTCGTCGTGCTGTTCGGGCCGTTCCTGGTGCTCGCCGTCGCGGCCGTCGTGCGCGGCTGGCTCGACGCGCTCGCCGACCCGGACGTGCGCGCGACGCTCGGGCGGCACTGGTGGCTGATCGCCATGGCGTTCGTCGTGGCGCTGGCGCCCCTGCCGCGGATCAACCCGTGCTGCGGCGTGCGCGACCCGACGCTGTCGCTGCTGCTGTTGCTGCTCGTGGGGCTGCTGCCACTCGTGCTGGCGGCGCGGCGCGGGCCGGGCGCCGCGATCCTGGCGCCCGCGGGGACGCTGCTGCTGCTGTGCGCCGTCGGGCTGCTGCTCGGCACGGAGCTAATCTTCCTGAAAGACAGCTTCGGCACGCGCATGAACACGGTGTTCAAGTTCTACTACCACGTCTGGCTGCTGCTCGGGCTGCTTAGCCCGCTGCTGATCGTGTACCTGGTGCGGGGGCCGGGTAACCTAACCCCCCCAGCCCCCCTTCCCTCTGAAGGAAGGGGGGAGCCCGCCCAGCCGGGGAAGGCTGCGCCGGACGCCCCCGCCCCCTATGGGGAGAGGGGGGCGGGGGCGGGAGTACGTCCCTCTCCCCCTTCCCGCATCGGGACGGGGGCCGGGGGGGTAGGTCTCCGGGCCTTCGGCGCCCTCGCCGTCGTCCTGGCGGGCGCGCTGATGCTGGGGGGGATGCTGTATCCGGTGGGCGCGACGTGGACGAAGGACAACGCCTTCCAGGGGCCGGCGACGCTGGACGGGGCGGCCTGGCTGCAGGCGTCGCGTCCGGGCGACGCGGAGGCGATTCGCTGGCTGGAGCAGAACATGCCTGGCCGCCCCGTTATCGCCGAAGCGTTCGGGGACGACTACAGCGAGGCGGGGCGCGTGTCGACGTTCAGCGGGCTACCCACGCTACTGGGCTGGATCGGCCACGAGCTGCAGTGGCGCGGCCCGCAGCCCACGCTCGACCAGCGCAAGGCGACGCTCGAGACGATCTACCGGGGCGCCGATCCGTCGACCCTGGCGTCGCTATTGCAGGCGCAGCACGTGGATTACGTGTACGTGGGCACGATGGAAGTCGAGAAGTACGGGCCGGGCGTCCGCGACCGCTTCGAGGGGGCGCTGGAGCCCGTGTACCGGGGGGTGGACGTGACGATCTACCGGGTGCCGCAGCCCACGAGCGTAGGCGTTGGCCTGGCCGAGCTACGGCCCTAGAAAGTGCTGAGTGCTGAGTGCTGAGTGCTGAGTGGACGCCGGCGTGGGGCCTGCGAAGCGGCCTGCTCGACCGCGTGCGGGTATGGGAGGTGGCCGGCTGGGCGGCCGTGCTGGGCGTGGCCGCCATCCTGCGGCTGGCGTCGCTGGCCAACGGGCCGCTGGCGCCCGACGAGGCCCAGCCGGCGCTGGCCGCCTGGCGCATGTGGCTGCAGAACGCGCCGCCCGACGTGGGGCCGGGCGTGCTGCTGATCCACGCGCTGGCGGCTAGCTTCGGGCTGTTCGGCGCGAGCGATTTTGTCGCGCGCCTGCCGACAGCAATGGCCGGCCTGGCGCTGGTCGCCGCGCCGCTGCTGCTGCGCCCGCTCCTGGGACCGGTCGCCACGCTGGCGGCCGGGGCGCTGCTCGCCCTCTCGCCGATGCTGGTCTTCGGCAGCCGCCACGTCGACCCGGCGATCTTGGTGCCGACGCTGTTAGCGCTGCTCGTCGGCGTGTGCGCGCGGGCGCTGCTGGCGGCCCCCGCTGTCGACGGGAGCGATGACGGCTGGGAGCAGGGGGCGACGCCCTCACCCCAGCCCTCTCCCAAGGGGAGAGGGAGCGACGCGCTCGCGTCCGGCGCGGCGGGATACCACGAGCGCCGTGCTGATCCCAGCGAGAGTCAGACGGCGTGGCGGTGGTGGGCGTACGCGGTGCCGGTGCTGCTGGCGCTGCTGCTGACGGCCGGCTCGGTGGCGGTGCCGGCCCTGCTCGCGGTGGTGGGCGCGGCGCTGATCACGTGGTGGCCGGCGAAGGAGCGGGGGCTAGGGGCCAGGGGCCAGGAGCCGGGGGGCGCCGAGGACGCGCGGGCCGCGGCGCGGCTGGCAGCCGCGGGAAGCGCGGCGAGCGACCGGGTGCGTGGCGGGCTGGCGCGCGGGGCGGTCGACGAGAGCGCGGCGCGCGCCCGGCTGCCGAAAACGCAGGATGCAGGGGGGGAGACGGCGCGTGGCGGGCTGCCGCGGCCGGCGGAGTGGCTGGCGGCGGTGCCGCTGCGCGAGCTGGACCCGCGGTTGGCGGGCGTGCTGTTCGTGGCGACGCTGGTGCTCGTGGGCACGGCCGGGCTGATGGACCTGCGCGGCCTGCAAGGCGCGCTCGTCGACCCGTGGGTGAGCTGGCTGGCGCCGTACTATCCGCGGGCCACGCCGATCCCCTGGCTGCCGACGCTGCTGGTGTACGACCTGCCGATCGTGGTCGCCGCCATCGCGGGCATCGTCGTGGTGGTGCGCCGCACGCGGCCCTTCGAGCACTTCCTGCTCTGGTGGACGACGCTCGCGGCGCTGCCGCTCGTGTTCCAGCCACCCGACCCGCTGCCCTACCTGCTCTGCTGGCTGCTGCCGTTGGCGCTGCTCGGCGGCCTGGCGCTCGCCCGCCTGGCCGCGCCCGGCTGGACGTGGCGCGCTGTGGGCGAGGACGCGCTGCTCGCCGCGCTGGCCGGCATCACGTTCGTCTGCGCGGTCAACACGGTGCGGCTGCTCCAGAGCAGCCTCGCCGCCCCGGGCGGGCTGAGCGCGCGGGGGCGAGAGCTGGCGCTCGGCGTGCTCGTGCTAGCCTTCCTGGCGCTCCTGCACCGACGGCTGAGCGACTGGTGGCAGGCCAGCGGGCCGCCGGGCGAGGCGTCGCGGCCACTGCGCGTCACCGCGATCATCGCCGTCGCCCTCGGCCTGGCGTTCGTCGGCGTGACCAACGGCCGCTTGCAGTTCGCGGACTTCGGCGCGGGCGAGGCCGAGCTGCTGCGTCCGCAGGCCCTCTCACCCAGCGTTTATAGTCTCGTGGAAGAAGTGCAGACCTGGGCACGCCAGGAGCCCACGTCGCCGATCGTCGTCAGCGACGCGCTGCAGCCGTTGCTGCTCTGGCACCTGCGCGACGTGCCAACGGTCCGCTTCCAGGACACCTTCCCCGACGCGCTGAGCACGCCGCCGGGCACCGTGCGCCGGGGCCTCTGGCCCGCCGGTCCCGGGGCGCCGGAGGGCGAGCGGCAGCCGCTCGACGAAACGATCACCGTAGGCCCGATTCCGAGCAGCAGCGCGCTCTGGAATTGGTGGGTCTATCGCAATTCATGGCTGATACCCACCCGCCATGATATAATCGTCGTCCGTTAGGCCCTGAAGGAGTGCCATCCGCATGGCCCGAGTAGCCGACCAACCGAAGGTCCGCCAACGTCACCCCGAGCGTGAAGAGTTCGCCCCCGCACTGCCCCCGGCCCCACGGCCAGCCCCCCCGGTGCTGCCGTGGGAGAGCGTCTTCTGGGTGGCGACCGTCGCGGTGGCGTTTCTCTTGCGGATGCACGATCTGGGCGTGCGGGCGCTGCACCACGACGAGAGCCTGCACGCGGTCTACTCATGGCGGCTGTTCCAGGGCCAGGGCTACACGCACGACCCGATGATGCACGGGCCGTTCCAGTTCCACGCGAACGCCCTGATGATGTTCCTGTTCGGCGACAACGAGGTCAGCGTACGGCTGACGGCGGTGCTGTGTGGCACGGGCCTGGTGATTCTGGCCTACTTCCTGCGCGCACAGCTCGGGCGCTGGGGCGCGATGGCGCTGGCGGTGCTGTTCACCATCTCGCCGGCGCTGCTCTACTTCTCGCGCTTCACGCGCGAGGACATCTACTTCGGCTTCTTCACGCTGCTGATGATGGTCGGGCTGCTGAACTACGTGCGCACACGCCAGCCGCGCTGGCTGTACGTGGGCAGCGTGGGCCTGGCGCTCGCCTTCAGCACCAAGGAGGCGATCTACCTGGTCGGCTTCCTGGTCGTGAGCTTCGTGGCGATCAAGATCGTGGCCGAGCACTTCTGGCACCGCTACGACGCGCGCCTGCACGGTAACGGCGCGACCGCCGCGGCGGCGCCGTGGGGCAGCGAGCTGCTGGGCGCCGTGCTGAGCGTGCGGCCGGTGGTGCTGCTGAACTGCGTGGCCATCGTCATCGCCATCTGCGTGACGCTGTTCACGACCTTCTTCACGAACCCGAACGGCATCCAGACGGGCACCATCGGCGCGCTCCAGTACTGGATGGAGCAGCAGGGGGTGGCGCGCGGCTCGCAGCCGACCTACTACTACTTCCTGCTGATGCCGCTGTACGAGTTCACGGCGGTGATCCTGGCCGTGGCGGCCGCGCTCGTCTCGGGCGCGAACAAGCGCGGGCTGGGCCTGATCACGGCGATCTACCTGGTGGTCGGGCTCGTCTTCTTCCAGCTCTCTCGGCCCGAGCGGGTGGCGGTCCTGAGCGCGCACGAGGCGCAGGGCTGGTTCCTCGTCGGCATGGCCTACGCGGCGACGCTGGTGCTGGCGCTGAGCCGCCGCGGCAGCCTGTTCTTCTGGTTCACGCTGTACTGGGCCATCGGCGCCATCAGCATCTACACGCTGGCCAGCGAGAAGATGCCGTGGCTGCTGGTCCACCTGGCGATCCCGCTGAACCTGCTGGCGGCGCAATTCGTCGGCTGGGCGGCGGACCGGCTGGAGTGGCGGCGGGTGTTCAGCGGCCCCTACCTGTTGGCGGCGCTGCTCACGCTGCTCATGCTGGGCATGGTGATCCCGCTGACGACGGTGATGCGGTCGCCGGTCGCCGACCCGCTGGCCCAGCAAAGGGCGCAGCTCTGGCAGATGGCCGTGCTCGTGATGCTGTTCGCGGCGGCGGTGGGCCTGTGGGAGCTGGGGCGGCGCCAGGGCTGGCGTTTCCTACCGGCGCCGATGGGCACCGCCTGCGTGTTGGGCCTGGTGGCGCTCACGATTCACATCGGCTGGCAGGTGACGTACAAGAACGGCGACACGCCCAACGACATGCTGGTGTACGTGCAAAGCTCGCCCGACATCCCACGCGTCATGGAGCAGCTCGAGTACCTGAGCCACATCACGGGCACGGGCAAGGAGTTCCCCGTGATGCTGGACAACGGCTACACCGACACCGAGAACGGCACGCAGGTCGTGCACGAGTCGGTGGCCTGGCCGTTCGAGTGGTACCTGCGCAACTGGACGAAGAAGACGTACTTCTCGCGCACGCTGCCGCCCGACACGGGCGGCGAGCGGCCACCTGCGATCATCGTCATGTCCACGAACATCGACCCCATCCGCGACCGCATCGCGGACTACGTGGGCCAGAAGTACCGCCTGAACTGGTGGTATCCCGAGGACTACAAGGGCTGGACGGTGCAGTCGGTCTGGGACGGCCTGTTCGGCCCCGACTCGGCGACGACGCGGCTGAAGCTGTGGCGCTACTTCCTATATCGCGAGCCGCTGAACCCGCTTGGCTCCCGCGACTTCTACCTCTACGTGCGGCCGGACCTGGCGCGCGGCGTGGTGGGCGGCGGGCCTGGCGCCCTGGCGCCGCTCACCAGCCCGGCGAGCGTCGCGCCGATGCCGCCTTCCGTGAGCGCCCCGGGTGTGGGCGCGGCCGAGGGCGCGGGAGCAGCCCCGGCCGAGGGCGCGGCGGCTCCTGGCGGGGCGCCGGCGGCGGTGGCTCCGGCTACGGCGGCCGGCGGGCTGCAGGTGCTCGGTCGCATCGGCACCGGCCCAGCCACGCTGCAAGAGGCGAAGGAGATGGCGCGCGACGCCGCCGGGCGGCTGTACGTGGTGCAGAGCCAGGCGGGCCGCATCACGATCCTGAATCCCGACGGCTCGGTTGCCGGCACGCTGGGCAAGCCGGGCACCGGCGACGGCGAGTTCCAGGAGCCGTGGTCAGTGGCGATCGCGCCGGATGGCAGCGTCTACGTGGCCGACACCTGGAACCACCGCATCCAGAAGTTCGACGCGAGCGGGCGCTTCATCACGAAGTGGGGCAACTTCGTCGACACGAAGGGCCAGCGCGACGCCGAGCCCTACGGGTTCTGGGGCCCGCGCGACGTGGCGATCGGGCCGGACGGCAACGTCTACGTGAGCGACACCGGCAACAAACGCATCCAGGTGTTCGACCCGAACGGCCGCTACCTGCGGGCGATCGGCGGCGAGGGCAGCGGGCCGGGCCAGTTCAAGGAGCCGGTGGGCATCGCCTTCGATCCGGCGGGCAACCTGTGGGTGGCCGACACGTGGAACCAGCGTATCCAGAAGCTGAACCCGACCACCGACCAGCAGCTAGCCCAGTACCCGGTGCCGGCCTGGAGCAGTCAGGCGATCACGGACAAGCCGTACCTGCGCGTGGACCCGACGGGCCGCGTGTACGCGACAGTGCCCTCCGAACGGCGCGTGCTGATGATCGCGCCCGACGGCACGATGGCGAACTCGGTGGCCGCGCTCCAGAACTACCCGTTCCAGAAGCCCATCGGCGTGCTGGCGGGGCCCGACGGCGCGCTATGGGTAAGCGACAGCGCGGCCGGCGTGGTGGTCGCGGTGCCGGGGGCGTCGCCGCCCGCCGTCAGCAACCACGGCTCGGCCGCCGGCGGCGGCCCGGCGCCCGAGAGCGCGGCCGGCGACGACGCGGCCGCGGAGGCGCCGTAGCTGATGGCTGACGGCTGACCGCTGATGGCTAAGAAGAAGCGGGTCTGGCTGGGACTGGCGGTCAGCCTGGTCTGTCTCTGGCTCGTCTTCCGCTCGCTCGACCCGGCGGCGCTGGCGGCCGCGTTGGCGCGGGCCAACTTCCTCTACGTGCTGCCCGCGGTCGCCGTGTACTTCGTCGGCGTGTGGCTGCGCAGCGTCCGCTGGAAGCTGCTGCTTGGGCCGGCGCTGCGCGGAAGTCGCTCGCCCTCGACCGGACGCCTGTTTCGCGTCCTGGTGATCGGCTTCACGGTGAACAACCTGCTGCCGGCGCGGCTGGGCGAGCTGGCGCGGGCCTACCTGCTGTGGCGCGGCGAGCGCGTCGAGCCGGGCGCGACGCTCGCCACGATCGTGCTGGAGCGCGTGCTCGACGGGCTAACGCTCTGCGCCTTCGCGGGCTTCGCCGCGCTGCTGGTGCCGTTCCCGGCCGACCTGCAGCGCGCGGCCTGGGCCACGGCCGCCCTCTTCCTGGTCGCCAGCCTGGCGCTGGTGGGGTTCCTGCTGCTGCCGGGGCCGTTCGTGGCGCTAGCGGTGCGCCTGCTGCGCCTGCTGCCCGCGCGCTTCGCCTACCTGGGCGAGCGGCTGATCCACAGCTTCGTCGACGGTCTCGCCGTCTTGCGGCAGGCGCACGCGCTCGCGGCGGTGCTGGGGCTGTCGGTCCTCGCCTGGCTGGCCGAGGCCACGATGTACTATCTGGTCATGCTCGGCTTCCCGTTCCCCGCGCGCCCCGAGGCGGCGCTGCTCGGCGCCGCGGCGGCCAACTTCGGCGCCATGATCCCCTCGTCGCCCGGCTACGTGGGCACCTTCGACCTGCCGCTCCAGATCGTGCTCACGGAGGTCTTCGGCGTGGCGCTCGCGCAGGCCACAAGCTACACGCTCGTGCTCCACGCCGCGCTGGTCGTGCCGGTCGTGCTGGTCGGCCTGTTCTTCCTCTGGCAGGAACGGGGCGTGAGCGGCGGCGCGGGCGAGCCGCCGGGGCACGGCGGAGGGCTGTTCGCCGACCTGACCGCGCTCACGCAGCCGCCGCCGGCCGCCGCGCCCGTGGGCCAGGCCGCTGAGCCGCCGGTAGGCGTTCGGTCGGCGCTGGCCGAGCGCTGACGCCGGCCACCTGCCCACGGCTACCTCTTCGCTGAAGGCGGATCGCTCATGACGATTGGCGTTTTGGGGGCCGGCGCGCTGGGGCTGAGCTGCGCGCTGCGGCTCGCCCAAGCGGGCGAGTCAGTGGTGGTGCTCGAAAAGGAGACGGTGCCCGGCGGGCTGGCCGCGGGCTTCCGGGTCGGCGACGCCTACCTGGAGCGCTTCTACCACCACCTGTTCCAGACCGACACGACCGCCATCGCGCTGGCTAACGAGCTAGGGCTGGGCGACGCGCTGTACTGGGGCCAGCCAAACACCAGCGTGCTGCACGACGGGCGGTTCTACCCGCTGAACTCGGCCAGCGCCGTGCTGCGCTTCGGGCCGCTGCCGCTGCTGGACCGGCTGCGGCTGGGCGCGGCCGTGGCGTATCTGAAGTACACCCGCGACTACCGCCGGCTGCCCGACGAGACGGCGGCCGCCTGGCTGCGCCGCCGCATGGGCGAGCGGGCGTACCGCGTCGTATGGGAGCCGCAGCTCGAGGGCAAGTTCGGCGCGCACAAGGAGGAGATCGCGCTGCCGTGGTTCTGGGCGCGTATCCACTGCCGCACGCCGACGCTCGGCTACCTGCGCGGCGGCTTCCACCGGCTGTACACGCGGATGGCCGAGGAGATCGAGCGACTGGGCGGGCGCGTCGCGCTGGGCCGCGAGGTGCAAGCGATCGAGCGCGAGGGCGATGGACGGCTGCGGGTGGACACGAGCGAGGGTGCTGAGCATTTCGACCGCCTGGCGGTGACGCTGCCGACGCGGCTGTTCCTGCGGCTGGCCCGCGGCCTGCCCGACACCTACCGCGCTCGCTGGCAGGCGGGGCCGCTGCACCTGGGCGCGCACTGCGTCGTGCTGGCGCTGGATCGCCCGCTGATGCTGCCGGTGTACTGGCTGAGCGTCACCGATCCGGGCTTCCCGTTCCTGGCCGCTGTCGAGCACACGAACTTCCTGCCGGCAAGCGACTACGGCGGCCGCCACCTGGTGTACCTGGGCAACTACCTGCCCATGGACCACCCACTGTTCGGCTGGGACGACGCGCGGGTGCTGGCGGAGTTCCTGCCCTATCTACGCAAGCTGAACCCGGCGTTCGAGCCCGGCTGGGTGCAGGAGCACTGGGTCTGGCAGGCGCCCTACGCCCAGCCGGTCGTCACGCGCGGCTACACGCGGCAGCTGCCGCCGCACGAGACGCCACTCGCGGGCGTGTACCTCGCCAACATGGCACACGTCTACCCGCAGGACCGCGGCCAGAACTACTCCTTCCGTCTTGGTGAGCGTCTGGCCGCGCGGTTGCGGCAGGAGCTACCGCCCCGCCCAACGCGCTCGAGCCTACCAACGCGCCCACCAGCATCCCGGAACCGAGCATGACGAAGCGCCCGCCAGCAGCTGCTGGCGGGCGCTTCACTCGAGCGGATGGCTGGCGGCGAGGCGTGTCGCCCCGCTCAGTTGGCGGTGTCCTCGTTCAGGCGCGGCCGCCAGGTGGAGAAGCGGTCCTCGACGCGCTGGAGCAGCGCCGACAGGAACACGCCCGCGAAGGTGATGATGAGCACGCCGACGAACACCTTGTCCGTCTGGAAGGTAGCGCCCGCGACGGTGATCAGGTAGCCGACGCCCGCGGTCGCCGCGTACAGCTCGCCGACCACGACGCCGACTAGCGCGCGGCCGAGGCCCAGGCGCGCCCCGGTCATGAGGTACGGGATCGAGCTAGGTAAGACGACTGTCTTGAGGAGCTGGAAGTCGTTCGCGCCGAAGGACTTGGCGCACTTCAGGATGTTCGCGTCCACCGTCGAGACGCCGACGCGCGCGTACATCAGCGGGTAGAAGACGCCCGACATGAAGATCACGGCGATCTTCGAGTTGATGCCGATGCCGAACCAGATGATGTACAGCGGCAGCAGCGCCACACTAGGCGTCGCATAGAGGGCCGAGACGAACGGCTCCATGATGTAGTTGAAGCGTCGGAACCAGCCCATGGCCAGCCCGAGCACGATGCCGACGACCAGGGCCAGAATGTAGCCGGCGAGCAGCTCCTGGGTGCTCACCCAGATGTCCTTCCAAATGCTGCCCTTGGCAATGGCTCCCCAGGCGGCCGCCAGATTCCCTACGAGGAGCGCCCCGAACACTGCGCCGATGCCGCCATCGAAGAACAGCTTGTCGGCCGCCTTGATGATGCGGGACGGCGAGCTGGTGAACATCGGATTGACGATCCCGCTCGTGCCCACCCACTCCCAGAAGATCATGAAGGCGAGCACCGAGATCGTGCCGATAATCAAGCCTTCGTGGGGCGCGAGCGTGCGCTTCCACCCACCGCGCGCGCCTACGCGCAGGGGTCGCGCCAGCGTCTCGGTCTGCTGGGCCACGAGTCGCTCCCTTTCCCCGAGCGGCGCTCGGCGGTAGCGTACTAGATTCACCGAATTCCACGCGGGGTCCGTGCGCAGGGGTCAACATGCCATAGCTGTCCCACGACAGCTTATCGACATTCTATGGGCGACCCGCCCATCTGTCAAGCGAACAGGGAGGGCAAAACCGGCCGTGGGGGACACCCCCACACCCCCGCCCGGACGGGACGCCCGCCCATCTGCCAAGCCAACGAGCAAAGGGAAAAACCGGTTGGGAGACACCACCCCTACTCCCCTGTCCACACGGACCGCCCGCCCATCTGCCAAGCCAACGAGTTGCAGGGAAAGAGGCGAGCAGAGCCCCCCTATCCTCACCCGAATGGGGGGCTAGCCGTTGAATTCGGGGGATGGCTCGCGCTGCTCGATGTAGCTGGCCACCTCGTCGTGGAGCGGCTTGTAGATGAACGCGATCCACTTGCAGGGCTGGTCGGCGTAGCGGTTGAAGTGCTGGTGCTCGCAGCCGCCCGGCTTGATCGGCAGGAGGATGAGGTCGCCGGCCTCCCAGTCGACGCGCTCGCCGTCGATCACGCTGTAGCCCTCGCCCTCGAGCACGAAGATGGCGAGGCCGCCCTGGTGGCGGTGCTTGCCCGAGTGGCGCTGCACGTCGAGCACGAAGCAGTGCCAGTCCTTGAGCGGCACGTCGGTCGTGATGCCGCGGCAGAGGTAGAATTTCAGGCGGCCTTGCCGGGTCTGCTGAAACGGCCGGTCCTCGCCACGGATCACGACCGGGCCGGTGAGCGACAGCTCGCGGATCGCCAGCTGCAGCCGCAGGTTCTGCTCGTAAACGTCGCCCGCGCCCGGCTCGCGCTCGCGCACGCGTGTCCGCTGAAACTCCGCCATACGTGACTCCCTCTTGCTGGTCGAGCGGCGCGGGCCCCGGTGCGCTCGGCCGAGACGCGGCGGGGGTGCGTCGCGCCGTCAGGATCGCATCGCGGCGCCGCCGTGTCAAGCAACCGAGCGGCGGCCCGGTGGGCGGTTCCGGCGTTTACAGGCGGGGACCGCGGCGCGGCAGGTCGCTGGGTTGCAGCCGGCCGCGGCAGGCGAGCAGCAGCAAGCCGTGCGCCCGGTCTTGGGGAACGGCGCGCGCTGCGCGGTCCGCGGTGTCGCGGCTATACTGCACGATATGAGAGGCGGCCGCCCGGCCGCAGAGCGAGGCCTCGCGTGCTGAAGCATCGTCCTGACGGGTCTGGCCGGCGATGAGAGATTGGCCCGATCCGCGGCCGTTCCTCGCGGTCACGTTCATCAACTCGGGCGATGGCATCGCCACTACCCTGGTACCCCTCTACCTGGACCACAGCGGCTACCCGGTGGACGTTATCGGCGTGCTGGTCGCCGTCGCCGGCGTGACCAGCCTCATCTCGCGCATGCCGAGCGGCCTGCTGTACCGACGCCGCCGCGCCCGCCGTCTGATGTACTTCGCCCTCACGCTGCAGGCGGTCGGCACGGCGCTCTACGCTCTGCCCGTCTTCGCGGGCGGGCTCTACCCGCTAGTCGGCGACGTGCTGGTATTCGGGATCATCCGGGGCCTGCACGGCTTCGCGGTCGGCATGGCGACCACGGTCAACATGGCCCTGTTCATGGATTGCCTGCCGCCCGGCGGCAACCGCCACCACCACCTGGCGGCGTACGCCAGCGCGCTCTCGCTCGGCTATACGATAGGCGGCCTGGGCGGCGGGGTGCTCGGGGAATGGCTGGACTACGGGCCGGCGTTCGTCTGCTCGGCTGCCTTCCCCCTACTCGCCGGCTTGTGCGTCACCACACCCGCGCGCGGCGGCGCGCGCCCGGCGCGACCGCCCGCGCCCGCGTCGCTCGGCAAGCGCTTGCAGCAGTTTGCCGCCGCCATGCGCCACCCGCAGGTGGCGAACGTCTCGCTCGTGTCCTTCTTCCTGCAAGTGTTCCACCAGATCGGCCAGACCTACGTGCCGCTGTACGCGCTGGGCATGCAGATGAGCCTGGCGGAGATCGGCCTGCTGCGCGGCACGCACTCGCTCGCCAACACGCTCGCGCGGCCGTTTGGCGGCGAGGTGACGCGCTGGCTGGGCCACAACCGGGTGGGCGTGCTGGGGCTGGCGCTGATAACCGGACTGCTGATGCTCACGCCCTGGCAGACGGGGCTCATCGGACTGCTCGTGCTGTTCGTCGGCATCGGCCTGGGCCGTGCGGCCGTGCTGGTCGCCAATACCGTGGCCGTGGCCGACATTCCGGAGGGCATGGTGAGCCGTGGCGTGGCCGTGGGCCTCTACAACGCGACGCGCGACCTCGGCGGCATCGTCGGCCCCGTGCTGGGCGGCTACATCGCGGCCGCGGTAGGGCTCAGCCCGTTCTTCTGGGTCGGGCCGCCCGCCGTGTTCGCGCTGTTCGGCGTGCTGTTCTGGGCGACCCTGCGCGGCGCGCGGCCGGCCGAGGCCCCCGCGTAACACGGCGCGGTACACCGAGACGAGCAGCGCGGGGCGCACCCTCGGGGGGCGTCCCGCGCTGCAAATGCGCCGCGGCCTGGCGCCGCGGCGGCGAGAGAGGGGACACATGACGCTATCGCGTACCCCAGCTGGACTCGGGGTGGCGCTCGGCCTCGCGCTGACCGGCACCGTGGCCGCCATGGCGCTCGCCGCGCCGGCCGCCCAGACCATCCGTGTGGACATGGCGGCGAACCCCAACCGCTTCGATCCCGCGAACATCACGGTACCCGTCGGCACGACCGTGACCTGGGCCGACGTGTCGGGCACGCACACCACCACCAGCTATGACGGCGTGTGGGACTCGGGGCGGCGCCTGCAAGTGGGCGAGTCGTTCTCCTACACGTTCACCGAGCCGGGCGTGTACCGGTACTATTGCGTGCCTCACGAGGACGACGGCATGATCGGCACCGTCGTCGTGACCGGCGGCGCGAAGTCCTAGCGGCCGGCCGGGGACACAGCCCTGCCGGCAATTCGGCCTTCGGATAGAGCGCGCGGTTGACGCGGCCAACCGCGCGCTCTATGCTTCTCCACCTGCCGACGTGTCCATGACGGTCGCTCGGCCACGCGGCGGGAGGGACGGCGATGAGCGAGACGCCGCCGGCAGCACCGCGTGAGCGCTCGGGCGTACCGGCGACGGACAGCAGCCGTACTGGCCGGGCCGGCACTAGCCGGGCGGCGCCGCTGGCCTGGCTGCCCGCACTATCGCCCGACGGCTGGCTGTTGTTCGCGACCTGCGGCGTACGCGGCTGCGCCTACGGCTTCCTGTCAGTCGTGCTCGCGCTCTACCTCGCCGCCATCGGCCTGGACGCGGTGGCCATCGGCGCGATCTTCACCGCCGCGCTCGCCGGTGGCGCCATCATGACCATCGCTCTTACCGCGGTGGCCGACCGGCTCGGGCGGCGGCGCGTGCTGGTCGTGGGCGCGCTCCTGATGGCGCTAGCCGGTGCGGTGTTCGCGCTCACCGACATCGCCCTGCTGCTTGGCCTGGCGGCCGTGATCGGGACGATCAGCCCCTCGGGCAAGGAAGTGGGCCCGTTCCTCTCCGTCGAGCAAGCCGTTCTGCCGCAGACCACCGACGATACCCACCGCACGAGCGTCTTTGCCGCTTACAACCTCGTCGGCTCGCTGGCGGGCGCCCTGGGGTCGCTCGCGGCCGGCGTCCCGGACCTGCTCGGCGTCGAGCCGTTCGCCGGCTACCGCGCGCTGGTCTGGGCCTACGCCGCGGCGGCGCTCGCCCTGGCGGTGTTGTTCAGCCGCCTCTCGCCCGCTGTCGAGGCCGCGGCTGGCGCCACGGCCCCGCCGCAAGCGACATCCTCCTCGGCGGGCGCCGCGACCGAGATGGGGCCGCCGGTGCGCGGCACGGTAGCCAAGCTGACGGCACTGTTCGCGCTCGACGCCTTCGCCGGCGGCTTCGTCGTCCAGGGGCTGATGGCCTACTGGTTCCACCTGCGCTATGGGCTCGACCCGGCGGCGCTGGCCGCCCTCTTCTTCGCCACCAGCTTGCTGAACTCGCTGTCGTATCTCGCCGCGGTGCCGCTCGCCCGGCGCATGGGCCTGCTGAACACGATGGTCTTCACCCACCTGCCGTCGAACGTGCTGCTGGCGCTGGTCCCCCTCGTGCCCGGCCTGCCGCTGGCGATTGGCGTGCTGCTCGCTCGCAACCTGCTTTCGCAGCTCGACGTGCCCACGCGGCAGTCGTACACCATGGCGATTATCCCGCCCGGCGAGCGCGCCGCTGCGGCAGGCGTGCTATCGGTTGCGCGCAACGCCGCCGCGGCCGCCGCGCCCGCGCTCGCCGGCGCGACGCTGGCGGTGCCGGCGCTGGGCTTGCCGTTCCTGCTCGCCGGGGGGCTGAAGATCGTCTACGATCTGACTATCTGGTCGGTGTTCCGCCAGGTGCGCCCGCCCGAGGAAACGGCGCAGCTGGCGGCGAAGGGGTGAGAGCCGGATGGACCTCTCGCGGCACGCCCAGGACGAGCTAGCGCGGCGGGGCATCCCGCTCGCCTGGGTGTGGCGCGCGGTGCAGGCGCCCGACAGCACCGAGCAGCGGCCCGACGGGACGGTCCACTACGTGAAGCGGCTGCCCGAGCGCGGCGGCCAATACCTGCGGATCGTGGTGAACCACCGCAAGCGCCCGCCGCGCGTGGCGACGATCTTCTTCGACGCGCGCCTGCGCCGCCAGCAGCGCCGCGCCCACACCGCCAGCCGCGAGCCATCCCAGGAGAAGACGCGATGAGCGCCTACTCCCCACGACGAGTACCGCGACCGCCCGGCCACCGGCTGCACGCCAGCTGCGGTCGCTACTCGGCGTCTGACCGGCTGAGGAGTGCGCGCACGCGCGCCACGGCGGCGCTCCGGTCGTAGCCGGTGAAGCGCGTCGCCTGAATCACCCAGGGGTCGCCGCCGAAGAAGCGCTCGTACAGCACCTGGCGCCCGCCGAAGCCGCTGCCCGCCACCTCCCAGGCCAGGCGGAACAGGCGCACGCGCTCGTGCCCGCCGAGGCTCGCGCCCTGGTAGTACTTCTCCACGTCGGCGGCCAGGTCGGGCGCGGCCAGGTCGGCCTCGGTCGGCGTCGCCATGAGGCCGCTGGAGCCGATGAGCTGCAGGATCTCGACGAGGCGCGGGTAGACGCGCGGGAAGTAGCCCCGCGCCGTCGCCATGATGTTCGGGTTGGGGACATAGTAGCCGCGCTCGTCGGGCACGGCGGCCACCTCGGCGGCGCGCAGGTAGGCGCGCAGCGTCTCCACGGCGTCCACGATCTCGCCGAGCATCTGCTGGTAGACAGGCGATTCCGTGCGTCCGATCGCCTCGGCCACCAATGCCGCCACGCCGAGCACGAACTCCGCCTTCGCCAGGTTCTTGGCCGTGAACTGATGCACGCCGTGGTAGAAGGCCGGCGTCTCGCGGAACAGCGCGTTGCACAGCGCCGGGTCGCCCTTCAGGAACACGCGATCCCACGGCACCACGACCTCGTGGAAGACGGCCACCGCGTCCATCTCCTCGTAGCGGGCCGCGAGCGGGTGGTCGGCCGGGTTGCCGCCGGGATCGAGGCTCTGGCGGCAGATGAACTTGAGGCCCGGCGTCGCCACGGGAATGGCGAAGGCGAAGGCGTAGCGGGGCGCGTCGCTGGCCGCGATGCGCGAGGTCGAGGGGTAGACGAGCAGCTCGTCGGCGTAGGGCGCCAGCGTGGCGAGCGTGCGCGCGCCGCTCACCACCAGCCCCGCGGCGCTCTCGCCGACGACGTGCAGCGGCGCGGTGGGGTCGGGCTGCTGCGTCTGGGTGCGGGCGCGGTTGGACTGGGGATCGAGCAGCGTGTGGGTGGCGCAGGGGTCGCGCTCGCGGCACCACTCGTAGTAGGCCGCGACGCGCTCGGCGTACTCGGGCCCGTTGCGCGCGAAGAACGGCGCCACGGTGGCGAAGCCGGTCAGGATGGCGTTCAGGTAGTCGGGCGTGCGGCCCAGCATGCCGCCATGCTGCTCGGCCCACGTCTGGAACATCACGCGGCGGCGCACCAGATCGTCCACGCTGCGCGGCTGGAGAAACGCCAGGCTCACCGGCATGCCGCTGGTGGGCGAGGGGTAGGTCAGGCGCTCGCGGTAGGCCGGATCGACTTGCAGGTCGTAGAGCGCGGCGAGCGTCCGCGCCACGCGCCCGAGCCGCGGGTGCGCCGTCACGTCGGCCACGCGCTCGCCCGCGAACCAGATCTCGCGCTCATCCCGCAGCCCGGCGAGATACTCGGCCCCGCTGCGTGCCGGCATCGGCGCTAGTCCTCCACGAACTCGTCACGGTGGCGGCGGCGCCACCACTCGCCCAGCGCCCCGGCGCTGACGGCCAGGGCCACCGGGATGCCCAGGCACTCCGCGCTCTTGCCGGGATCGGGCTTCGGCTGGTGGACGAGCACCAGGATGCGGCCGGGCAGCAGCGAGCCCACCTCGTTGACGGCGGGCGCAAACGGCTTGAGCTGCTGCGCCTGGCCGTCGGTCCACGACGACCACGACGGCAGCAGCGTGGCCCAGCGCTTGTTGTCGGGCTTGACGAGCGCCGCCAGCAGGTCGCCCGGCTGGGTGAGAATATAGCGCTTTACCGTGCCGTCGCGATAGAACTCGCGGCGGGCGATGCGCGGGAAGTTGCCCGGCTCCCACTCGTCGCCAATCGCGTCCTCGACGGCCAGGAAGGGCACGGAGTCGTCGTCCGGGTCGAAGTGGTACACCTGCATGCCCTCGTCGCCTGGCTCGACCGAGACTGCCTGGTCCCGGTAGTTGCGGAACAGGTCCAGGTATGGCTGGTCGAGGTTCACGTCGATCGCCGGCGGGTTCTCGGTGAGGGCGCCGCGCACCGTCCGCACTTGGATGAAGTCCGGGGGATCCACCTGGAACACGCGCTTCGCCACGTCGGCGGCCGGCACCGACGTGCCGGCGCGCAACAGGACCCGCGCGCGGCTGGGATCGCTCGCGCTCACCTGGCGATACACCAAGGCCGGATCGGCGCGGAAGTGGGTGAGCGTGTCGCCCTGGAACGACACGTACTCGACCGTGCGGCCGCGATCCGGCGTGCTGAGGCTCTGGGTGACGAAGGTGCCGGCGGGCACCTCCAGCACGAAGGTGTCGCCCAGCCGCACGTCGTTGGGCGCCCGCCCCGGGTTCGCGTCCTGGAACGCCTCGGTGATCAGGTCCACGGCCCGCTGGTCGCCGTCTTCGAGGACCACGCCGGGCAGCGCCTCGTGGGCGATGTCCCACAGGCTGGCGCCCGGCCGGACCTGGAACTGATAGCGGTCGGCGCCCGGGCTCGCGTCGTCCGGCTGAGGCTCCGCCTCGTAGGTGCTGGGCGCGTCGGCCAGCGGCGCCGCGAGCGCCGGACTCACACCGCTCCACGCCTGGAACAGCCAGCCGAGGAGGGGCGTGAACAGGAGCGCGGCCACCGCGAGCCGGGGGCCGACGATCTGCGGAGACGCGACAGCGCGGGCGGACGCGCGAGACATGGTAGCAACTCCACAGGGCAGCAGGAACCACGGCAAACGGGTGCTGCCCAGGACAATGAGAAGCGCCAGGGATAACGCGGGAATGGGCGCGGCCGGCGCCGGCAGCCTGCGGCAGCCCGGCCAGGGCGCTCGTCGGGCGACGAGGCGGGCTGGTCGGACCGATCGCCGTCGTGGGCTGGCGGGTGGGGGTGCGATTGCTCGCACCATCCGGTAGCGCGGAGTGTAGCACGTTGACCGCCCGGTCGCTTTGGGGAAGCGCGTCACAGTTTTGTGCGACTCGCGCTACCCGCTCACTCTACGCGCTGCGGCACGGCGCGTGCCAGAATAAGAGATTGAAGCGGTGCTTAGCGCATCGCTTGACACGCGCGCGAGCCGTGCGCCACACTCCGGATAGTCCTCGTGTTCGCTAGGCGCGGCTATCGCATGGCAAGGGCGGTGCCCGCGGGTTGACGACTGGAGCCGGCCGTGCGCTGTCCCTACTGCTCCTCCCGTGAGACGAAGGTCGTGGACAAGCGCGACGGCGATGGCGTGACGCGCCGGCGGCGGCGCTGCGCGAGCTGCGCCGGCCGCTTCACGACTTACGAGCGCCCCGAGATCGCACGGCTGTTCGTGGTCAAGAAGGACGGCCGCCGCGAGGAGTTCAACCGCGCGAAGCTGCGCGCGGGCATCGAGAAGGCCCTGACGAAGCGGCCGGTGAGCGCCGAGGCAATCGAGCGCCTGCTCGAAGAGATCGAGGCCGACCTGCGTCGGCGCGAGGGCCTGGAGGTGCCGGCGGCCGTGCTGGGCGAGCTAGTGATGGAAAAGCTGCGCGCGCTCGACAAGGTGGCCTACGTCCGCTTCGCCTCGGTGTATCGTGCCTTCGCCGACGTGTCCTCGTTCGAGGACGAGGTGCGCAAGCTGCTCCCCGCGCCCGCGGGCCCCAGCTAGCTGCCGTCCCTATGCGCCTGTTAATCCTCCACGTCGATCGATTCGCGTACACTGTGACTGAGGCGGGGCGCTCGCGGCTGCGCGAGGAGGTCGCCGGGCGCAGCCACGCGGTCGAGGAGGCGCTGCTCGCGCTGGCGAGCGTCGAGCGAGAGGACGCGGCGGCGCCCGCCGAGGTGGCGGAGCGCGCGGCGACCGAGATCGCGCGGCTGGCCCGCCAGCTTGGCGTGGAGCAGGTCGTCCTCCACCCGTTCGCGCACCTGTTCGGCGAGCCGTCGGCACCCGCGGTGGCGGTCGCGGTGCTGGACGCGACGAAGGCGCGGCTCGAAGCGGACGGCCTTGGCGTCCATCGCTCGCCGTTCGGCTGGTTCACGCGCTGGGACCTGCAGGCGAAGGGACACCCGTTATCGCGCGTGGGACGAATTGTGCGGCCGGCCGCCGCGAACACGGACCCGGAGCGGGAGACCTCGTGAAAGGCGCCCATTGGCCCACCTCGGCCGCGCTATTGATCGCGGGCGGCGCGCTGGCCGCCCTCGGCCTGCTGTTCAGCCCCGGGATGCTCGGCGGCAGGCTCGCCGGCGGCGCGTTGTTCCCGCTCAGCCTGGTGGTCGGCGCGATCGGCGGGGTGCTCCTGCTGCTGGCGATGGCAACCATCGTCGTCGTGCCCCGTGGGCGGGCCGCCACGGCCTTCCGCGGCTACGGCTCGCACAGCACGATCCTCGGGCTCACGCTGCTGGCAGGGGTCGGCTCGCTGGGACTGGTGCTGCCCGCGCTCATCCCCACGGCGGCGGCCGGGCGCAGCCCGCTGGCGCTCGGTTTCATGCTGATCCTGAGCACGGTCGTCCTCGACGCGGTGCTGATTGGGGTCGTGTACTTCCGCGTCGTGCGGCCCGGCGTTATCACCTGGGGCGACATGGGCTTCTCGCCCCGAGCGCTGCCGACGACCTGGCGCGCGGGGCCGGTAGCAGCGCTCGGCCTATTCCTTGGCGTCGCGACCATCGAAGTCCTTCTCAACAAGCTGGGCGTGCAGCAGACACAGCTCCAAAGCCTGCAATGGCTGCGCGAGGTGCCCCTCTGGCTGTTCGCGCTCGTCGCGCTCACGGCGGCGGTCCTGGCGCCCGTCGCCGAGGAGATCTACTTCCGCGGCTACGTCTTCCGCGCCTACTACGAGCAGAAGGGGCCGCCACAGGCGTACCTCTTCTCCGCGGCGTTGTTCGCCCTGGTGCACCTGAACCTGCCAGCGTTCCTGCCGATCTTTGCCGTCGGCCTCTTCCTGGCCTACGTCTACCGGCGCACCGGCAGCATTCTCCCCGGCATGCTGGCCCACGCCTTCAACAACACCCTCGCCTTCGCCTTCCTCTACTTTGCCGCGTCCTGAGGCGCCAGCCAACTCCCGCACGAACGCGGGATTTGCCTGTCCGTAACAGGCCGCGCGCCCGCGCCGGACCTTGACAACCCGCGCGGCTGCCCCCTACGCTTGATTGGCCGGGCGGCTGTCGTCCCCGAGGCCTCGTTTGTGGAGTAGCCATGCAGCGCACCTCCGACGCGTCGCCGGAGCGCCGACCCGACCCCCGCGCCGCGGTCGCGGACGACCCGGTGGCGCTGCTCGCCGCGGTCGAGCGGCAACTGCTGGAGGCGCGCGAGCCGCTGCGCTTCGAGCAGGCGGTGCGGCTGATCGAGCTGGACGCCGCGCACACGCCCGCGCTGGTGGCGCTCGCCCACCGCGTGCGGCTGGCCTATTGCGGCCCCGACGTGGAGCTGGAGTCGTTGCTGAACGCCAAGAGCGGCGGCTGCTCCGAGGACTGCGCCTTCTGCTCGCAGGCCGCGCGCCACCACAGCCCCATCGCCACCTACGCCTTCCTCGACGTGGCGCAGGTGACGGAGGCGGCGCGGCGCAGCGAGGCCGACGGCGCCAGCCACTTCTGCATCGTCGTCGCCGTCCGTGGGCCGGGCCCGCGCCTGATGGCCGAGGTGCTGGAGGCCGTGGCGAGCATCCAGCGCGCGACCCGCATCAAGGTGTCGTGCTCGCTCGGCCTGCTGACGGCCGAGCAGGCGCGGCAGCTCGCGGACGCGGGCGTCGAGATGTACAACCACAACCTGGAAGCGTGCCGCAGCTTCTTCCCGACGATCTGCACGACCCACGCCTTCGACGACCGGGTGCGCACCTGCCAGCTCGCCAAGGAAGCGGGAATGGAGCTGTGCTCGGGGGGTATCCTGGGCATGGGCGAGGCGCCCCGCCAGCGCGTCGAGCTGGCCTACGAGCTGCGCGCGCTGGACCCCGACGAGATCCCGATCAACTTCCTGAACCCGCGCCCCAACACGCCGCTGGCCGATCGCTCGCTGCTCGCGCCGCTGGAGGCGCTGCGGGGCCTGGCCGTGTTCCGGCTCGTCTTCCCCGACAAGCTGCTGCGCTACGCCGGCGGCCGCGAGGTGGTGCTGCGCGACCTGCAAGCGATGGGGCTGCTGGCGGGCGCAAACGGCCTGATCGTCGGCAACTACCTGACCACGGTCGGCCGCGACCCCGCCGAGGACCGGCAGATGCTCGTCGACCTGGAGATGCCGGTCAAGCGTGGCGCCGAGTAACGAGCGATGAGTACCACGCGACCCACGGAGCAGGGCGTGGCCAGCGGCCAGGGCGTGGCAAGCAGCGCCCCTACACAACCGGACTCGGCACTCAGCACTCGGCACTCAGCACTCGCCCATGACGACAAGGCCTACGTGTGGCACCCGTTCACGCAGATGGCGGAGTACGCGGCCGAGGAGCCGCTGGTCGTCGCGGCGGGCGAGGGCAGCTACCTGATCGACGTGGACGGCCGCCGCTACCTGGACGGCGTGTCGTCGCTGTGGGTGACGGTCCACGGCCACCGCAAGGCGGAGATCGACGCCGCGATCGCCGCGCAGCTCGGCCGCATCGCGCACAGCACGCTGCTCGGCATCGCCAACGTGCCGTCGATCGAGCTGGCGCGGCGGTTGGTCGCCCTGGCCCCGCCCGGCCTGACCAAGGTGTTCTACGCCGAGAACGGGGCGAGCGCCGTCGAGATCGCGCTGAAGATGGCGTTCCAGTACTGGCAGCTGAAGGGCGAAACGGGCCGCACCCGCTTCCTGAGCCTGCAGAACGCTTACCACGGTGACACACTGGGCGCAGTGAGCGTCGGCGGCATTGAGGAGTTCCACGCGCGTTTCGGGCCGCTGCTGTTCCCGGCGCTCCACGCGCCCTCGCCCTACTGCTACCGTTGCCCGCTGGGGCTAGAGTACCCGGGGTGTACGGGGACAGGTGCCCCGGCCTGCGCGGAGGAGCTAGGCCGGCTGCTGGCCGCGCACCGCGACGAGGTGGCCGCCGTGATCGTCGAGCCGCTGGTGCAGGGCGCCGCCGGGATGCTCACGCAGCCGCCCGGCTACCTGCGGCGCGTGCGCGAGCTGTGCGACGAGTACGGAACGCTGCTCATCGCCGACGAGGTGGCAGTCGGCTTCGGTCGTACCGGGCGCCTGTTCGCGTGCGAGCACGAGGACGTGACGCCCGACCTGCTGGTCGTCGGCAAGGGCATCACCGGCGGCTACCTGCCGCTCTCGGCCGTGCTGACCACGCAGGCGATCTACGACGCCTACCTGGGCGACTACGCCGAGATGAAGCACCTGTTCCACGGCCACACCTACACGGGCAATCCGCTCTGCTGCGCCGCCGCGCTGGCAAACCTGGACCTGTTCGAGCAGGAGCGCACGGTGGAGCGGCTGGGACCGAAGATCGCGCGCCTGGCGCGCGGCCTGGAGCGGTTCCGGGCGCTGCCGCACGTGGGCGAGGTGCGCCAGCGCGGCTTTATGGTGGGCATCGAGCTGGTGGGCGACCGGACGACGCGCGCGCCCTATCCCACGGCCGCGCGCATCGGCGGGCGCGTGATCGCGGCAGCACGGCGCCGCGGCGCCGTGCTGCGACCCCTCGGCGACGTCATCGTGCTCATGCCGCCGCTCAGCATCAGCGACGCGGAGCTGGACGAGCTGCTCGCCATCACCTACGCCAGCATTGGGGAGGTGACGGGCGAGCCGTCAGCCATCAGCTATCAGCCGTCAGCAGACGGACTCCCGGGGCTGAAAGCTGAAGGCTGATTGCTGATCGCTAATAGCTGACGACTGATGGCTGACACCTCGCTCGCCTGGCTGGCCGCCGAGCTGGAAGACCTGCGGCAGCACCACCTGCTGCGCGGGCTGAGCGACTTCGAGACGGCGCCCGAGCCGGAGATCGTCTACCAGGGACGCAGGTTCCTGCTGCTCGCCTCGAACAACTACCTCGGCCTGGCGGCCGATCCGCGCGTGGTGAGCGCGGCGACGGAGGCCGTGCGCCGCTATGGTGCCAGCACTGCCGCGTCGCGCCTCGTCTCGGGCAGCACGACGCTCCACCGCGAGCTGGAGAGCGAGCTGGCCGCGCTGAAGGGCGCCGAGGCGGCGATCGTGTTCAGCTCCGGCTACCTGGCGAACCTCGGCACGATTGGCGCGCTAGTCGGCCCCGGCGACGTGATCTTCTGCGACCGCCTGAACCACGCCTCGATCGTCGACGCGGCATTCCTGTCGCGCGCGCGGCTAGTCGTCTACCACCACGCCGATCCCGATCACCTGGCCGCGCTGCTGGAGCGCCACACGGGCCGCCGGCGGCTGATCGTCACCGACTCGGTGTTCAGCATGGACGGCGACCTGGCGCCGCTGCCGGCGCTCTGCGACCTGGCGGAGCGCTGGGGCTGCATGCTGATGGTGGACGAGGCGCACGCCACCGGCGTGCTGGGCGCGCGGGGCGCGGGCGCCGTCGACGCGCTCGGCGTGCGCGGGCGCGTGCCGATCGTCATGGGCACGCTGTCCAAGGCGCTGGGCTCGGTCGGCGGCTTCGTGGCCGGCAGCCGGCGCCTGGTCGACTTCCTGCGTAACCGGGCGCGAACGTTCATGTTCGACACGGCGCTCGCCCCGAGCGCCGTGGGCGCTGCCATCGCGGCGCTGCGCGTAGCGCGCGTCGAGGAGGAGCGTCGCGCTCGGCTGCGCCAGATGATCGCGCTGCTCCACGACGAGCTAGTGGACCTGGGCTACGAGGTGCTGCCGCCCGATGCGGCCATCCTGCCGGTGCTGGTGGGCGACAGCGACGCGGCGCTCGACCTGGCCGTGGCGCTACGTGAGCGCGGCGTGTGGGCCCCGGCGATCCGCCCGCCGGCGGTGCCGCGCGGCACGGCCCGGGTGCGCGTAACGCTGATGGCCACGCACACGCCGGCGCAGCTCGAGCGCGCCGTGTCGGCGTTCGCGGGCGCGCGGCGGGCGCTGCACTGGCGAGCGGGCCGATGAGCGGAGAGCTAGCCCCCCGGGTCCCCCAATCCTGGGGGGAGAGTGGGGGACACCCCCACCCCCCCGGTGAGGAGAGGGCAGGTTGGGGGGACACCCCCCACGCCCCCCGGCAGGGGAGTTCCCCTGCACCCCCGGGGACGAGGAGTAGAGCAGCCCCCCGACAGGGGAGCGCCCCTGCACCGACGGGGACCGCCCACCCGGCCCCCCAAGCCTGGGCAGGGAGGGAGGAGGGGAGGGGCGAGGCTGCCGCGATCTTTGTGACGGGGACCGATACGGGCGTGGGGAAAACGGTGGCGACGGCCGCGATTGCCCGCGCGCTGGCGGCGCGCGGGCGGCGCGTGGGCGTGCTGAAGCCGGTGCAGACGGGCGTGGCGCCGGGGCAGCCAGGCGACGCGGCGTTCGTGCTGGCCGCGTTGGGCACCGACCAGCCACCCCAGCTTGCCTGTACCTATAGTTTCCGGGAGCCAGCCGCACCGCTCGTCGCCGCCCGGGCCGAAGGCGCCCGCCTTGACGTCGGCGTGATCCGCGCGCACTTCGAGCGGCTGCGGCAGAGTCACGACGTGGTGCTGGTGGAGGGCGCGGGGGGGCTGCTCGTGCCGCTGGCCGAGGGCTACAGCATGGCCGACCTGGCGCGCGGCCTCGGCCTGCCGCTCGTGGTGGTGGCACGGCCGGGGCTCGGCACCCTGAACCACACGCTGCTCACGTTGGAGGCCGCGCGCGCGCGCGGCCTGAGCGTGCTGGGCATCGTGCTCGCCGGCTGGCGCGAGCCGGTCGATCTGGCGACCCGCACGAATCCGGCGCTGCTCTGCGAGCTGGGCCAGGCGGCGCTGCTCGGCGTGCTGCCGTGGGACGAGGGCCTGTCCGTGGAGGATCTGCGGCCGGGGCGGCTGCGCGAGTGGGCGCCCCGCGCACTCGCGCCGGCGCTCGGCGGCCACTTTGACGCGGCGGCCTTCCTCGCCGCCTGCACGCGGGGCGAGGCGTGGCCCGCGCCGTGACGGGCTCGGTCGCATCGGCGGGCCGCGCCGAGCGGCCGGCCGACGAGGGCTGGCAGGTCGGCGACTACCTGCTGGCCGCGGCGCGGACCGAGGGCGGCCGACTGGCCGTCGTCTGCGGCGGCGTCGAGCTGAGCTACGCGGCGTTCGCCGAGCGCGCGGCGCGGCTGGCCGGCGCCCTCAGGGCGCGTGGCGTGGCGCCCGGCGACCGCGTCGCCTACCTCGGACCGAACTGCCACGCGCTGCTCGAAGCGTACTTTGGCGTACCGTGGGCCGGCGCGGCGCTGGTACCGCTCCACGCGCGGCTGACGCGCCCCGAGCTGGCGGCGCTGCTGCGCGACGCCGCACCCGCCGCACTGCTCGCCGACGCCGCGTGGGTGCGGCGCCTGCCCGCCGAGCGTCTGACCGCTATCCCCCTGCGCGTCGTCGTCGGTGCGGACAGCGCCGACGGGTGGCTCGGCTACGAGGCGATGATCGCGGACCGCCGAGCCGGAGCCGGGAGCCAGGGGCCAGCGGCCGAGAGCCAGGACTCCGGGGACGGGTGCTGGGATCTGGGGGAGCGAGGACTGGCGGGCGGCGCCGTCGCCGGGATGTTCTACACGAGCGGTTCGACCGGCCGACCGCGGGCGGCGATGCTGACGGCCGGCAACCTCGTGGCCAACGCCGTGGGGGTGCGTGAAGCGCTGGGCCTGGGACCCGACGACGCGGTGCTGCACGCGCTCAGCCTGTTCCACGCCAACGGCTGGGGCTTCCCGCACGCGGCGGTCATGGCCGGCGCGACGCAGGTCATCCTGCGCAAGTTTCTGCCGCGCGCGGCGCTCGCACTCGCGGCGGCGCGCGGCGCCACGGTGACCTATGCAGTGCCGACGATGGCGCGGGCGCTGACGGACGCGCGCGGGCCGACGCGGCGCGACCTGGCGCGGCTGCGGTGGCTGGTGGTGGGGGGCGCGGCGGCCACGCCGGAGCTAGCGGCAGCCGCCGAGGAGCGGCTGGGCGCGACGTTCGTGGGCTCGTATGGCCTCACGGAAACGTCGCCGGTGCTGACGCTAGCCACGCTGCGACCGGAGATGGCGGCGTGGCCGCGCGCCGCGCGCCTGCGCCAGCAAGCCGCGGCCGGCCTCCCGACAGCCGCCGCGCGCTTGCGGATCGTGGACGACGCGGGGCGCGGGGTGCCGGCCGATGGCGTGACGGCGGGGGAGGTGCAGGCGGCCGGCGCGCTCGTTATGGCAGGCTACTGGCGGCGCCCGGCGGAGACAGCGGCGGCCTTCACCGCCGATGGCTGGCTGCGCACGGGCGACCTGGCGACCGTTGATGCGTGGGGCTACTTGCGGATCGTCGGGCGCCAGAAAGAGCTGATCGACTGCGGCGGCGACAAGGTGGCGCCGGCCGAGATCGAGCGGGTGCTGGCGGCCCATCCCGCGGTGCGGGAGGCGGCGGTCGTGGCGGTGCCGCACGCGCGGTGGGGCCAGGCGCCCGCCGCGCTGGTGGTGCCGCGGCCGGGCGCCGCCGTCGATGCCGCCGCGCTGCGCCGCCACTGCGCCCGCCACCTGGCGGCGTTCAAGGTGCCGCGGGCCATCCACCTCGTCGCGCGCCTGCCCCACACCGCCACCGGCAAGCTCGCCCGCGGCCGGCTGCGCGTGCCTACGCGCGCGAAGGACTGAGGGCCGGGTGGGCGGGCGGGCGGGCGCATGGCACAATTTTGATGATACGCTGCTGGCGCGAGCAGGACGGGAACTCGTCGCCTGCCGCCGTGAATCACGTAGGGCAGGGGCTCGCCCCCCTGCCGCCCGGCGCAGTCTGTGCGCGAAGGCCCACGTATCCGCGCGGAGCCGGGGCAGGGCACATGGTATACCGCGCCGCGCATCTGGCGCCCAGCTACAGTGTGCGACGGGGCAGCAGGGGACGAGCCGCCCCTGCCCTGCGACCACCAGTACCGGGCCTGACGATAGGGCGATGAATAGCGGCATCCGCGAGCGACGCTGGCGGAAGATTGGTCCTAGATGAGTCGACACCACAAGCGCTCCGCGCCGCAAGACGTGGTGGCGGAAGAGCTGCAGCTCGAGCTGGACGAGATGGCGTTCGGCGGCGAGGCCATCGGCCGCGTGGACGGCCAGGTCGTCTTCGTCCCGTATGCCATTCCGGGTGAGAAGGTGCGCGTCGCCGTCGAGCGACCCAAGAAGGGGTACGCCCGCACCCGCCTGCTCGAAGTCCTGCGCGCGTCGCCTGAGCGCCAGCCGCCGCCCTGCACCTACTTCGGCGCCTGCGGCGGCTGCCAGTGGCAGCACGTCGCCTATGCGGCCCAACTCGCGTACAAGCAACACGTCGTCGTCGAGCAACTGCGGCGGCTGGGCGGCTTCGACGAGGCCGCGCGCCTCGTGCGGCCGACGGTCGGCATGGTCAGCCCCTGGGAGTACCGCAACCAGGCGCGCTTCTCGCTCGGCCGCCGCTACGGCGAGCTGGGCTTCACGCGCAAGGAGACGCACCGGCTGCTGCGCATCGACTACTGCTGGCTGATGATGCCGCCGATCAACCGCGCGCTGGACCTGCTGCAGCGCCGCTGCGCGGGCCTGGCGGCTCACCAGATCACCATTCGCTACAGCGCACGCACCGACCAGCTGCTCGTCCAGCCGGCGCTGCCGGAGGTGCCCGAGCTGCCGACCGGCCAGCCGTACCTCGAAGAAGAGCTGCTGGGACGACGCTTCCGCGTCGCACCGTCGGCGTTCTTCCAGGTAAACACCAAGCCCGAGCACCGCACGTTGCCTGACACGCTGCGCGTGCCGTGGCTCGCCGAGCGCACGGGCGACTTCGCGATGGCGGAGCTGCTGGCGCTCACGGTGCTCGACCGCCTGGGTGCGGAGCCACTGGGGCGCGTCGTGGACGCCTACTGCGGCGTGGGCACCTTTGCAGCGCTGCTCGCCGGCCGCGCCGACGAGGTGATCGGCATCGAGGAGTCGCCGGCGGCGGTGCGCGATGCAGCCCACAACGCCCGCGACCTCCCAAACCTGCGCTTCGTTGAGGGGAAAACGGAGGACGTGCTGCCGAAGCTGGAGGGCCCGGTGGATGCGGTGGTCCTCGACCCGGCGCGCGTCGGCTGCCACCCGGCGGTGCTCGACGCCATTCTCGCGCGCCGGCCGTCGCGGCTGATCTACGTCTCCTGCGACCCGGCCACGCTAGCGCGCGACCTGCGGCTACTCGTCGACGGCGGCTACAGCCTTCAGCAAGTCGAGCCCATCGACATGTTTCCCCAGACGTATCACATCGAGAGCGTGAGCACACTGACGCTCTGACGGGCGCGGGCCGGCCGCCGAAACACCTGGTCAAAGCTGCGGTGTAGGTTTCGCAGTGCCAAGCCTACACACCGCCGGGAGAGAACGCCGCCTGTGCCCCGGGTTGCAGGCCTCCCGTCACCTGCCGTGACCCCCGGCCGCCACCCCGTGCCAGGTATCACAGTCGCCGTCGGTTGCGAGGACGTGCTGGACCACACCTCGCAGCGCCAATTCGTGGTCGGGAAAGTGGCGGACGACCGCATCGAGCATCCGACGCTGCCACGCTTCGCAAGCCGCCAGCGTTGCGAGTTCTTCGAGACAACGAAGCTCCCGAACGAGGGCGAACCCCTCCGCGGGGAGCTGATCGCGAAGGCGGGCCTCAATCGCCGCGATGCGCTCTTCGAGTGCCATGTCTAGTGATGCCATGGTGAGGCTCCTGTCGGGATTCCGGCTCGGCAGAGATCAGAACCGAGCCTGCTGCTGTCCCGATTTCCACTCTATCCGAGTGGCGGCCGCACCGCTGTGAAATCGGTCACACGCCACGTATGAGCGATTTCACAGTCCGCGGTGGCACTTAACGGACTCGGGGCCACCCGTTCGCCATCACTCGACTCGCCTCACCGCCCTCCCGCCGCTGGCTCCGTTAGCGCCGCGCATGCCTGCCCGAGCGCCACGGCGTGGGCGTGCAGCCGTCGAACCTCGGCTTCCAGGGCGCTCAGTAGATCCGCCACAGATTGCCAGAACGCACCGCAACACTCGCAGCACTCTTCCGGACTGTGCAGAAACCCCATGCCGCCGGAAAGCCCAGCGGCAACGGCCGCGAGCAACGTGGCGTCCAGGTCGGGCTCCCGCTCCTCGGTGACCGCGGCTGCCGGGTTGGCGGTCTCGGCGGGCCGGAGCCGGGACGATTGCTGGGCCCAGACAGTGGTCGCCAGGCCGCCGGCGATGCGGTCGAGATCCGCGGGTTGAGCGGCGTGATAGTACCAGTGGATAGTGCGCCCGGTGGGGAGCGGCTGCACTTGCAAGCAATGCCGCTCGGGACGATGGGTCACCTGGAGGTGGGCGACCCAGCCATCGCCGCGGCCCGCGAGGCGGTGCAGGCGAACCCGGCTGGCGGCGGCCGTACGCTGGCGCTCGACGGGGCGGTAGCCGAGCGCGTCGAGCGCCTCGACCACGGCGCGGAGCAGCGAGTCGGCTCGCGGCCGGTGGGGCCAGCCTGACGGCGGGCCAGACGGGCTCGACGGTGAGAGGACGGGCGAATTCGCGGCCATGCGAGCGCTCCTCTAACAGCGATGCCGCAACGACGACATCGGGCCACGGGCGGTGGCAGGCGTCACGGGCCGCACGAACGGGGCCGCGCGCTTCGGCACACCGCCTGGCAGACGGCGTGCCTGTGCCAGTCTTCGCGCCCCTCCCCTGAAGATGACGGATGTCGGCTGCCTAGCGCAAGGACTGGGCCACTATCTTCCGCCGATCGCCACGTCGCCGCGCCCGCCGCCGGGTCGCCGAGCCGGCTGGCACACGGCTTGCAGCACGCTGCCCGGCTGCTCGCCGGATCTAAGTGCCGCTCGAGGCCGGCGAGCGACGGGGAGGGGTAGATGAATTACGATGCCAGCGAGCTGCGCGAGAGGGACTACGTGGAGCTACTGCCGGGCACCGCGCTCCCACCGGGATATCGCATCCCGGCAGGAGCGCAGGGGCGGATCGTGATGCTCGACGACGCGGCGCCTGGTTGGGCGACCGTCCAGTTCGGTCGCTACGGCCGGCCGGCCTACCTGCCGCTGCGGCAGCTCCGCCGTGTGCCCGCAACGATCAAGGCTGCCGCTGAGGCGGGCGAGCGTTCGGGTCGCTGACCGGCGGCTCCAAGCGCAGGATCGGGGGCGGGGGCTGCGGGGCGGCGGGCCGCGGAGGCACCGCAGCGACCTCCACCTTCTCCAACCGCGGCCCGGCGAGGTCTTTCCGCTTCGCGACCAGCCGGTAACTGAACGGCAGGGTGCTCGTACCGCCCTTCAGCTCGCGCACCTCGAACCCGGCGGCGGTCCTGCCACTCACGTAGAGGCCGTTGCAGTCGCCCTCCGGGAAGGCGAAGACCTGGTAGCTGTCGGCGTGTACAAGAGCCGCGAAGTCCGCGTCCAGGGGCACCCGTGCCTGTCCGTTCACGAGCTGCGCGCGCCCGAAGTCCTCGAACCAGCTCTCGGGCGCCTCGGTACAGTACAGCCGGCGGTAGCTCCCATCGGGATGCGGCACCGCGGCGGACTTCGGCCCGCCGAGCACCGTGAACGCACCGTTCACCTGCACCGGGCCGTCGAAGCGCGCGGCGAAGCCCGCGCCCGGCCCGGTCGCATAGAGGCCGGTGCTCGTGCCCGACGAGAAGTAGCCGCCGATGCTGCTGTTCGAGGTCCCCAGCACCCCCACGTTGCTGTTGGACGCCCCCTGGATGGCGTTGCCGCCATTCGTGCTCGCCACGATGCCGGTGCTGCTGGTCGACGTGGCGTAGAGCCCGTAGCCGTTGGTCGAGGCGCCGTACAACCCATGGCTCGTCGTCGAGGTGCCAAGCACGCCGACGTTGGCGCTCGCGGCGCCGTAGACCCCGTTGCCCGAGTTCGACTGGCCGATGACGCCGGGGATACTGGAGTTCGAGAGCCCGTACACCCCGGCCGGCTGGCTGGGAACCGCGAAGCTGCTCCCCCCGCTGGGCCCCGGGTCCGAGCACCCCAGCACACCCGCGGCCGGCATGCCGGAGATGCCGCCTGAGTTGCCGCGCACGCCGGCGCTCTGGGCGGCATTGCCCACCACCCCCTGCCCGTTCGGGGATGTCCCCAGCACGCCCACCTGGGACGTCGAGAAGCCGGAAACGCCAATGCCCGACCCCGAATCGCCGAAGACGCCGGTGTCACCTACTCCGCGCACGCCGATGCCGCCGCTGGAATAGTTGATGCCCCACACGCCGTAGTTATTGTTGCCCGACGTGGCCCCGCGAATACCGTCGCTGGCCCCGTCGTTGTTGACGATCAATCCCACGTTCGTCCCGGTGGAGAGCGTCGAGCCGTTGCGGTTCAGATAGGTGGTGTTGGTCGAGGTGTTCGTCTGGCCGATGATCAAGTTGCCGCCATCGGCGGCTTGTGCCACCCGTTCGGACGCTTTCGCCAACCACCCGGCCACGATCGCCGCCACGCCCGCCAGCACGCCGCGGCGCGCGACGCCGCGCCCGGCCCGCCGCCGCTGCTCCTGCCCCGCGTCCATACAGCCCTCCCGCCTCGCGGCCGCCTGCCGGGCCGCGCCACGCGCTCAGGATGCCCGAGCGACGAATTACTGTCAACGCCCGCGCCACCGGTTACACGGCCACGCGGGCGACGGCCGAGGGGCCCGGGACCGCCAGCCGGGGAGCGCCCGGCTAGCGAGGCGGCGCGGTGGGAGTGACTTGGAGCGGTGTCGGCGTTGGAGTCGTGGTGAGCGGCGCGGGCGGTGGTGGCGTGGCCGTGAGGGGCGACACGGGCGGTGGCGTGGGCGTGAGCGCAGTCGCAGTAGGCGCGGGCGGCGTGGTGGCAGGCCCGAGCACGGCAGCCAGGCGCGCGTCCACAACCTGAGCCAGGCGCATCGCCAGCTCGAACGGCGGGTCGCCGCCTGCCGCCTCCACGTTCAGCGCCGCGATGACGTCGCCGCGCCGAAAGACGATGATGGTGCTGGCGGCGGGCGGCAGGTCCGGCAAATGGTACTGCGCGCTATGGCCGCGGCTCTCCTCGCCGAGCGACAGGTCGGCGTAATCGGTCGTCGCGTCCGTCACGGCGCCCCCGGCGGCCGCCGCGGCCTGGGCGCCGCTGATCACCGAGTCGAGCACGCCCGGGGTGAGCGCTTCGGGAGTGAGCTGCTGGACGCTGTTCTTGACGAGCAGGACCGTCCCCGCGGGCAGATCCAGCAGGTCGGTGAGCTCCGGCGTCTCGTCGGTGTCGGCGTGGACAAAGGTGACCAGGCGGCCGCTCAGGCCGGGGACGACGAGCCGGCCGCTCTCGTCCGGCGCCAGCCGCAGGCCGGCCGGCACGTCGGCTGCCGTGAGCAGCGCCGTGACGTAACTGGCTTCCGGGGGAGCCTCCTCGGCGCCCGCATCCTGGTCGTCCGAGGCGCCCGGCGCCACGGGTACGGTCGGGGTAGCCTGGGCGTGCAGGCTGGTGGTGCCGATGGCGAACACCAGGGCTGCCGCCAGGAATGCGCATAGCCCCCGTCGGGTCACTGTTGCCCTCCCGCTCACCGCGAAGGCGCACCGCCGGGCGCGCTGACCGCGGCCAGCTACACCGCGTAACGGGACAGTCTAGCACCGCGCGGCGCACAGCGCCCGCGCTCGGTTGACACCGCCCGGGGAGGCCCGGATAATGCGGCCACGCCGAGGATGGAGCATACTACCGGTACGGGGCGGAGGCGGCGGGGGCGAGGGAGCGGCGCGGCAGACGTCGCCGGCCGCGGCGCGGAGGAGAGCGCGGATGCTTACGGCGGATACCCGGGACGAGGCGCTCCAGGCATTCTATGCCGAGGCGGAGCGGCAATGGCTGCACCCCCACTGGCTGCGCGAGGGCGGCAGCTGCGAGCCGCGCGCGGACGTGCGGCCATGGCTGTGGGACTGGGAGCGGCTGCGCGCCTGCATGCTTACGGCGGCGGAAGTGATGCCGGTGGGCGACGAGGGCGCCGAGCGCCGCGCCATGACGATGACCAACCCGTCGCTCAAGGGCCGGCCCGCGACGACGCGCACGCTGGTGTCGGCGATCCAGCTCGTCTATCCCGGCGAGCGGGCGCCCAGTCATCGCCACACGAACGCCGCCCTGCGCTTCATCATCGAGGGCGACGGCGCCTACACGATCGTCGACGGCCAGCCGATCTCGATGGATCCCGGCGACTTCGTGATTACGCCGTCGTGGTCCTGGCACGGCCACACCCACGAGGGCGCGGGGCCGATGCTCTGGCTCGACGTGCTGGACGCCCCGCTGATCGGCGCGATGGACTGGCGCTTCTACGAGGAGTGGAGCGCGGCGAAGGACCTGCAGCCGGCCGCGGCGCCGCGCGACGCCGTGCTGCGGCGCTACGGCGCCGGCGGGCTGCTGCCGACCGTGGGACGCCAGCCAGGCGTGCCCTACTCACCCCTGTTCAGCTACAAGTGGGCCCCGACGCGGGAGGCACTGGCGAAGCTCACCGCGGACGACGCCGACCCGTTCGACGGGCGCGGGCTGTACTACACCAACCCCTGCACCGGCGGCCCCGTCATGCCGACGATTGACGCCTCGATCCACCTGTTACCGGCGGGCCAGCGCACGCTCGCGCACCGGCAGACGACGAACACGATCTACCACGTGGCCGAGGGCAGCGGGTACAGCGTCCTCGACGGCGTGCGCTTCGACTGGCGGCGCGGCGATACTTTCTGCGTGCCGAACTGGTGCTGGCACGAGCACGCGGCCGGGCCGGACAGCGACGCGGTGCTGTTCGCGGCCAGCGACGCCCCGGTCCTCCAGGCGCTCGGCGTCTACCGCGAGCAGGCGTACGCGCCGCACGATGGCCACCAGCCAATCAGCGGCACCTTCGACCCGACCAGTACGCGTTAAGCGCCCCGCCCAGCGCTGAGCCCAACGCCCCGCCCGGAAGCTAGCGCGCCTTCCGGCCGGCTCTCCGCGGCCTCCGCGCTCGCCTGCGGTGCCCTCTCGGCCGCCGGCCGCGACGGCCTGCTCGGCCCGGCGGTCGGCAGGCGGCGCGACCGCTCGCCCCTTACGGCCTCGCCGTGCCCGCTAGCGTGGAAACGAGCAGTGCAGCTGTAAGACGCGGGCGGCGATAGGCGTGATACTAGGTGGAACAGTTTGCGCGGCCAGGTCGCCGCGGGCCCGGCCGGGCGGCGAGGCCCGGTGGTTGTTACCCTTGGCGCTCCGGCCGGGTTGCCGCGGCCGGCCGGGAGCATGGCCCTGGCAACCCGGCCTGGCGACTGATTGCTGACTGCTGACCACTGACAGCTAAAGGATAGAAACGTTGGGTCTGACACGAGTGGCCATCACGCGGCCCGTCTTCATCCTGATGGTGATCTCGGCGATGGTCATCCTCGGGCTGGTGTCGTTCACCCGCCTGAACGCCGAGCTGTACCCCGACATCAACACGCCGGTCGTCACGGTGCTCACCACCTACTCGGGGGCCGCGCCGGAGGACGTCGAGCGGCTGATCACGAAGCCGATCGAGGACGCGGTGGCCGGCATCGCCAACATCGACAACATCCAGTCGTTCTCCAGCGAGGGCCGCTCGCAGGTCACGATCACCTTCACCGACGCCGCCAACGTCGACCTGGCGGCGAGCGACGTGGACCGCCGCGTGAGCGCCATCCGCTCCACCCTGCCGCAGGACGCCGACGCGCCCTCGGTGCTGAAGGTGGACCCGACGCAGCTGCCGGTGCTCTACCTGGCGCTGACCGGCAGCCAGCCGCTGGACGCCATGTTCCTGCTCGCCAAGGACGACATCAAGCCGCGCCTGGAGACGCTGCCCGGCGTGGCATCGGTGGCGATCACGGGCGGGCTCGAGCGCGAGATCCAGGTGCAGGTGAACCCCGCCCGCCTGCGCGCCTACGGCCTCACCGTCGATCAGGTGGCCCAGGCGCTGGCGCGCGAGAACCAGGGCGTCCCGGGCGGCAGCGTCGAGCGCGGGCGCCAGCAGACCAACCTGCGCCTGTACGGCCTATTCCAATCAGCGGCCGACCTGCGTGAGCTGACGGTGGCGAGCACGACCGGCGGCGCCGTGCGGCTCGGCGACGTGGCCGAGGTGCTGGACACCCACAAGCGCGTGACGAGCCGTACCTTCCTGAACGGCCACGAGGCCGTCGCGCTGACGGTGACCAAGCAGTCGGGCGCGAACGAGATCGCCACCGTGGACGCGGTGCGCGGCGAGCTGGAGCGGCTGAACAAGCAGCTGCCGGGCGACGCGCGCCTGGAGGTAGTGAGCGACATCTCGGTGTTCACTCGCCACTCGCTCGGCGGCGTGGAGCGCAGCCTCGTCGAGGCCGTCATCCTGACGGGCCTGGTGCTGCTCGTCTTCCTGCACACGCTGCGCAGCACGACGATCGTGCTGTTCGCCATCCCCACGTCGCTCATTTCGACGTTCATCGTGATGTACTTCCTGGGCTTCAGCCTGAACATCATGTCCAGCATGGCGCTGGTGCTGGTGATCGGCGTGCTGGTCGACGACTCGATCGTCGTGCTGGAGAACATCTTCCGCCACCTGGAGCTGGGCGAGACGCCGTGGAGCGCCGCGATCAAGGGCCGCAGCGAGATCGGCCTGGCCGCCATCGCCATCACCCTCTCCGACGTGGTGATCTTCACGCCGGTCGCCTTCATGTCGGGCATGGCGGGCCAGTGGTTCCGCCAGTTCGGCCTGGTGGTGGCTACCGCCACGCTGATGTCGCTGTTCATCTCGTTCACGCTGACGCCGATGCTGGCGTCGCGCTGGCTGCAAGGGGGCAAGATTCGGCCGGGGCGCGGGCCGTGGGGTCGGTTCGTACGCTGGTTCGAGCGCGGCCTGGAGCGCCTGCGGGCCAACTACGCCCGCTCGCTCGCCTGGACACTGCGTCACCGCTGGCTGCCGCCGGCCGTGGGCTTCGCGACGCTCGTGCTCTCGGGCCTGATGATCCCGCTCGGGCTGGTGCGGTTCGAGTTCATCCCCTCGGGCGACGACGGCTACTTCACCGTGTCGGTCGAATTGCCGCCCGGCTCGTCGCTGGCCGCCACCGAGGAGGCGCTGCGGCAGGTGGACGCGCGCCTGGCCGCGATCCCGGAGATCAAATACTACTTGACCCAGTCGGGCGTCGGCGGCTACGTCGGCGGCGGCGGCAACTCGCTCGGCGTCCAGGCCCAGAACGCCCGCTTCGGCCAGATCGTCGTCGTGCTGCACGATCGGAAGGACCGCCACCGCACGACCCAGGAGGTGGTGGACCAGGTCGCCCACGAGACGACCGACATCCCCGCAGCTACGGTCCGCGCGTCGGTCCAGGGGGGCGGCGGCAGCGGCCAGCCAGTGCAGGTGCGCGTGCAGGGCGACGATCCGGAGATCATCCAGGCGCTGGCCGCGCGGGTCGAGCGCATCCTGGGCGCCACGCCGGGCGCGCGCGACGTCACGAACAGCGGTCAGGCGGGCAGCCCGGAGACGCGGCTGGTGCCCGACCGGCGCCGCATGGCCGACCTCGGCGTGACGGCGCAGCAGGCCGCGTCGGCGCTGCGGACGGCGGTCGACGGCAACGTGGCGACGAAGCTGCGCCCCGCCGGCCGTGACGAGATCGACGTGCGCCTGATCGCCGACGCCGCGACGCGCGACGACCTGCGCGACCTGGGCATGCTGCCCCTTTCGGGGACGGTGGGCGGCGCGTCCACCAGCGTCTATCTGAGTCAGGTGACGACGCCGGAGTCGGTGAACGGGCCGACCTCGATCGACCGCCGCAACCGGCAGCGCGTCGTCACCGTCGGGGCCGATCTCGTGGGCACCACGCCGCTGAACGACGTGACGCAGCCGGTCCAGCAGGCGATTCGGCAGCTCCAGGCCGAGGGCGTGGTGCCGCCGGGCTATAGCGTCGGGCTGGGCGGCCAGGCCGAGGACCAGGCGAAGGCGTTCGGCAGCCTGTTCCTGGCGCTCGGGCTTTCCCTGCTGCTCGACTACATGCTGATGAGCGCCCTCTACGAGAGCATGATCATGCCGTTCTCGCGCATGTTCTCGCTGCCGGTGGCGGTGGTGGGCGCATTCCTCGCGCTGGCGGTGACCCACAACACGCTGAACATGCTGTCGATGATCGGCATGATCGTGCTGATGGGCCTCGTCGGCAAGAACGGCGTGCTGCTGATCGACTACACGAACACGCTGCGCCACCGCGGCCTGTCGCGCACCCAGGCGCTGCTGGAATCGTGCCCGACGCGGCTGCGGCCGATCCTGATGACCACGGCCGCGCTGCTGTTCGGCATGATGCCGCTCGCCGCCAAGCTCGAGGAGGGCTCGGAGCTGTACGGCGGCATGGCGACGGTGATCATCGGCGGCATGCTCAGCTCGACGGTGCTGAGCCTGTACGTGGTGCCGTGCATGTACACCTACTTCGACGACCTGCAGAACCTCCTGCTGCGGCTGTGGCGCTGGCGGCCGTTCCGCAGGCGCGGCCAGCAGCCCGAGCCGCCGCCACTGGACGCGCCCCCGCCGCGCGAGCTGGAGGAGGTCGGTAGCCGCGCCTAGCGCCGCCGAATGTCGCACAGGCGACTGACGGTACGGGCGCCCCCTGGCTATCGTAGTCACAGAACGGGAACGCGAGCCACCGGGACACAGGGAGTAGGTCCGATGAGCGCCGAGGCGGTCGAGCGGCTGATGCGCCGCTGGGTAGACGAGCCGGAGTTTCGCGCCGAGCTGTGCGCCAACGCCGAGGCGGCGGCGCGCCGCCACGGCTTCGACCTCTGTGAGGAAGAGTGGACGGCGCTTCGCCACTTCGACTGGTGGGCCGCCGAGGAGGAGCTAGCCGCCGTGTGAAGCGGGTTCCGCGCTAGCGCCATGTCCACGGCTACTCGGGCAAGCCCGCGGTGATGAGCTGCACGACGAAATGGTCGATCGCTCCCACCCGCGCCATGCGCTCGCTCCTCCCGGCGGCCGGCTCCCCGCGGCCCGCGCCGCTCAGTCCGGATACAACTCCTTGATCAGCCCTGACTCCTCGACCGCGCGCACCAGGCTGTTGTCGTAGAGCGTGGCCGGGTCGATGTTCCGCACGGCCGGGTCCTGTGCGGCGGCGTCCTCGATCATGGCGCGCACGCCCGCGTCCGGCACGTAGGGGACGCGCGGCATCACCTTGACGTAGTAGGTCGCCGCCGCGTCCAGCACGTCGGGGTCGTCCAGCTCCATGTACTTGCCGATGACCTGCTTGGCGTACTCCGGGTTGTGCTTGTAGTAGGCGATGGCCTGCGTCATGGCGCGCATGTAGCGCTCCAGCGCGGCGCGGTGGTCCCGCAAGTAGTCCGGCCGCACGGACGGCGCGATCCCCACGTAGGGCAGGTCGAGGTCGGCGGTGTCGAGCAGCTCCGCGAAGCCGGCCTTCCGCAGCACGGCGTCGTTGGGTGGCACGACGAAGGTCGCCTTGGCGATGCCCTGGCGCATGGCGGCGACCCGGCCGTTCTGGTCCTGAAAGCTGATGAAGTCCACGTCGCGTGGGTCCACGCCGAGCGCCGCGAAGGTCTTGCGCGCCGCTACCTCGTCGGTCGAGCCGGGCGAGCTGGAAGCGAAGCCGAGACCGCGCAGGTCGGCCACCTGGTGAATCGCCGGATCGACCATCAGCTTGTAGGTGAAGCGGTCGGTGAACGAGCCGATGGCGACGATGTTCTGCGAGGCCAACGCGGCGTCGATCACCGACGTGCCGGTGTTCTGGGCCAGATCGATCTCGCCGGTCATGAGGGTAGCCAGCACCTGCTGGTTGCCGCGCAGCAGGTCGAGCGACACGTCGAGGTTGTTCTGCGCGAAGAAGCCGGCCTGCTTGGCCACCCAGAGCATCGAGTGGCCGCCGGTGGGCGAGCTATAGATGGCACGGATGTGGTCCGGGGCCGCCTGGGTCGCCGCCCCCGGCGCCCCGGCCGCGCTCGGCGCCACCGGGCTGGGCGCCACCGCCTGGCAGCCGAGCGCGCCGCCCAGCGCCAGCAGCCCCAGCGCCACGGTCACGTCGATCTGCCACATCCTTGCACCCCTGCTTGCCACCGCACACCTGCCGAGGCAGACGGTAGGGGAAGGCCCACGCGCCTGTCAACCTCGGGCGGCGGGGCTGGCGCACGCGAGCAACAAGGCCGCGCGGCGCCCAGAGCGTATACTACGCAACGGTACACACGAACGGGCGGCGGAGCGGAGGATGCGCGTGGCGAGGTTCGCGGCGGGGCCGGCACTTCGCGGGCGCCGGCCGGCGCTCGCGGCGCTGCTCACCACGATGCTGCTCGCCTGTCAGGCGCCGACGCCGCCGCCTGGGCCGCCCCCCGCGTTCGATTGGGAGAGCGCGGCGCGGCTGCCCCGCCCCTTCACCTGGCGGCTGGAGGACGGCGCCTGGGATACCTGCACAGTGGTCGCGCGAGCACCCGGGCCGCTCGCCGCCGACGACGCCGACGAGCTAGAGGCCGTCCTGACGGACTGGTACAACCTGGCGCGCCTCGGCGCCTTCAAGGACGACGCGCGCCTGCCCGAGGCGGGCGCCGCCGAGGCGATGGGCGATCCCTGGCAGCCCACCCCCGACGCGCTGGCGACCACCTTCCACCTGGGGACCATGCCCCGCTTCGGGCTGGCCGTGCTGCTGAACGCGCTGGAGGGCTACCATGCCGAGCAGGCCCCGCTGGCCGACGTGGTCCTGTGCGCCGAGCGCCCGCCGGCCGTCGCGCCGCGCCATGACACGACGTAGCCCCCGCCCGCAGTAGCGTGGGCGGCTTCATTGGACCATCGTCCTTCGCCCGCGCCGCGTGGGCGCCGTCAGACGCGGGCCGCTTCGCCGTGCATGGCATGCGACGTGCTTTACTAGTACCAAGAGCGCCTGCCCTCGGCGTGCTGGCGCCTGCTCTGGCGCCGATAGGCGCGCTCGCGGCAGGCTGGGAGCTAGTAGCGAAAGGGATCGATCATGGCCACAGCACCCGCCGTCCAGGGCCGCTCGGCGCCGGATGCCCGGCCCGACGCCCAATCCGCTCCCGCCGAGGCAGGCGGGATCAAAGGCAAGCTGAACAGCATCCGCACCAGCATGGAGAAGCACGCGTGGTTCCGCGTGGCGGAGAGCACGGCCGAAGGGTTCATGAAGGACCAGGTGCCGGACCACGCGGCCGCCATGACGTACTACGGTATCTTCTCGCTGTTCCCGCTCATCCTGTTCTTCCTCTCGATCGCCGGCCTGGTCCTCCAGAACAACGCCTCGGTGCGCGACCAGCTCCTGAACCTGATCACGAGCCTGCTGCCGCAGGGAGAGAACGAGGTCGTCCAGGTCATCCGCGGCGTGATCGACGCCAAGGGCGCGGCGGCCGGCGTGGGGGTCGTCGCGCTGCTCTGGAGCGCCTCCGGCTGGTTCACGGTGATCGACTCGAACGTCAACCGGATCTGGGGCGTCAGCAAGTCGCGGTCATTCATCAAGGGCAAGCTCTTCGCCATCGCGATGGTGCTCGCGATCGGCGGCATCGCCGTGTTGAGCTGGGCGGCGACGGCCGCGCTCAACCTGCTCGAAACCTTCACGAACGCCCTGCCGGGCCAACTGTACATCTGGCAAGGGCTGGTGACCCTCGTCAGCGTGCTGGTGATCGCCGTCGCCTTCTACCTGCTCTACCGCTACACGCCGCGCCGCAAGGTCCAGTTCGCCGACATCTGGCCCGCCGCGGTGCTGACCGCTATCGCGTGGGAGGTCACGCGGCGCGTCATCGCCCTCTATCTCGCCCGCACGGACATGATCAGCGGCTACGGGCCGATCGGCGCGATGATGGCGCTGCTGTTCTGGCTCTACGTTGCCAGCATCCTCATCCTGGTCGGGGCGGAGCTGGCCTACGCGATCGCCAAGGACCGGCGGCACATCGAGCCTGAGGAGCAGCTCGAGGTGATGGCCGAGCCGGGCGTGCAGCCGACGCCGAAGTTCGCGCCCCAGGTGGGCGTGGGGCACGCGACGGGCAAGGACCAGAAGGAGCCGACGCGCCCGGCGCCCGGCCCCGCGCAGCAGCGAGCGCGCGCGGCCGAGGCCGTCGCCGAGACGGATGGACAGCAAGGGACCCAAGGGCGACAGGGGGTCGAGTCCCGGTCGAGCCAGCGCACGCCCGTCCCCCAGCGAGACCGCAGCCAGCGTGACGGCTGGCAGGCGCCGGCCGCGGACCAGCCGGCGGGCTGGCAGCGCGCGGTGGGCGCGGCGCTCGCCGCCGTGCTCGGCGGCCTCGTCGTGATCCGCCACGGCCCCGGCCACCAGAGCAAGAGCCGCCACCCGGCCGTGCGCTAGCGGGCAGCGCGTGCCATCGCCACGGCGGCGCTAAGGAGGACGGGCGGGAGGCGGCTAGCTTACCCGCGCGTCACGCGCACGCGGCCCGACTCGTCGGTGACGGCGCCGATCTCGGCGGCCAGCGTGCCCCGCGCGAGCAGCTCGTCGCGCAGCACGTCGGCGCGCTCGGCCGCCACGGCGATCAGCAGCCCGCCGGAGGTCTGCGCGTCGGCCAGCAGGAGCCGCTCGGCGTCGTCGAGGTCGCCCCAGTCGACGCGCGGATCGACGTGCTCCAGGTTGCGGCGGCTGCCGCCGGGGTAGATGCCGGCGCGGAGCAGGTCCCACACGCCGTCCACGACCGGCACCTGGTCGAGCTGTAGCGTGGCGCCCGCGGCGCTGGCGTCCAGCATCTCCAGCAAGTGGCCGAGCAGCCCGAAGCCGGTGATGTCGGTGGCCGCGCGCGGCCCGACCGCCATCATCGCCTCGGCGGCGGCCCGGTTGAGCGTGCTCATCACGGCAAGCGCCTCCGCGACCGTCGCGGGCGGCGCGGCGTCGCGCTTGATCGCCGTCGTGATAACGCCCATGCCGAGCGGCTTGGTGAGGAACAGCCGGTCGCCGGGTCGCGCGCCGCCGTTCTTGACGATGCGGTCTGGGTGGGCCAGGCCGAGCGCCACCAGCCCGTATTTCGGCTCGGGATCGTCCACGCTATGGCCGCCGAGCACGCCGATCCCGGCTTCGGCGACCTTCGCCGCCCCGCCCTCCAGGATTCGTGCCAGCAGGTCGAGCGGCAGCGTCTCGCGCGGGAAGCCGACGACGTTCAGCGCGAAGATCGGCCGCGCGCCCATTGCGTACACGTCGCTCAGCGAGTTGGCGGCGGCGATCTGGCCGAACGTGTACGGGTCGTCCACGACGGGCGTGATGTAGTCGACCGTCGCCACCAGCGCCTGGTCGGCGGACAGCCGGTACACCGCCGCGTCGTCGGCCTCTGCGGCGCCGACCAGCGCGTCGGGATCGATCACCGGGGGGAGGGAGCGCAGTACCTGCGCCAGCTCAGTCGGGCTGAGCTTGCACGCTCACCCCGCGCCGTGACTGAGACTGGTCAGGCGCACCACCTCGTGCGCGGCCATGCTTACTCCGTTACCAGCTCGCCAATGAGCAGCGCCTGCACGCGCGTGCCCGCTGCCAGCGTGCCCTCGCCACGCGGGATGTGCAGCAGGGCGTTCGCGCCGACCATCGACAGCAGGCGGCTCGACGACTGCAGGCCCGTCGTCCGCGCGTAGAGCCCGTCGGGCCGCCACACCACTGTCGCCCGCTGGTACTCGGTGCGGTCGGGCGTCTGGCGCACGTCGTGGCCGAGCGACACCTCGACCGTCGGGCGGTGCAGCCGCGCGAAGCCTTGCAGCTTCCGCAGTGCCGGCCGCACGAACACCTCGAAGCTCACCAGCGACGACACCGGATTGCCCGGCAGCCCGAACGCGGTCTTCTCGCCGACCTTGGCGAACGTCAGCGGCTTGCCAGGCTTGAGCGCCACCGAGCCGAAGTAGACCGTGCCTACCTCTTCGAGCAGCGGCTTGATGAGGTCGCGTGTGCCCACCGACACGCCGCCCGAGGTCACCAGCACGTCGGCCTCATCCAGCCCCTGGCGCACCAGCCGCCGCTGCAGCGCCTCGTCGTCGCGGGCGATGCCGAGCGAGCTAGGCTCGCCGCCGGCCTCGCGGATCGCCGCCATCAAGGAAGGCCGGTTGCTGTCGCGGATGGCGCCGTAGGGGACGGGCTGGTCGGCCTCGACGATCTCGTCGCCCGTCGAGAGCACCGCCACGCGCGGCCGCCGGTACACCTCGACCTCGCCCACCCCGAGCGCGGCGAGCAACCCTAGCTCGGCGGCGCCGAGCGCCGTGCCCGGCGTTAGCACGACCTGGCCCTCGGCGATGTCCTGGCCGCGCGGGTTCACGCTCTCCCCGCGCCGCGCGCCGCGCTCGAGAATGACGTAACCGTCGTCCTCGCGGGTCAGCTCTTGCATGATGACCGCGTCGGCGCCGGGCGGCAGGGGCGCGCCCGTCATGATCCGGATCGCCGTACCGGGCACGACGGGCTCGTCCAGGGGCCGCCCTGCGGTGACGATGCCGAGCACGCGCCGCCGGGGGCTAGCGTCGTCGGCCAGCACGGCATAGCCGTCCATCGTCGAGGCGTTGAAGGGCGGCATCGGCTCGGCGGCGCGAATCTCGCGCGCCAGCACGCGCCCGTAGGCGGCGCTCGCCGGCAGGCGCTCGGTGCCGAGCGGCGCGACGTGCGCCAGGATGGTGGCGGCGGCCTCCTCGACCGAGATCATCGTGTACGTCGCCATGCCAGCCTCCGGTAGCGGTCAGCGATCAGCTATCAGCGATCAGCCCGCGGCTGCTGTGAGGATTCTAGCGCACGGTGGGCGCCGCGGGCGCATAGCCTTGATGAAACCATTCAAGCCCTCGGCTGATGGCTGACCGCTAGCTGTACAGCGGGAGTCGCGCTTCCTGGATGGCCTCGCCGGTCAGCTTGCGGATAGCGGCCCATGCCTCCATGTCCCACTCAGCCACGAACGTGATGGCCTTGCCGTCACGGCCGGCACGCGCCGTGCGGCCAATACGGTGCACGTACGTCTCGGCGTCTTCGGGGATGTCATAGTTGATGACGTGCGACACGTCGGGGATGTCCAGGCCGCGCGACGCCACGTTGGTGGCGACCAGCAGCGGCAGGCTCCCCTCGCGGAAGCGGCGCAGGATCTTCTCCCGCTGCTGCTGGCTCAGGCTGCCGTGCAGCGCCTCCGCGTCGTAGCCGGCGCGCTGCAGCGCGCGGGTCAGCCGGTCCACGCCGATCTGCATGTGGCAAAAGATGATGGCCTGCTGCGGCTGCTCCGTGTCGAGCACGTGGCGCAGCCCCGCGAACTTGTCGCGCTCGGCCACCTCGTAGTACACCTGCTCGACCTGGGCGACCGTCGGCTCCTCCGCCCGCACGGCCACGGTCACCGGATCGCGCATGTAGCGCATCGCCAGACGACGGATGACCGTCGGCACGGTGGCGGAGAAGAGCGCCGTCTGGCGGTTGCGGGGCAGGCGGCGGATAATGCGCTCGACGTCGGGCATGAAGCCCATGTCCAGCATGCGGTCGGCCTCGTCGAGCACCAGTACGCCGACGTGGTCGAGCCGCAGCGTGCGACGGCTCAGATGGTCGAGAATGCGCCCGGGGGTGCCGACGACGATCTGCGCGCCCTGCTCGAGCGCGCGAATCTGATCGCGAATGCTGCTACCGCCGTAGAGCGTGGCGACGGCCACGGGGCGGAAGCGCGCCAGCGCCTGCAGCTCGGCGGTAATCTGTAGCGCCAGCTCGCGCGTGGGCGCCAGGATCAGCGCCTGCACCTCGGCGCGCTCGGCGTCGATGCCCTCGACAATCGGAATGCCGAATGCGGCGGTCTTCCCGGTGCCGGTCTGCGCCTGGGCGATGACGTCGCGGCCCGCGCTCATGACCGGGATCACGCCCGCCTGGATCTCCGTGGGCGCCTCGAAGCCCATCTCGTCCACGGCCCGGAGCAGCTCCGGCGCCAGCCCTAGCTCCTCGAATGGAGATTGGATAGCCTCGATCAACGACTCGTCCTCCTGCCGGGCCGGCAGCGCGACGCCAGGTGCTGGCCACAAAAAAGGGGCGCGACCGAGACGGTCGCACCCCTCGCGCTGGCTTCGGCCCACTGCTGACATACAATCATGTTACCAGCATTTTACCGTTTCGGCCGCCGCCGCGTCCAGTGAATAGCCACGACCAGACCTGGCGACGCGCGGTGGCCGATCGATGGTAGATTGCCCGACCAGCCATCTCTTGGCGGCTGCCTGCGCGTCGTGGCATATTCCTTCTGGTGCCGGACGCCGCGGCGGCGCGGCGCCAACGCGACCGCGCGGAGCGCGCCGGTGGTACGCATCTTGCGGCCGCGCGCCCTTGGCGGCGTCGCTCCGGACGCCCAGTCGCACGCTGGAGGAGGATGGCTATGGCTAAGTTCGTGCGCCACGCGCGCACCTACGGACGGGTCCTGGCGATAACGCTCGCCGCGGTCGTGACCCTCGCCGCCCCGCTGGCCGTACCCAGCGCCCACGCCCAGATATTGCCCCCCCCGCCGCCCCCGATCGCGCCACCGGTAGGCCCGTTCGGCGGCATCGGCATGCCCGGCTTCCCGTTCCCGGGCTTCGGGATGCCGAGCGGACTGGGCGCGCCCTGGACGCCGCCGGGGCCGACAACCGCCCCTCCGCCAGCCGCGCCGGCCGACAGGCAGCGGCGTTCCCTCGTGACCATCCAGGACAACTATTTCCTGCCGGCTGAGATCACGATCCCCGTGGGGACGACGGTTACCTGGGTGAACCGCGGCACCGTCGCGCACACCGTGACCGACGCGGGCGTGTGGGACTCCGGCCGCATCCCACCAGGCGGCAGCTTCTCGGCCGTCTTCGCCGTCGTGGGCACCTTCGACTACGTCTGCACGATCCATCCCGAGATGAAGGGCCGGATCATCGTGCAGCAGCTGGCCGAGACCACCGCGCCGCCGCCGACGACGAGCACGGCTCCCGCGGGCGCCGCGCCGAGCGGCACAACCGCGGCGCCCCCCGCGCCGGCCAGCGCGCAGGCCGCCGCGGGCGCGGCGACCACTGGTGCGGCCGCGGGCGCGGCGCCGGCTGCCCCGGCGGCTGCCCAGGGCGGCACGATGGCGATGGCCGACCTCGCCGCGGAGAACAATTCCGGCGTCACCGGCCACGCGATGCTCACGCAGACCGGCAGCAACACCGCCGTTACCGTCACGCTGAGCGGGATGGCCCCCGGCTCGGTCCACGCAGGCCACATCCACAGCGGCGCCTGCACCGGCCCGATCCTCTTCCCGCTGGCGACCATCACCGCCGACAGCACGGGCCAGGGCAGCGCCACGGCCACCGTGAACGCGCCGATGGACCTGAGCACCTGGTGGGTGCAGTACCACGCGAGCGACAACCCGCCCGGCCCGGGGATCGCCTGCGGGCAGCCGCGGGCGGGGGGCATGTAGGTCAGTTCGCCGCAGGGGCGGCGCGGGTGTGCGCCGCCCCTGCGGCTCCTTCGCACGCCGCCCGCCGGTCAATTCTCCGGCGTACCGCTGTCGCCCGCGGCGGCGGCTGCCTCGGTCTGCAAGCGGTCGGCCAGCGCCAGCAGGCTCGGTACCGGCTGCACGCCGGGCGGGTAGGGGAGACCGCGGTTACGCGGCCAGTCGCAGAGGTACACGACGACCGGGCTGTGGCTGGCCAGGTAATAGGCGGTGGCCCCATCGTCGTCCACGTGCTCGCCGATGCCCAGGCGCCGCAGCGTCCACAGCTTGAACTGCGCGCTCGGTAGCGCCACGTCGTTCAGATAGACGTCGGCCACGAGATCGGCCAGCCCGTGCCGCGTCAGCCAGCGCCGCACGAGCGGCCGCACCACCCACCGTCGCCCCGAGACGACTACCAGCCGGCGCACCGTCGCCAGCCGGGCCAGCGCCGCCGGCACGCCCGGCAGCGGCCGGCGGCCCGCGTAGCGCGCGAATTCGAGCGCGCTCCGCGCGAGCCAGTAGCGCTGCCGCCAGTGGCGCTCAAGCCCCAGCGTGGGCACCGGCTCGGGGAGGGGCGGCGTGTCGAGCCGCCGGCTGATTGCCACGTTCCAGCCGAGCGGCGGCCGCACGACGACGCCGTCGAGGTCGAGCGCGAGGGTGGGGCGCGCATCGCCCGCCACGCCGCTAGCCTCGCGCCGCGGCGCGGGCGCGCGGGCGCCGCGACACCCACGGGCTGTCGCGCAGGTAGAAGCGCCAGGGCTTGAGTGCCCACCCGCCCGCGTAGCCCACGCCGACGCGCGGCCCCGCGACCACGGGGCCGGCCGGGCGCTCGCCCGCGGCCAGGTAGAGCGGCGGCGCCGTCAGGTCGGCGCGATTGTAGCGGAGATCGACGTCCAGTGCGCGACACAGTCGCGCCGGCCCGGTCGTCGGCCCGTCGACGCCCTCGCACGGCTCCGCCGCTCGCAGCAGCACCGCCGCCGGGTATCCCTCTGCCTCAGTCACCACGTTCAGGAGGTAGTGCATCCCGTACACCAGGTAGACGTAAGCGTGCCCGGGCGGGCCGAACATGACGGCGGTCCGCGGCGTGCCGCCGCGCGAGGCGTGGCTGGCGCCGTCGTGCGGGCCGACGTAGGCCTCGGTCTCGACGATCCGCGCTACTTGCCGGCTCCGCGGCCCCTCGTGGACCAGGTACGCGCCGAGCAGGTCGAGCGCGACCGCCTGCGTGGGGCGCGCGAAGAATGCGCGCGGCAGTGGCAGGCCCGGCGCGGGTGTGGCGGCACTCGTGAGCAACACTCCCGCCGGCAGAGCAGCCGGCCAGGCGAGTATAGCAGCGCGTAGGCGCGGCTTGCCGTCCCGCGCGGCTACACCGGCCGTGCCGCCACATGGCGCGCGCGGCGGGCCCGACAGCGCCCGACGGCGAAGGCCGCGATCGCGGCCCCGAGGATGGCGGCGTGCCGCCCAAGCTCCGGGAGGCCGCGCGCCAGCGACGGCCCGCGCCCACCGCCGGGCCGGGCCGCGACGTTCGGTGCCCCGCCTCGATTCGCCGGACGCGCCGTGGCTGCGCCGCCATCGACCGCCGCGGGGGCGACCGCATCGACCGGCCCCGTATCAAGCTTGCGTACGACTTCCAGCTGCGCGTCCGTCAAGCGGTCGGCGCCGGCCGCCGCGCCGCAGCGGAGGGTGGCCGGCTCGAACTGGCAGGCGCGCGGATCGTCGATCAGCCCGTCCATCATGCCGTCGAGGCCGTCGCAGGCAACAGTGAAGTGGGAGAGGGCGATGGAACGGAAGGTGGACGCGCCCCTTGTCGAGCAGTTTGCCCAGTGGGTGCAGGCGTTCGATGCCGAGGCGCTGGCGCCCGATACCGCGCGTCAAGCGAAACTGCTCCTCCTGGATTCGCTGGGCTGCGCGCTCGCCGCGCTGCCGGAAGAGACCGCCCGGAGCACGCTGCGCGTGGTCGACGCGCTGGGAGGCACGCCCGAATGCACGGTCGTCGGGACGCCGCGGCGCACGTGCGCGCCGGGCGCCGTGCTCGCCAACGGCGCGCTGATCCGCCTCCTCGACTCGAATGATCTCTACTGGGGCCCGCGGTTCGGGGGCCATCCCAGCGACAATCTGGCGGTGGCCCTCGCCCTGGCCGAGCGCCAGGGCAGCACGGGCCGCGAGCTGCTGGCGGCTATCGTCCTCGGCTACGAGCTGTACGGCCGCATCCAGGACCTGGCCGACGCCGCCGGCGACTGGGACCATACCACGGCGTCGGCGCTGGTGGCGCCCGCCATCGTCAGCCGGCTGCTGCGGCTCGACCCGCGGCGCACGGCGCACGCGCTGGCGCTCGGCGTCGCTCACGGCAACGCGCTGGCGGTGATTCGGACCGGCCAGTTGTCGGCCGCGAAGCCGGTGGCCAACGCGATCGTCGCCCACACCAGCACGCTGGCCGCCCTGCTGGCAGCCGAGGGCCTCACCGGCCCCCTCCAGGTGCTGGAGGGCCCGCATGGCTGGGCGCAAACGGTGCTGCCGGACGCAGACCTCACGGCTCTCGCAGCGCCCATGGGCCACCGCGCGCGTATCCTGGACGTGAGCATCAAAGCCTATCCGTGTATCGGCACGGCCCAGGCGGCAGTGGCGGCCGCCATCCAGGCGCGGGGCCTACTGCCGGACGTGCTCGCCGAGGTGGAGCGGATCGAGCTGCGGATGGCCGACATACCCTTCGTCCGCGGCCAGATCGCCGACCGCGCGCGCCGCGAGCCGCGCAGTCGCGAGACCGCCGACCACAGCTTCTACTACCTCGTGGCGATCGCCCTGCTCGACGGCGCGCTGACGCCGCACCAGTTCGAGGAGGGGCGCTGGCTCGAGCCGTCGGTGCGCGCACTGATGGAGCGCATCAGCATCGAGGCGGACCCCGCCCTGAACGCCTATACCCCCGCGAGCTTCCCCTGCACGCTCACGCTGGTGACGCGGGATGGGTCGCGTCGCGTGATCGAGATGCCCTACGCGCCGGGCCACCCCCGCCATCCCATGAGCCAGGCCGAGGTCGAGGCCAAGTTCCACGCCAGCGCGGAGGCGGCCCTGCCCGAGCCCCAGCGGATGGCCGTCGTCCAGCGGGTCCAAGCGCTCGAGGAGCTGGCGTCGGTGCGCGAGCCGAGGCCCATGCGATGGGCCTCCTGACCTACCTGGCGGAGCCAGAGCAGGTGCTGCCCGAGGCGCTACGGATGGCCGAGACGCTGGCCCAGCGAGACCCCGCCGCCGTGGCGGGCGTTCTCCAGTTAGCGGCGAGCAGCAAGACGCTGAGCGCCGAGCAGCTGTTGGTCGCCGCGGCGGCGTACCATGGCGCGGCCCACGCGCCAGCCGCCACGCCGCCGCCACTCGCCCGAAAGGAGGGCTCCCCGATCAACTTCAAGCTGTTCCCTGGCGGCAGCGTCTCGAAGGCCCTCGCCAACCTGTTTCGCCCGCGCGACGCCCTGCTGTACGCCCTCACCGGCCGACCGTTCGACGGCAAGGAGGCCGCGCGCATCGGCTTCGTGAACTACTCGGTACCAGGAGCGGAGCTGCGCGACAACGTGCTGGGCCTGGCGCGCGAGATCGCGGCCAAGGACCCGCTGGCCACCCGGGCGACCAAGGAGGCGTACCGCCACTCGCTCGACATGGGCTGGGAGGCGGCGATGAACTACGCCTTCGCCAAGGAGCGCGAGCTGACCCTGCTCCAGCAGGGGGCCTGGCGCGAGGAGGGCATCGGGGACTTCCTGCAGAAGAAGTTCCGCCCCGGGCTGGAGAGCCACGAGCGCGCGGTGGAGCGGGGCGGTGGCTGAGCGCCCGGCAGCAACTTACACCGCTCGTGGCCTCACGCTACGGATCGTCGCCCTGACCACCTGGCGGGTGCGCATGGCGCGCGCCAGTGCGTACACCACGGCGCGCATCAGCCGCAGCACCGGCGTCGAGGCCACGCTGCTGGGCCTGGAGCACGAGGATGGCACCGTAGGCTACGGCTACGCGCCGGGCATGGTGCTGCTGGGCGAGACGGCCGCCACCACGCAGGTGCTGCTGCACGACGTGGTGGCGCCCCTGCTGCTCGGCCAGCCGCTCCCGAGCGCCCGCGCGTTCGGCCCGCGCCTCGCCAGCGCGCTTGGCCTCGCGCACCAGGTGAAGTTCGCCGTCGACGAGGCCCTCCTCGATCGGCAGGGCAAGCTGCCAGGCGTGCCCGCGCACGTGCTGCTCGGCGGGCTCGTGCGGCGCGAGGTGCCGGTAATGCGCCTGGTCGGCATCCAGCCGCCCGCCGAGACGGCGCGCGCGGTCGCGGCGCTAGCCGAGCGCGGCCACCAGTATGCCAAGCTCAAGGTGGGGCTCGACGTGGAGCGAGACGTGGCCGCGGTCCGCGAGGCCCCCGCGGCGGTCGGCCCGCGGTTCCAGCTCCTGGTGGACGCCAACGATGGCTTCACGCCCAAAGCGGCCATTGCCTTCGTGCGCCGCATCGAGGAGTACGGCGTGTACCTCGTGGAGCAGGCCGTGCGCGCGGACGACGTGAGCGGCATGGCGCAGATGCGTCAGGCCATCGCCCCGGAGCTGATGGCGGACGAGGGTGTTCTGACCGCGGCCGACGCCCGGCACTGGATCGAGGCGGGCGCCGCCGACGCGATCAGCGTGAAGCTGTGGAAGCAGGGGAGCCTGGCCGAGAGCGAGCGGATCGCGGCGCTCTGCGCGACGGCCAACGCGCGCTGCCACATCGGCGCCACCGCGAGCAGCCGCCTGCTCGAGGCGGCGCAAGCGGCGTTCGCGGCGTGTCAGCCCGAGATCACCGACGGCGCGGAGATCGCCGAGTTCGAAGACCTTCAGGGCGATCCGGCCCACGGCATCGACGTAACTGATGGCACGATCCGCGTCTCCGATGCTCCCGGCCTCGGCGTGGAGATCGACGCCACCGGCCTTGCGCTGACCGGGCGCACCGCGCTGGAGCCGGGCGGCGCCCGGTGAGCAGCGGGCGGCACACACCGCCGGGCAGGTGCCCGCTCACGAACTGCGCGCGGTTGGCTTTCGACGACCATCGTCGGGGCGCTGCTCCCCGCAGCCGAGGGAGTGAAGAGCTGCGTAGATCTCACAGCCAGCCGCGCCGCCAGAACCAGAGCCACATCCCCACCGGGCACACTACCATGAGCGCCAGCGTGCCCACGAAGAGCACCGGCTGCTGCACCGGCAAGAAGGGAAAGTTCATGCCGAAGAACCCGGTGAGGAAGGTGATCGGCAGGAACAGCACGGTAAACAGGGTGAGCACCTTCACGATCTCGTTGACCCGGTTCGACGCGACCGCGAGGTTGACGTTGATCACCCCGTCCATGCGATCGCGCAAGGTGCTTACCAGCTCGCTCGCGTGCGCCATGTCGCTATACGCTTCCCGCAAGTACCCGCGCGCCTCCTCGTAGTCCTCGGCGCGGCCTTCCCGCGCCAGCTTGTCCAGCGCCTCGGCTTGCGGCCGCAGGATCCGCCCCAGCTCCAGCAAGGCGCGCCGGATAGCGATCGTCGCCTGCTGCTCGGCCGCCAGGTGTTGGCTGAGCACGGAGTTCTCCATCGTTTCAATCGTATCGCCCAGGCAGGAGAGCACCGCGAGGTACCCAGAGATCAGGATCTCGATCACCCGATAGAACAAGCAGGCGGCGCCGCTGGCCAGCGCATCAGGGGCCTCGTGGAGCTGCGCCCATATGCCGTCGCTCGGCACCTGGGCGCTTTGATGGTAGGTTACCAGGAAATTCTTTCCTAGGATCAGGTCCAGCGCATACGTGGTGAGTTGCTGGGTCTGGGGATCGAACGCCACGTCCCCAACCACCATGCTGGGTCCGATTACCAGGCTGTGTACTACGGTGTAGATATGGCTGCCTAGGTCATTACCCCTGGGCGGCGAGCCCGTTTGCACGAGCCGCCGGACAATGGCGGGATGGAGCGCAAACGTCTGGGTAAGCAACGCTTGCACTTGGTCAGCCGGTTCGGCCACAATATCGACCCACAACAGCCCCGCGGGATCCTTGAGGGCGTTCGCCCATCCCTCGGCCGTGAGCGTCTCGGTGGTCTGGCCCTGGCTATCGCGGTAGATACTCCGGATCATTGCGCGCTCTGTGCGGTGCCCGCCCGCGCCTGTTCGACTATCGTCGGAGGCAGTGCGACCTGGTGTCCGTCCACCGTTGCGATCCCGGCGCGGTCGTCTTCCAAAGACACCCGGCCCCATGTTAGTCGATGCCGGGCTGGGCTCGCACAGATCTATCGGCGTTGCAGATCGACCATACCAAACCGCGCCGCCACATCCGAGCCCTTCGCGCTCGTGTTACCGGTGGTGAAGGCGAAGGCCGGCACCCGCGTCCGGCACGTGCGGATGGGCCTAGAACGTGCGACCGCCGTCTGTCGCGGCCGGAGTCACAGGGACATCCGTGCTCAGCTTCAGAGACGCCGATGAGCCGCGAGTCCCGCGTGCGGGGCCGCGTCGCGCGGTCGCTAGACCGCCACGGCTGCCGTGCGCCATACTAACTTCAAGTAACCAAGCGCTCAGCACCCGGCCAGGGATGATGTGCATGTCTGGCTGCGCCACCCATACACCCTAACCGGGGACGGCAGCGCAGGTCGCCGCGTCGGCCCTGATGTGCGGAACTCGCGCATCGGGTATAACTGCGGCACGCAGACGCGGGGCGCACGGGCGGCTGAAGCCGCGACGAGGAGAGCGAGCGATGGCGACGATAGCGCGCAAAGGCGCGGCACAAGCGTCGGGGGCCAGCGGCGCGGCGTGGCGGGCGCTCTTCGTGGCCTGGCTCGGCTGGATGTTCGACGGCTACGAGACGTATGCGCTCGTCCTGGTGGCCGGCGTCGCCATGCGCGATCTCCTGCCCGCCGACCAGCTCGCGCAGGCCCCCGTCTACATCGGCGGGCTGCTCGCCGCCACGCTCGTCGGCTGGGCGACGGGCGGCGTGCTCGCCGGCATCCTCGCCGACTACCTCGGCCGCAAGCGCACGCTGATGCTCTCGATCCTGTGCTACGCGGTATTCACCGGCCTGACCGCCTTCTCGCAGGCGTATTGGATGCTGCTGGTCTTCCGCTTCCTGACGGGACTGGGCTTGGGCGCCGAGTGGGGGCCGGGCACGGCGATCGTCGCCGAGCAGTGGGCGCCCGCGGTGCGGGGCCGCGCGGCGGGGATGCTGAACACCGCCTTCGGCTTCGGCTTCCTCCTCGCGTCGGGGCTGTGGCTGGTCGTCGGGCCCATGGGCCCGGCATCGTGGCGCCTGATGTTCCTGTTCGGCATCGCGCCGGCGCTGGTGCTGCTCTACATCCGGCGCGGGATCGAGAACCCCGAGGTCTGGGTCGCGGCCGACGCCCGCCGCCGCGCCGCCCGTGAGCGCGCGGCCCGCGGCGAGGCGCTGCAGGCCGAGGACCGCGGGCTGCTGCAGTTCACGATGTTCCACGTCTTCGCCGCGCCCGAGCTGCGGCGCCGGCTGGTCCTGCTGCTGCTCATGTCGCTCGCCAGCGTGGTAGGTTGGTGGGCCACTTCGACGTGGATCCCGCCGTTCGCGGCCCAGCTCGCCGGCCAGCGCGGCGAGGACCCCCAGCACGCGGCCGCGGTCACGGGACTGATCTACAACGTGGGCGGCATTCTGGGCTACGCCGCATTTGGCTTCCTGGCCGACGCCATCGGCCGCAAGAAGTCGATCTTCCTTTACTATCTGGGCGCCGTGCTGATCGTCTGGGGGCTGTTCCTGTTCGTGCGCGATCCGGGGCTGTTCCTGGTGGCGGCCGCGGTCAACGGCTTCTTCACGTCAGGGCAGTTCTCCTGGATGCCCACCTACCTGCCCGAGGTGTTCCCGACGGCGGTGCGCGGCTCGGCCATCTCGCTGGTGTTCGACAGCTCGCGCTACCTGGCAGCGGCGGGACCGCTGATTGCGGGCTGGCTAATCGCCAACCTGGGCGGCATCAGCAGCGCGGCGGCGATCCTCGGTACGATCTACCTGCTTGGCCTGGTCGTCGTCCCGTTCGCCGCGCCCGAGACCAAGGGCCAGCCGCTGCCCGCGTAGCGCCGCCGCGGCACCCAAGGAGCGCTCCAATTCTTAACGCGCTTGCGACGCGCCCCGTATTGCCACGCTCTTGCCGTCCGCCTATACTGGTGCCGGCATGCTAATACGGCCCCGGTGAATGGCAGCCGTGGCGTGCGAGGCAGCTAGGGGTGGCAAGATGTCGGTGTCGACGAAAGCGTTCTCTATCGGCGAGGCCCTCAGCTTCGGGTGGGAGACGACGAAGAGCAACTTCCCGTACTTCGTGGGCCTACTGGTGATCGCGGCGCTGGTCGACGGCGTGCCGCAGTTCATCGGGAACCGGTCTGGTTCTCAGAGCGCTGCCGCGCTGATGAACCTGGTCGGCTTCCTACTGAACCTGTTCATCAGCATCGGAATCACCAAGATCTCCCTGGAGTTCTGCGACCGTCGGAGCCCTGGTCTGGCCGACCTGTTCTCGGGCGGGCCGGTATACCTCAGCTACCTACTAGCCTCGATCCTCTTCAGCCTGATGGTGGGGATCGGCCTGGTCTTCTTCGTCGTGCCGGGAATCGTGCTGGCCATCGTCTTCCAGTTCTTCTCCTACGTGATCGTCGACCGAGGGCTGGGGCCCATGGCGGCGCTGAGCCGCAGCGCGGCCATCACGAAAGGCGTGCGCTGGAACCTCTTCGGTCTCGCGCTCGTGCTGGTCGGCCTCAATCTCCTCGGCCTTCTCGCCCTCGTCGTCGGCTTGTTCGTCACCGTCCCGATCACGATAGTGGCGATCGCTTACGTGTACCGCAAGCTGGACGCGCAGACCGGCGCAGTGCCAGTCTTGGCGTGACGGGGGCGGCTGGGTCTTCTGTCGGGTTGACCCCAACCACCGAGCAGCCGTTTCAGTAATCGGGCTGGAGGCCCAGAGCGCGCGTTAGGAGTCGATGATGACGGTCGCGATGGTGGCACTGGCCCAGCAGCAGTCTAGCGGCACGAGTTCCGCCTGGTCGCTGCTCTCCCTGCTCATCGCCATCCTGTTCATCGCCGCGCAGTGGGTAATCTTCACGAAAGCGGGGCGCCCCGGCTGGGCCGCGATCATCCCGGTCTACAACACGCTCCAGATGATCTGGATGGTCGGCCGGCCTTGGTGGTGGCTGCTGCTCTTGCTGATCCCGCTCCTGAACATCATCATCGGGATCATCCTGCTCAACGACCTGTCGACCTCCTTCGGACACGGCATTGGCTTCACGCTCGGCCTCATCTTCCTGGCGCCGATCTTCTTCCTGATCCTGGCCTTCGGCAGCTCGCAGTATCGCGGCCCCGCCGCGCAGAGCGTCGCGTTCGCCGCGGGCTAAGCGAGGCTTGCGACCAGCAGTCGCGGCGTGAGGGGCGGCGGCGCCTCAGGCAGCAGCCCGACCGGTAACGGCGGTCAGGCGAGCCCGGCCGCTCGATTGAGGCGGTCTGCGGTGCGGTAGGAATCGACCATTCCGTAGACCCAGAGGATCGGGGTCGTGATGAAACCTATCAGCGCGAACATAAGCAATATCGAGATGACGTATGCGATCAGCAATACCACGCCTTTGCCAATCTGGCCATTGTAGATCTGTCCAAGGCCACACCAGAAGAAGGACAGGACAGCGGCCAAGCCGGCGCTCTTGCCGGACTTCACAACCATGACCTGGGGAGAGGCAGGCGCGATGCCGGCTGGACCTGACTGCCCAAGCGAAGCGCCACAGCTTGGGCAACTCCCGGTCGCTCCGGCCGCTTGGGCGCCGCAGACTGAACAGAACATGGTAATTCCTCCCCTATGAAGCACTCTTCTCCAGTTAGAGAGTCGGCCAACTGACGGTACTCTTCCAGGCCTTGCAGCAGATCGGCCCAGGTTGGGGGTCAGGGTTCCGGTCCAGCCCGAACGTGGACTAAGCGTTTGATCGCACGCTCCGGTGTTGGTCGCTAGCAGCCAGGCGCTTCGGGCTCCTCGACCGCTGATAGGGAGGGGGTGGCGGCCCGGTGGAGGGCGGGGCCAGTGAGGCGGTGGGGGCGCCAGTCGTCGAGCGGCGCGGCGGCGAAGCGGGCGTAGAAGTCGAGGGCCAACTGGTTCCAGGTGAGCACCTGCCACTCCATGCGGCCGCAGCCGCGCTGCACGGCCTCTCGGGCGCAGGCACGGAACAGCGCGCTACCCGCCCCGTGGCGGCGGGCCTCGGGCAGCACGAATAGGTCTTCGAGGTAGAGGGTGGGCAGCGCCAGGAACGTCGAGTAGGTCTCGAAGTAGAGCGCGTACCCGACCACCCGGCCCCCTAGCTCGGCGAGCAGGGCTTGGAAGCGCGGCGGCGCGGCCGTGGCGTCGCGGGCCAAGCGCGCGCGGGCGGCGGCGTCGGGGCGCGGCAGGTGCTCGTAATCGGCCAGCGCGTCGATGAGCGCGAGCAGCGCCGGCAGGTCGCCCGGCGCGAGCGGCCGCACCCACACCTCCGACTCGGCCTCGCTCCCGCCGGCGATCGACGGCGGGCGGTGCCGGGCATCGGCAGGAAGCGGCGGCACACTATTCGCCATCGGCCGCCATCTCGGCCCGCCAGGCGGCGAAGCGCTCCGGGTCGGGCAGGCGGATCTCGCCGCGCGCCACGCTCACCAGGCCGCGGCGACGCCACTCGCCCAGCACGCGGTTCACCGTCTGGCGGCTCACGCCCACCCGCGCGGCCAGGTCGTCCTGGTGGATGCGCGCCACCCGCAGCGCGCCGTCGGTCCGGCTGACACGCCATAGCGTCTCCGCCAGCCGGATGGCGGCGTCGTGAAACGCGAGGCCGGCCAGGCGCCGATCCGTCAGGCGCAGGCGGCGGCTCATCGCCTGCAGCATCCGCAGCATGATGCTGGGGTGTCGCTCCAGCTCGGCCAGCAGGTCGTCGCGCGTGATGGCCAGCAGCTCGCTCGCCTCGGTACAGACGGCCGAGGCTGAGCGCGGCCGGCCCTCGAGCAGCGCCATCTCGCCGAAGTGGTCGCCGGGGCCGACCTCGTAGAGCACCAGGTCGCGGCCATCGGCCGACTCGACCACGATCTCGACACGGCCGCTCCGCACGATGAAGGCAACGCTGCCGAGGTCCCCCTGGGTGAAGATGACGGCGCCGCGCGCGTAATGGCGGCGCCGCACGACGGCGGCGAGCGGGGCGAGGTCGGCGGGCGGCAGGTCGGCGAACAACGGCTGCCGCGCCAGGAAGCGCAGCAGCTCGTCGTTCGGCAGCGGCGCGGACGGTCGCTGCATTGCGCGCTCTCCCTCGCGATCGCTCCGGCCCGGCCCAGCCAGGCCCATTGTGGCAGACGGCGCGCGTTCTGCCAAGCGCCCCATAGCAATCACGCGCGAGGAGAGCTGAGCCTAGCCAGCCTTCTTCGATGCCTCACCACCAAGCATGTATAAATTGCCGTGATTCAATCGTTCGGCGATGCTGCCACCGAGGCCGTTTTCAACGGCCGGGACACCCGCCTCGCGCGCCGGCTCCCACGGCTTCTGTGGCCGATCATTCGGAGGAAGCTGGACATGGTACATGCGGCACGCGTGCTCAGCGATCTGCAAATCCCACCCGGCAACAGACTGGAGCCGCTCAGAGGCGACCGCTCCGGAAGGTACAGCATTAGAGTCAACAACCAGTACCGGATCACTTTCCGCTTCGAAAGCGGCAACGCTTTCGAGGTTTTATGCGAGGATTACCACTAAGGAGCGCCTCGATGATCCCCACACACCGACCGCCCACGCCGCCCGGAGAAATTCTGCTCGAGGAGTTTCTCAAGCCGCTTGGTATGAGTCAGGTCGAGACCGCCCGTCGGATGGGAATCCCATTGAACCGCCTCAACGAGATCGTCCGCGGCAAGCGGGGTGTTACGGCGGACACCGCACTGCGCCTGGCGCGCTTGCTCGGCACGTCGCCGGAGTTCTGGCTGAACCTGCAGATGGCCTGCGATCTCTACCAGGCGTCGCGCGCGCTCGACCGCGCGGAGGGCTAGGGCGTACAGCATCGCTAGGTTGGGGCACCGGCCGTCCCGCCCGCGTGGCTTTGCTACAATCCCGGCGAGAGTCGCGCCGCGCCCGCCTGCTATCGCTCCCGCGCGGAGGAGACCGCTTGCGCGTCATCGGCACCGCCGGCCACGTCGACCACGGCAAGTCGACGCTGATCAAGGCGCTCACCGGCATCGACCCCGACCGGCTCCAGGAGGAGAAGGAGCGGGGCATGACGATCGACCTCGGCTTCGCCTGGCTCACCCTGCCCAGCGGCCAGGAGGTGAGCATCGTCGACGTGCCGGGCCACGAGCGCTTCATCAAGAACATGCTCGCCGGCATCGGCGGCATCGACGTGGCCCTGCTCGTGGTGGCCGCCGACGAGAGCATCATGCCGCAGACGCGCGAGCACCTGGCGATCCTCGACCTGCTGGGCGTGCGGACCGGCGTGGTCGCGCTCACGAAGTGCGACCTGGTGGACCAGGACTGGCTGGAGCTGGTACAGGCCGAGGTGGAGGAGACGCTGGCGCCGACCAGCCTGGCCGGCGCGCCGCTGATCCCCGTCTCGGCGATGACCCGCCAGGGCCTGGACGATCTGCTCGCCACGCTCGACCGCCTGCTCGACCAGGCGCCCGCCAAGCCGAACACCGGCTGGCCGCGGCTGCCCATCGACCGCGTGTTCACCATCGCCGGCTTCGGCACCGTGGTGACCGGCACCCTGGTACACGGCGAGCTGCGCCTCGGCCAGGAGGTCGAGATCCAGCCGAGCGGCAAGCGGGGCCGCATCCGCGGCTTGCAGACGCACAAGAAGAAGGCCGAGGTGGTGCCCGCCGGCACGCGCGTGGCAGTGAACGTGTCGGGCCTGGGGACGGAGGACTTGCAGCGCGGCGACGTGCTGACGGCGCCGGGCTGGCTGCGGCCGACGCGGACCGTGGACGTGCGGCTGCGACTCGTGCCCGAAGCGCCGAAGCCGCTGCCGCACAACGCGCTCGTCACCTTCCACACCGGCGCCGTGGAGACGATGGCGCGCGTGGGGCTGCTCGACCACCAGGAGCTGCCCCCGGGCGAGAGCGGCTGGGCGCAGCTGCGCCTCGACCAGCCGGTGGCCGTCGTGAAGGACGACCTGTTCATCGTGCGCCTGCCCTCGCCCAGCCTCACCGTGGGCGGCGGCACGCTCGTGGAGACGCACCCGCGCCGCCACCGCCGCTTCCAAGAGCAGGTGCTGGAGACGCTGGAGGTGCTGGAGCGCGGCACGCCCGAGGAGATCGTGCTGGAGCAGCTCCAGAGTCGCGAGCCGGCCGACTTCGCCACGCTCCAGAAGCGCTGCGCGCTGGCGGCGCAAGAGGTGCAGGAGGTCGTCGCGCGCCTCGTGAGTGAGGGCCGCGTGGTGGTCATCGACGCGAGCGCGGCAGCCGTCCCCTCTAGCCCTCCCAACGGCGCGGGGGAGCAGGACGGAAACGGGAGCCGACCGGACGGCACGCCCCTCCCAGCACCGGGGAGCCGGGGGAGCGTGAAGCTGTCGGGCCAGACGGTGCTGGTATCGGCGGCCGGCTGGGAGCGGCTGGTGGGCCAGGTCGAGCGCGTGCTGGCCGCCTATCACCAGGAGTACCCGCTGCGCCGCGGCATGTCGCGCGAGGAGCTGCGTACGCGGCTGGGGCTGGACGCGCGACTGTTCAACCGCGTGCTTGCGCTGCTGCTGGCCCGCGGCCAGGTGGTCGAGGAGGGCCCGGTGCTGGTGCGCCTGCCGAGCCACCAGGTGGTGCTCACCGCCGAGCAGGAGCGGCGCGTGGCGACGCTGCGCGAGCGGCTGGCCGCGGCGGGCGCGTCGCCCCCGGCGCGTGCCGAGCTGGAGAGCGCCGTCGGCCTCTCACCCGAGGTGGTCCAGGCGCTGCTCGACCGCGGCGACCTGGTCGAGGTCGCCGCCGACGTGGTCTACCTGCGGGAGACGTACGACGAGCTGGTGGCGGCCGTGCGGGCGATGATCGCCGCGGAGGGCGCCATCACCGTGGCCGGCTACCGCGACCGCTTCCAGACCAGCCGCCGCTACGCGCTGGCGCTGCTGGAGCACCTCGATCAGGCGCGGGTGACGCGCCGCGTCGGCGACGAGCGCGTGCTATATTAGGTTTCACTGAGGTGAAGCTTGGGGGGACACCCCCCAATCCCCCCGGCAGGGGAGTGCCCCTGCACCCCCGTACCCGCCGGAGGCGAAGGGAGATCGTCGTGAGCACCCCCACCACTCTGCAGAGCACGGCCACCGCGGACCGCACGGCGGAGCTACTGATCTCGGCGGACTCCCACGTGATGGAGCCGCACGACCTCTGGAGCAACGCGCTCGCGAGCAAGTTCGGCGACGCGGCGCCGAAATTCCCGCCCCCGAAGCTCGGCGAGGGCTTCCAGGCGCACCCGGGGGGCCATGACCCGCACGCGCGCATCAAGGAGATGGCGACCGACGGCGTGAGCGCCGAGGTACTCTACCCGACGTCGGGCCTCAGCCTGTTCTCGCAGGACGACGCGGCGCTCCAAGAGGCCTGCTTCCGCGTCTACAACGACTGGCTAATCGACTACTGCCAGGTGAACCTCGACCGGCTGGTCGGCGTGCCCTGCATCTCGATGTACAACATCGACCACGCCGTGCAGGAGCTGGAGCGCTGCAAGAAGGCGGGCCTGAACGGCGCCCTCATCTGGCAGGCGCCGCACCCCGACCTGCCGTTCCACTCCGACCACTACGACCGCTTCTGGGCCGCCGCCCAGGACCTCGACGCCCCCATCAGCCTGCACATCCTCACCGGCCACGGCTACGTCAAGGACCGCAAGCCGAAGTCAACGGCCTCGTACCGCGAGAGCGTGAACCTGAAGCTGCTCGAAGCGATGGATGCGCTGTTCGACTTCATCTTCTACGGCATTCTGGACCGCTATCCCGGGCTGAAGCTGGTGGTCGTCGAGAACGAGATCGGCTGGATCCCGTTCGTCTTGCAGCAGTGGGACTACTACTACCGCCGCTTCCGCAAGGAGAACCCGCCGCCGATCGACAAGGACCCCAGCGAGTTCTTCGCCCGCCAGGTCTACGCGACCTTCTTCAACGACGCGGTGGGCGGCCACAACCTGGCATGGGTGAACCCCGACAACTACATGTGGTCGAACGACTTCCCCCACCCGAACTCGACCTGGCCGAACTCCCGCAAGGTGGTCGAGCGCGACCTGGGCCGCCTGCCAGCCGACGTGCGCAAGAAGCTGGTCTGCGACAACGTGCTGCGCCTGTACAACATGGCGGTGCCGGAGCCGGTGTAGCAACCGCAGGGCGCAGCAAGCGGCGCCCCTACACCGCGTTAACGCAGACGCGATGGCGCCGGCGAGCGCCCTCTGGTCTGATGGTGCATCGCACGCCTCGCGAGGCGTGCGGTGCACCGTCTCAGGGGCGTTGCTTGCTGCGCCCTGGCCTCGCCGCGCGCCATCCCTCGTCTTGCGCCGGCATGTCCTCGCACGCTCACATCTTCCGCGCGCCCGCATCGTCGCGCGCGCCCGCCTCCGCCCAGCGTCCAGCGGTCTGCACAGGTACTATGACGCGGTTGAGCCAGGCAGGAAATAGTCCGGCTTCCGGGCGGCGTGGTACAGTATTTGCGCAGCACCGCGATCGGCGTATGGGCGTGCTGTGCGTTGAACCAGCAGGGGATAGCAGCACATGCGCGTCTTTCTGGCAGGCATCATCCAGGGCTCGTATCAGGGGCTCGAGCTACACGACCAGTCCTACCGCGAGCGGCTGAAAGCCATCTTCCGTACCTACCTGCCGGATGCCGAGACGTGCTGCCCGATCGAGATGCACCCTGCCGGTGTGGGCTATGCGCCCGAGCAGCAGCGCCAGGCGTTCTTCGAGCTAGTCGAGACGGCCAGCCAGGCGGACCTCGTCATCGCCTATCTGCCCCAGGCCAGCCTCGGGACGGCCATCGAGATGTGGGAGGCCTACCACCACGGCCGCCCCGTCGTCGTCATCACGCCGATGCGCGAGAACTGGGTCATCAATCTGCTCGCCCGGGCCGTGTTTCCCACCCTCGACGCCTTCGAGGCATTCGTGCGCGACGGCGGGCTGAAGAACCTAACCCCCCAGCCCCCTTCCCTTCGCAGGAAGGGGGAGCAGGCCGCTGCCGGTAGTGAACGCCCCTCGCTCCTCGAAAGGCAGGGGGAGCAGGCCGCGGCGCTCAACGGGCTCTCGTCACCCCGCGAAGCAAGGCCGGAGCAGGACGCCGCATTCGGAAAACTCCCCCCTTATCTGCGGAGGGAAGGGGGGCCGGGGGAGTTAGGTTGACCCTCGACCTAGGCCGGCTGAGCGCCGAGATTCGCGCGATGGGCGACCATCTGGTCGCCAGCCGCGGGCTGCTCGACGCGCGCATCGCGGCCGCGCGCGACCTGCTCGCGACGGCCGACCGCGCCAGGCTCGCGGAGGCGGCCGCGGCGAAGCGCGGCGCCGCCGTGCCCGTCGAGGAGCTAACGACCCGCGTCGGCGCCGCCGACTTGCCGGACGGCTATCAGGTGCTCGCCACCGATGGCTCGGACATCGAGCCCGACCGCCACGGCCCGGCGCTGTGCTACGTGCTGAACCTCGGCTGGGCCGTGATCGAGTACGGGGCTACCCCTCACGCCGCGCTGGGCAGCGCGCCAGAGCTGTACTACCGACCCGAAGACCTCTACGTGCGCCACGGCAACCAGCAGGCGCCCATCCAGGGCAGCCGCCTCGGCGCCAAGCGCGCCGTCGCCGAGATGCAGCGCCTGGCCGCGCTGTGCGCCGCAGGGGATAGGGACTGGGGGATAGGGGATAGGGGAAATATAGGCGACGAGAACGGTTTCTCTACCCCCCACCCCCTCGCCCCGATCCCCGAGCGCGTAGCCCTCAGCGACGGGCTGCTGTTGCTGGGCAACTACTGGGAAGGGCCCGAGGGGTTCGTGCGCGACTACTTCGTCGGGCAGTTCAAGGCCGCGCTGGAGGAGCTGCGAGCGCTCGACGTACCGGTGGCAGCGTACATTAGCCGCCCGCGGGGCGCCGACGTAGTCGGCCTGCTACGGCTCGATCCGCGTCATCAGCAGGCGTGCGCCTGGTGCGCTGGGCGCGGCACCAACCGCGCCGACTGCGCGCTGGAGGGGCTGGCCGACCGGCTGCTGTTCCCCGATCTGGCGCCCGGCGAGCGCTCGCCCCTGTTCGAGTCGCGGACGCTGGCGCAGCACTACCCGCCGGAGCTGCTGCCGCGCTTCTTCTACGTGAACGTGGGGCGTGAGATCGCCCGCGTCGAGCTGCCAGTGTGGGCGGCCGAGCGGCCGGAGCTGGTAGCGCGCGTGCAGGCCGTCGTGGTTGACCAGTGCCGGCGCGGCCAGGGGTACCCCGTCGCGCTGGCGCGCGCGCACGAGCAGGCGGTGATCGGCGGCGTGGAGCGGCAGCGCTTCGAGGAGCTGGTGGCACGTGCGCTGGTCGCCCGCGGCCTGCCCGACCACCCTTCGGAGAAGCAGGCGAGCAAGCTCGCGCGGGCGGTGTAGAGAATGACGATCTTGGGGGACACCCCCACCCCCCCGGTCCAAGGGGTAGGTCCCGCCCTCCGCGTCGGCGAGATCGTCGAGGCGTCGAGCTGCGACCTGGTCGCCCAGAGCGTGCGCCTCCACGAGGCGCCGGCCTTCGGCAGCCTGGTGCGCGTGCCGGTTGTCCCCGCCGACGCCGAGCGCCCCCCAGCATTGGAGGGGCAGGCGGGCGATACTCTCCCCACAGGATGGGAGGGCGGGGCGGGGCACGCACAGCCCACCGAGCTGTACGCGGTGGTCGCCGAGACGCACACGGCCAGCCTGGAGGCGGGCGGCCGGCCGATCGCGCGTGGCCGCGAGGGCGTCGTCGACGCGGCGATCTACCGCGAGAATCCCGACCTGGAGCATGTGCTCCGCACCGAGTTCCGCGCGATCCTCGTCGGCTTCTGCACCACTTCCCTGGCAGGCTCGAGTAAGAGCGCGGGCAGACGGGTCTTCCAGCACCTGCCGCCGCTCCCGCCGCCGCTGCACTACTCGGTGTACGCCTGCTCGCCGGCCGAGGTCGTCGCCTTCACCGAGCGGCTAGACTTCCTGCGCGCGCTGCTGGCGACCTCGCCGGCCCTGGCGGACGAGCTAACGGCGGCCTGCGTGCGGGCGGCCGCCGCCGCGCGCGGCGGCGCGGCAGGCGAAGCCTTCCTGCTGCGCGTGGGGCGCGAGCTGGCGGTGCTGCTCCGCGACGACTACGACCGGCTGACCGCCGTGCTGCGCCGCCTGCGCCCTGCGGAGGCGCGCTGATGATCGAGGCGAAGGGGCTGGCGAAGCAGTTCGGCCAGCGCCAGGCGCTCCAGAGCATCACCTTCGCCGTCGAGGAGGGGGAGATCTACGGGCTGCTCGGCCGCAACGGCGCCGGCAAGACGACGACCGTGCGCATCCTCGCCTGCCTGCTGCAGCCGACCGCCGGCACGGGCCGCGTGGCGGGCTACGACATTCTCTCTCAGGCGCGCGAGGTGCGCGCTCGCGTGGGAATCCTCACCGAGGTGCCCGGGCTGTACGAGCGGCTGTCGGCCTGGGAGTACCTCGACTTCTTCGGCGAGATGTACGCGCTGCCCACCGCGGCCCGCCGCGCACGCGCCGAGGAGCTGCTGCGGCTGGTGGGCCTGTGGGAGGTCCGCCACGAGCGGCTGCGCGGCTTCTCGAAGGGCATGAAGCAGAAGGTGGCCATCGCGCGGGCGCTCCTGCACGAGCCGCGGGTCGTCTTCTTCGACGAGCCCACCGCCGCGCTCGACCCGGAGTCGGCCAGGACGATCCGCGACTACCTGCAATACCTGGCGGAGGAGCGCCGGGTGACCGTGCTGCTGTGTACCCACAACCTGGCCGAGGCGGAGCGGCTCTGCCGGCGGCTGAGCATCGTGCGCGGCGGCCGGCAGATCGCAGAGGGCACGCCCGCCGAGCTGAAGGCGACCATTGGCCAGCGCATGATCCTGCGCCTGCGCGAGTCGCGGCCGGCGCTCGTCGACACGCTGCGCGCCGTGGACGGCGTCGAACACGTGGAGCCGGTCAACGGCCGCATCTACTTCAAGACGAGTTATCCCGAGCGGGTGAACCCGCGGGTCATCGCCCAGCTCGTGGCCCAAGGGGGCGAGATCGTCACCCTGGAGGCCGAGGACGTGCAGCTCGAAGACGTGTATCTGGCATTTGTACGGGACGTTGGGGACTGATGAGCTTAGCCTTCGCCGTCACTCGGCGCGAGATTCGCGAGGTCTTGCGGGACTTCAACCTGCTGATGCCGATGATCGCGCTGCCCGCGCTGATCGCCCTTATCGCCGCGATGGCCATCGTCGGCTCCAGCCGCGGGCCGGCCAACTTCCTGGGCCAGGCCGTTGGCGGCGCCCTGCTCGATCAGGTGCCCGAGAGCCAGCTCCGGGTGCTCGTGTACCTGGACGTACACGACCAGGACACGATGATCCGCGTCATCCTGAAGGCGCTGATGATCCCACTGTTCTGGGTCACGCCCGTGGCGCTCACCAGCACGATCGCCGCGGACAGCTTCGTCGGTGAGAAGGAGCGCAACACGCTGGAGCCGCTGCTGGCGACGCCCATCAGCGACGTGCAGCTCTTCGTGGCCAAGCTCTGCACGGCCGTCGTGCCGGCCGTCGTCGGGACGTGGGTGGGCATGGCCCTGTTCGGCGTGCTGGTCATGGGGGGCTCGGGCGTGTACTTCCCAAAGTACGTCTTCGCCGACCCAGACTGGCTGTTCTCGGCGCTGGTGGTGGTGCCGCTGATGGCGCTGCTGGCGGCGGCGATCGCGGCGCTGATCTCGACCCGCGTGGCGACCTACCGCTCGGCCTACCAGCTCAACGGCCTCGTCGCCCTGCCGATCATCCTGCTGCTCGTGCCCCAAACCGTCGTGCTGTTCCTGTTCACGCCGCGCGCCCTCCAGTTCATCGCCCTCTTCTTCCTCCTGGTAGACGCGGGCCTGGTCTGGCTCGGCATGCAGATCTTCGACCGCGAGCGGCTCCTGCGCGGCCGCTAGGCCGCCGGCCGATGGAACCCACTCTGTCCCGGGCGCCTACTCGCGCAACGCCTCACGATAACGGTCGTGGAACACGCCGGCCACGCCAGCCAGCACCAGCGCCATGCCGCCGAGCATGGTGGGCGTGATCGCCTCACCGAGAATCAGCGCGCCCAGGAGCACGGCAATGGCCGGATTGACGTAAGCGTACGTCATGGCGAGGCTCGTCGGCAGCAAGTGCAGCACCTGCACGTACGACGTGAAGCCGAGCAGTGAGCCGGCCAGCACCAGGTAGCCCCAGGCGGCCCAGGCCTCGGGCGTCGGCGTGGGGAGCGGCTCGTGCGCCAGCAGCGCGGCCGCGGCCAGGCCCGCGGCGCCGAACAGCAGCTGGTAGCCGGCGCTCACGAGCGGCGGCACGCTTACCGCATGGCGGCGCTGGAGCACCGACCCCAACCCCCAGGTCACGGCGGCCAGGACCAGCGCCCCCACGCTCGCCGCGTCCACCGCCGAGCCAGCCGCGAGCGCGGGCGCGGCGAGCAGCCCCACCCCGCCCAGCCCGACCAATAGCGACGCGGCCAGCAGCGGTGTCGGCGCGCGCCGGTCGAGCGCGGCCTCCAGCAGCGCCACCCACACCGGCGCCGAGGCGACGAGCAGCGCGGCGTAGCTGGACTCCGCTCGCTGCTCGGCCCAGACCACCAGGCCGTTGCCGCCGACCCAGAGCAGCAAGCCCGCCCCGGCGAGCACCAGTGCGTCCCGCCGCCCGAGCCGGACCGGCCGGCCGCTGGCAGCCGCCCAGAGCAACAGCAGGCTGCCGGCGGCGCCGACGCGCATTGCCGCCATGCTGAACGGCGGAAAGCCCGCGCCCTCGCGCACCGCGATACGGATGGCCAGATAGGTGCTGCCCCAGACGACGTAGACGACTAGCAGGTAGCCGAGCCCCACCCAGGGAATCGGGCGGGCCGGGCGGGCAGCCGCGTCCCGGTCGGGGGCGCGCTCCAGGGCAGCGCGGCGATCGGTTGAGGGCACGGTGCTCCGGCTCCGTGGCGACTGGGACCGGGGCCGCGCGCCGGCCGGCGCGGCGCGCCCCGCCGGCCTCCCTCTACTGTACCCGTCAGGCTGCCGCCCCGACACGTCGGCGATCCGGCCCCTTGCTGGGCCCATGGCCCGCCGGGCCGTGGCGACCGCGACTCGGTCGTAGGCCGCCGGCAGCGGTAGTGCCGGCGCGCCCCCGGACGCGGCGGCCCGTGCGCGCCGCGTCCGCTCGCCGAGCCGCCTACGCCGCCTGCCCGGGCAGCACGCGCCCAAGCGTGACGGGGCTGTAGCGGTTGTTGCCACGCTGTCAGGCACCCTGACGCCGGACGGCAGCTATAATCCCGGCATTGCGGAGGAAACGCAGACCCAGGCAGGCCCGGACAATGCGGCGGGCTCGCGAGTAACACGGGATAGGGGAGGCGTATGGAGCACGGCGAGCGGCTCGGCATCGTAGTGCGTGGCTCGCTGGCCGACGGCCTCGAAGCCCGGCTGGACGGCCTGTCCTCGGTCGAGGACATGCGCGTGGGCAAGTTCGTGAAGGTGCGCGGCGAGAAGCACGACTTCTTCTGCCTCGTCACCGACGTGAAGCTCGACGCCGCGAACGACCAGGTGCTGGCCGACCCGCCGCCCGAGAGCGAGCCGTTCCTGCGCCAGGTGCTCGCCGGCACGATGACCTTCGGCCTGGTGCAGGTGCAGCCGATGCTCATGCTCGCCCGCGACGGCGCCGCCGACGACGGCATCGCGCGCCATCCCGGCGCGGCGATCGACGGCGCGGAGGACGGCCCGCGGCCGGTGCGCACCATCCCGACCCACTTCTCGACCGTGTTCGTGGCCGACGAGACAGACTTCGAGCGCGTGTTCGGCGCGCCCGGCGAGGACCGCTTCGAGCTGGGCACGCCACGCGACATGGACGTGCCGATTCGGCTCAACCTGCGCCGCTTCGTCGAGCGCTCGAACGGCGTGTTCGGCAAGTCGGGCACCGGCAAGAGCTTCCTTACGCGGCTCATCCTCTGCGGCACGATCCGCAGCCGCGTGGCGGCCAACCTCGTCTTCGACATGCACAGCGAGTACGGCTGGGAGACGCAGACCGAGGACGGCCACTTCGTGAAGGGCCTCAAGCAGCTCTTCCCCGGCCAGGTGTTCGTCTACACGCTCGACCCCGGCTCGTCGCGCAACCGCAGCGTGCGCCCCGACGGTGAGATCACCATCGGCTACGACGAGATCGACGTGGACGACATCGCGCTGCTCAGCGAGGAGCTGGTGCTCAACCCGACCGCCGTCGAGTCCGGCAGCCTGGCCGCGCAGGCGCTCGGCCGCGAGTGGATGCGCCGCCTGATGGAGATGGACGGCGAGGCGCTGCGGGCCTTCTGCGAGCAGAGCGGCGCCAACGACGCGTCGCTGAGCGCGCTGCGCCGCAAGCTGATCTCGCACCTCAAGCCGCTGCCCTTCCTGCGCGAGCACGCCGAGGGGCGGGCGCTGGACGAGGTGATCGCGCGGCTGAAGGGGGGACAGCACGTCGTGCTGGAGTTCGGCCAGCACCGGCGGCTCCTCCCCTACATGCTGGTGGCGAACATCATCACGCGCAAGCTGCACGGCCTCTGGATCACCATGATGGAGCGCTACCAGCAGTCCCAGGATGCCAAGGATCGGCCGCCGCAGCTCATGATCACAATGGAGGAGGCCCACCGCTTCCTGAACCCGAGCGCCGCCCGCCAGACGAGCTTCGGCACGATCGCCCGCGAGATGCGCAAGTTCAACGTCACGCTGTTGGTGATCGACCAGCGGCCCTCAGGCATCGACGCCGAGGTCATGTCGCAGCTTGGCACGCGCATCACGGCCCAGCTCAACGACGACCGCGACCTCGACGCGATCTTCACGGGCGTGAGCGGCGCGGCGAAGCTGCGCCACACCCTCGCCTCGCTGGACTCGCGCGAGGAGGCGATGATCCTGGGCCACGCCGTGCCGATGCCGGTCGTGTTCCAGGCGCGCAAGTACGACGAGGCGTTCTACGCGGCGATCAACCCGTTCGGCGCCCAGCGCGAGGCCGTGAACGGCGGGACGCCCCGGCTCCGCCTCGTCGAGGCCGGCAGCCCCGACCCGCGCGCCGTCGACGCTCGCGACTACGAGACGCTGTTCCCTGACTGAGCGCCCCGTCGCACTTCCGAATGCGCCGTGGAATTGCTAGCGATCAGGCCAATACCCAGCCCGGAGCGACTGACTCGGTGAAGATCCTGCACCTGGCCGACGTACACCTCGGCATGGAAAACTACGGGCGGCTGGACCCGGCGACGGGCCTCAGCACCCGCCTGGCCGACTTCTGCGCCACCTTCGACGAGGCCATTGACCGCGCGCTCGGCGAGCCGGTGGACGC
>JAJPHF010000160.1 GCA_021325365.1 Pseudomonadota bacterium
AGAGCACCGGCCGGAGCCGCTGCCACGGTCACGTTCCAGGTCGCGCTGCCCGTGATGGTCGCGCTACCCGTCAGCTGCCCGGTGATCGGGCAGGTCGAGCCGATGCCGATGCCCGTGGCCGTGCCGTTGATGCCGTTGAACGGCGTGATCGGGTTGATCGGGTTGATCGGGTTGGTCAGCCCAACGCAGGACTGCACGCCGTTCGCGGTGAAGCCGCCCTGCTGCAGCGCGGCCAGCGCCGTCGCGCCGGTCGGCGACTGGTTGGGGCCGCTCACCATCGTGAACAGGATGTTGGTCGAGTTGGTGAAGCCCGTGCCAGTCGACAGGGTACCATTCACCGTGACCGGGTCCACCACCGTCGTCGGCGCGGTTGCGGTCGCGGTCAGCACGATCGTGACCGTCGCGTTCTGGGCAGCGGTCAGCGTGCCGATGGTGCAGGTAACCGTGCCGGTGGTACCGACCGTCGGCCCAGTACAGGTGCCCACCGTCGACGAGGCCGATACGAACGTCGTGCCCGCCGGCAGCGTGTCCACGAGCTGCACGCCGTTTAGGGTACCACCCGAGATGTTGTTGACCGGGATCGTCTTCGTTACGTTCGAGCCGACCGTCACACCCGTGTTCGGGCTGGCAGTCGCCCCGGTACCGAACGAGACGCCCTGGCTCGTGGCCTGCCCCAGCACGCTCGCCTGGCTGAAGCCGAAGTGATGCGACGGCGCGTCGACGGACCCAACCGAGTCGGTGACCGTCACCGAGTCTCCTGTCCCTACGACCGTGCTGGGAGCCGCGCTCGCGGGCAGCGCGAGGCCGACCATGAGAACGAGCGCCAGCATGGCAGCGAGGACAGGATGCGACGGGATTCCTCGAGTCATCAAGTCGCCCCCCTTTCCTTCGGGATGGTTTCGTGGCCCAATCCCTAACCGTATGGCTAACGCCGTGCGCGAACCGCCAGGTACCTGCGGCGCGAAACCAGACGTGCGACCCACGGCCCCTCCGGGCCAGGAGCCGCTGCCCGTTCGCCCAGGGCCTACCTTTGCACTCGTTGTCGCCTCGTCCAACTTACCCTCGGCCACAAGCTCGTAAGGTTCACACTACGCCGTCATTGCGCCGCGGCAGGCTGCCCCGTGGCGTCGCCGGCCGCCGGTTGCCTGAAGTTCGCGCCTGGCTCTCACCTCCTTCCCTAGTTGCGCCGGCTGCAGCTCTGCCGAACTGAGAGCGCCCCAACTGTAAGTCCACGGGAGCCCCGTCCGGCCCCCCAGGGCGACCGACTCCCGCCTGCGCAGCACATGCATGCACTGCGCTTCCACCGTATTAAACGACTCGCCCGGCGAAACGTTACACCTGTTGGCCCGTTGCAGAGGTACTCGCTTCAGCGAAATGCAGGCGCCCCGCGCCCCGCCAACGGCCGCCGCGCCCTGTCCCGGCGCGGTCCCGCCGCCCCTAATCGGCCCCGGCGCCGCCCACGCGGCTCATCTGGACCGCCCGCGGATTTGTGATGCAGCCTAGCTCCTGCGCGCCGCCCCTCGCCGGCGCGCGGCCTGCCGGCGCTCCCGGCCGCGCGCCCGCGCCGCGCCCGGCCGCTGGCTGGCTCCGCTTGGTTGCTGGGCCTCCGGGCCCGTGTTAGAATCCCGCCATTCGAGCCGTCGTCGTGGCCACCCAAAGGCAGAGCGCATGGTCGTTACCCCCCAGGCGCCCGCGTTCCAGCCGAAGCCCGTCGCCAGCCTCGAAGAGACGGGCCTCTCGCCCGGCTTCCTGTCCGACCTCGCGCTGCGGACCATTTACTTCGCAGGCACGGTCAGCGGCCACGAGGTCGCCCGCCGGATGGCCCTGCCCTTTCCCAACGTGGTGGAGCGCCTGCTCGACGGGCTCAAGCGCCAGCTCTACGTCGAGGTGCGCGGCGGCAGCGCCGTCAGCAGCGCCAGCTACGAGTACGCGCTGACCGCCAAGGGCCACGCCAAGGCGCTGGAGCTGCTGGAGCGCTCGGGCTACACGGGCCCCGCGCCGGTGCCGCTCGCGCTCTACTGGGAGGCCGTGCAGACCCAGACGATTCGCCAGGTGATGGTGACGCGCGAGCAGCTCATGCGCGCCTCCGCCCACCTCGTGCTCGGCGAGCGCCTACTGGGCCGCCTCGGCCCCGCGATCAACTCGGGGCGCTCGATGTTCCTGTTCGGTCCGCCGGGCAACGGCAAGACGTCGATCGCCGAGGCCGTCGCCCGCTGCCTGGGCGGCGCGATCTACATCCCGCACGCCGTCGAATACGACAACCAGGTCGTCAAGCTCTTCGATCCCGTCTGCCACGAGGCGCTCGACGCGAACGACGACCGCCGCGCCGACCAGATCGACAAGCGCTGGGTGCTGACGCGGCGGCCGGCGGTCATCGTCGGCGGCGAGCTGACGCTGGCCTCGCTCGACCTCGTGTACTCGGACTCCAGCCACTACTACGAGGCGCCGTTCCAGATGAAGGCCAACGGCGGCTTGCTGCTCGTGGACGATTTCGGCCGCCAGGCGATCTCGCCCCGCGACCTGCTGAATCGGTGGATCGTGCCGCTGGAGAAGCGCGAGGACTATTTGAACCTGCGCACGGGGCAGGAGATGACGGTCCCCTTCGACCAGCTGATCATCTTCTCGACGAACCTGGAGCCGCGCAACCTGGTGGACGAGGCGTTCCTGCGCCGCATTCGCTACAAGATCGAGGTGCCCAACCCGGCGCCGGACGAGTTCGAGGAGATCTTCCAGCGCATGGCGGAGGCGCGGAGCCTGGCGTACGATCCCACCGCGCTGGACTACATCTATACCTACTACAGCCGCATGGGCATCGAGCCGCGCGCCTGCCACCCCCGCGACCTGATCGAGCAGATCATCGACATCGCCCACTTCCAGGGCGTGCAGCCGTCCCTCTCGCTCGAGCTGGTCGCCCTCGCCTGCGACAGCTACTTCGTGCGGCTGTAGCGGTCAGCTTTACTGCGTTGCTTCCACCAGGCGGCGCAGGTCGCTCTCCAGCGCGCTCAGCTCCTCGCCGTAGCGGCTCCAGTCGCCTGCCCGCAAGGCGTCTTGCGCGCGCGTGTAGTGGTCCTGCGCCGACTTGGCGAGCGCCGCGGCGGCCGGACTGAGGCCGGGGCCACCGGATGCGGGGGGCGCGGCCGAAGCAGCGGGGGGGGCCGCGCCGGGGCTGGCCGGCGCGTTCTCGAACAGCCGCGCCAGCGCGTCGTCGAGCGTCGGCTCCATCGCGATGCGATTGCCGCTCGCCACGACCACGCGGCGCAGCTCGGGGAATTGCCCCTGCGAGGCTTGCAGGTAGATCGGCTTCACGTACAGATTGCTGTTGCCGATCGGAATGACGAGGGTGTTCCCGCGGCTCACGCGCGACCCGCTCTGGTTCCACAGCGTGAGCTGCGCCGAGATCGTGGGGTCCTGGTCGATGCGCGTCTCGACCTGCAGCGGCCCGAAGACGGTCTTGTCCTTCGGGTACTTGTACACCAGCAGCTTGCCGTAGTTGTCCCCGTCACAGCGCGCCGCCAGCCAGGCGATCATGTTCTCGCGGCCCGAGGCCACCAGCGGCAGCATCAGCAGGAACTCTTCGCGCGCCTCCCCGGGAATTCGCATGATCGTGTAGTAGGGATCGATGGCCCGGGGCTGCGTGTCCTGCCCTTCCCGCTCGCGCGGCACGCTCCACAGGTCTTCCCGGTTGTAGAACACCGCCGGACTCTGGACGTGGTAGCTCAGGTACATCCGCGTCTGCCACTTGAACAGGTCCTCCGGGTAGCGCAGGTGCGCCCGCAGGCCGGGAGACATCGTGTCCAGCGGCACGAACAGGTCGGGGAAGATCGTCGCGTAGGTCTGGATCAGCGGGTCGCTGGGGTCCGCCACGTAAAACGTGGTGGTGCCGTCGTAGGCGTCGACGGTCACCTTCACGCTGTTCCGCACGTAGTTGAAGCGGGCGAGCGGCGCCGTGTCGGTGACCGTCGGCTGGGCGTACGGATAGCGGTTGCTCGTCGTGTAGGCATCGAGCATCCAGACGAGCCGCCCGTCCACGACCACGAGGTACGGGTCGTCGTCGAGCCGCAGGAAGGGGGCGAGCGTCGCCACCCGCTGGCGGACGTTGCGCCGATACAGCACCTGCGAGTCGGGCCGCAGGTCCGTGTTCAGCAGCAGGTTGCCGTCGTGGAACTGCCAGGCGTAGGCCAGGCGGCGCCAGTACGAGTTCAGCTCCACGCCGCCCCGCCCCTGGTACACCGTCGTCTGCGCGACGTCGTTGCCGCGCGGATAGTCGAACTCCGACGCGGCCGTGTGGACGACCACGTACTGGTCGGGGCGGTCGCGCTCGCCGTAGTAGATCTCCGGCCGCTCCACGGGCACGTCGCCGGTGGGCGGCAGGTCCTTGATGAAGAACTGCGGCAGCCCCTCTGCCCCGGTGGCGTTCACCGGGCTCATCGCCACGCCGTAGCCGTGCGTGTACACCAGCTTCTGATTAACCCACGTCTGCGCTTGGGGCGGCAGCTTGCTCTGCACCAGCTCCCGCGCGCCGAGCATGACCTGTCGGTACTGGCCGTTGATGACGTAGCGATCGACGTCCAGGCCGGCGAACTCGTAGTATTGGCGGATCACCTGGATCTGGTTGTAGGTCTCCAGTAGCTGGCGATGGTCCCACAGGCGAATGTTGTCGATCGTCTGCGGATTGGCGCGGACCTCGGCCGGCGTCACGGCGTCCTCGGCCGGAAATGACCGCTCCTCGATCCCGGCGAGGTTGTAGGCGTGCAGGGTGGCCTCGATGTTGGCCTCGATGTAGGGCGTCTCGCGCGCCAGCTCGTTGGGCCGCACGTCGAAGTTCTGCACGAACGTCGGGTAGAGCACGCCGAGCGCGAGCGCGCCGACCAGCCAGCCGCCCAGGCCGAGCGCCAGGAACCGAAAGCCGCGGGTAAAGATCGTGACGACCGCCAGCGCGGCCGCCGCCAGCGCTAGCGCGGCCATCGCCCACTGCGCGGGCACCTGCGCGTGGACGTCGGCGTAGCCGGCGCCGCGGATGGCGCCGTTCAGACTGCGGGCCGAGTACACCAGCTCAAATAGGTCGAGCACGTGGTGTATCGCCAGCAGCACGAGGAAGGCCGCGAGCAGCAGCAGCAGATGCGCCCGGATGGCAGGCCCCAGACGGTAGATGAGCCGCTCCACGTCCAGGTTCAGCTCATAGACCAGGATCACCGCGTACACCGCGAGCGTGCCCACGGCCACGAGCAGCAGTGCCGTCACCAGCCAGCCGTGTACGAACCGCATGAACGGCAGGGTAAATACGTAGAAGCTCACGTCCCGCCCGAAGAGGGGATCGGCCACGCCGAACGGCCGAGCGTGTACGAAGCTGAGGAACGTTAGCCAGCTGCGGGAGGCCGTGAGCCCCAGCACGACGGCGAAGAAGCCGCCCGCGGCGAGGATCCCCGCGTTCAGCGTCCGGGCGTAGGGCGCGCGGTCGCCCAGCTGCTCGCTCATGCGGGCCAGGTACGCCCACAGGCCGTCCTCGTGGGGGAGAGCGCGCCGCTCGAAGCGCCGCGCCAGGCGCCGCGCGAGCAGCACGTTGCCCGCGAGCAGGCCGAAGAACAACAGCGCCGCGACGACGAAGATCGCCACCTGCGCCAGCAGCCTGGTCAGGTAGACGCGGGTGTAGCCGAGGCTCTCGAACCAGAGCCAGTCGGTGTAGCGGTCGACGGTGAGCATGGCGAGCAGCAGCAGCGCCACGAGCCCGCCGAGCAGCAGCAGCCGGAAAACCGCGACGACCCGCTGCGCCGAGGGGCGCTTGGCCTGCCACCTTGCCATGATCGCTTTGGCTCCTGGGAACCGGGGTCAGCCGCGACGTGCGTTAGACGTTGGTTAAATGTAGCACAGCGCCCGGCGCCACCGCCGACAATGGCTCGCGCGGCCGGAGGTTGCCCGCTCCCCGCCCACGCGGTACGCTCAGAAAGGGCCTGTTCGGTTCGATGGGCTCGCCCGCGGACCCTGACGGGCCGCGAAGACGACGATGGGGCGCGGCAGGCACGCCCGCGCGGGGAGGCAACCCATGGAGCGACCCCTGTTGGCCATTACGATGGGCGACCCGGCGGGCGTCGGCCCCGAGGTCGTGCTGAAGGCGCTGGCCGAGCCGAGCCTGAGCGCGCTCAGCCGCCCGCTCGTCGTGGGCAGCGCGGCCATGCTGGAGCGCGCGCGCGCCTGGGCGGGCGTCGACCTGGCGATTCGGCCCGTCGCGGCGCCCGAGGACGCCACGGGCACACCCGGCACCGTGGACGTGCTCGACCTGGACAACGTGGACGCCGCGCGCCTGCCGCTCGGTCAGCTCAGCGCCGAGGCCGGCGGCGCCGCCATGGCCTACGTACTGCGCGCGATGGAGCTAGCCCAGGCCGGGCGCGTGGCCGGCATGGTGACCGCGCCGATCAACAAGGAAGCGACGAGTCTGGCCGGCTACCCCGACATGGGCCACATGGCGCTCTTCGAGCGGCTCCTGGGCATCACCGACCACGCCACGATGCTTGTCGCCGGCAAGCTGCGCGTCGTCCACCTCACCACCCACTACTCGCTCGCCGAGGCGTGTACCAAGGTGACGCGCGAGCGCGTCCTCAGCCAGCTGCGACTCACGCACCGCTCCTTCGAGACGTGGGGCTGGCGGCGGCCGGCCATTGGCGTCGCCGCGCTCAACCCGCACGGGGGCGAGGGCGGCCTGCTGGGCCGTGAGGAGATCGAGGCGATCGGGCCGGCCGTCGAGGCCGCGCGGGCCGAGGGCATCGACGCGCGCGGCCCCTATCCGGCCGACTCCCTGATGGCGCAGGCGCTCGACGGCAGCTACGCGGCCGTCCTCGCCATGTACCACGACCAGGGCCACGTCGCCATCAAGGTCCACGATTTCGCGAGCAGCGTGAGCGTGGCGCTGGGACTGCCGTTCCTGCGCACGTCGGTGGACCACGGCACCGCCTTCGACATCGCCGGCCAGGGGGTGGCGGACGCGGTGAGCATGGTCGAGGCGATCCGCGTCGCCGTCGACCTCGCCGTCGGTCGCCCACTCACGGCCGGCGCGGGGGCCTGAGGCCTTACCAGGCCTCGCCTGCCCGCGTCGCCGGCGCGGCCTCCTCGGCGCCCGGCAACGTGTCCGCGTCCAGGCGCTCGGCGCTCGCCGCCAGGCGCCGTGGCCCGCCACGCCGCGCCCGCCGGAGCGTCTCTTCGATGAAGGCGTTCACCGTCGCGCCGAACAGCACGACGTGCGCGAGGAAGTAGAACCACGCCAGCAGCAGCAAGACGAACGCGAAGCCGGCCCCGTAACGATTGAAGTTGCTGAAGTAGTCGAGGTAGACGGGAAACAGCTCCGTAATGCCGACGAGCAGCAAGGCGGCGAGCGCGGCGCCCGGCCAGACCTGGCCGGGGCTGAACTTTCGGTTCGGCACGATCAGATAGATCAGCAGGAAGAACAGGAACGACCAGGCCAGCGACAGCATCCACGCTAGGCTGACGCCGACGGCGCGCAGGTCGAGCAGGGGACCCAGCCAGCTGGCGCGCGGCAGCCAGCGTTCCAGCGCCTGCTCGGACACGCTGCCCAGCAGGTCCGCCAGGCTGGCGGCCACGAGCGACAGCAGCAGCAGCGAGGTGCAGATCAGCAGCATCGCCGTGGCCATCAGCTTCTGCCGGACGTAGGGGCGACCCGGGAGCTGATAGATCCGGTTGAACGCATCCTCCAGGCTGCCAAAGAGGGCGGAGCCACTGTACAGGAGGCCGGCGATACTGAGCACGCTGAACAGCCCCGCATTCTGCCGCGTACTCCGCAGCATGGCGACGAGCTGCTGGGAGGCCTCGGGCGGGAAGAGAAACGCCACCGCGGCGATCGCCTGGTCCAAGCGTCCCGGATCCGGGACGATCAGGCCGATCAGCGTGACGAGGGCCAGCAGCAGCGGGAAGAGCGAGAAAAGCGTGTGGAAGGCGACGGCCGCGGCGAGATTGGGAAGCTTGGCGTCGACGTAGCGCTGGATCAAGCGCGCCGGGAGGCTGCGGCCTGCACGGCGCGCGAGGCGGCGTGCGCGCCGCCACCACGGGGGCGGCGCCGCGCTGGGTAGTGGTAGCCTGGTACCCCCTGCGGGACTCGAACCCACGCTTCTGGCTCCGGAGGCCAGCGCTCTATCCACTGAGCTAAGGGGGCGTGCAGCGACGGCGCTGGGCCGTCACTCTGGGATTTTACGGGATTGCGGGCGGGGCTGGCAACGCATGGACCACCACGCCTCTAGGCGCCCGCGTCGTCCTCCTCGTAGTACCCACCCTCGCCCGAGCCAGCAGCAGCCGCCTGCAGCTCGTCGCGGAGCTGGGCCACCTGCGGCGCCAGCGTTTGCAGCGCCTGCTGCGACGGCGCGGAGATGCGCACCTTCTGCAGGATGTAGTCGATCATCTTGCTCAGCACGTCCGCCTGCTCAGCCGAGAGCCAGAGCGCCCCACTCGCGGCCGCGCCGCTCCCCTGCCAGAACCCCACGTCCGGTCCCAGCCCGGCGACCGTGACCTCCTCCCCGCCGGCCAGGCGCACCTGTAGCGTGCCGGCTCCCGCGTCGTAGCGCACGGCCGGCGCGTCGTCGTCCATCGTGTCCTCCCGGCCGCGGCCCCGGCGCGCGGCTCAGCCGGCGCCGGTCGCGGGGCTCATCCTCACGAAGTAGGCGCGGGCGGCCGCGTCGATCAGGTCGGGTGTCATCGCGGGGACAAGCACGTTCGTGAATTCCTGGCGGATAGCAGTAGTATCGAGAAGGCTGTCCGGACCTGTCAAGCGGGCTGGCCCGCCGGAACGCGGTACAGCCCCGGTAACAGGACGCGGTGGGGTAGAATTTGGTGGGGGGCGGCCCAGGCCGGCAGGCCCGCGGCGCCCCCAACCGCGCACGAGGCAACAGCCATGAAGCGCTTTCTAGCGGCCGCGGCGCTCACCGTCGCGGCGCTCACGTGGGCGGCGGCCGGGGCCGCCGCCCCGGGCACCAACTGCCGCTGGGTCGGCGAGGGCGTCGGGCTCCTCTGCCTGGAGGGTGATCTCGGGTCAGCGGCCGCGCGGGGTTGAGCGTTCCGGCCCGCGCCCGCGACATCAGAGCCGTCAGGCGCCGGGCTGGACCTCCGGGCGCGCGTCGACGGTGGCGCCGCGCCGCGTGCCGCTAGTCAGCGCGCGAGCGCCGTAGCTGCGCAGGACGTTCTCCACCTCGCGGAGCTGCGCTTCGTCGACGTCGGCGACCACCAGCACGTCGCCGGCCCGCACGCCGTCCGCGTAGACGGCGACCTGCCGGCGCGCGGCGAGCTTGCCCAGCAGCCAGCCGAGCACGGCGCCCAGCACCAGCCCGAATGCCAGCCCGAGCGCGGCGATGTTCGGCGCGATCGCCTGCGCCGCGTTGATCGCATCGCGGTTCGACAGCGGATCGATGTTCGTCGCCGCAGCCCAGCCGGTGATGCCGCCGGTCAGCGCGCCGGCCAGCGCGCCGGTGAGCACGGCGGCCGCGGCGCTCCCCCCCAGGCTGGCCACCACCGCTCGCGCCGCCGGTACGTCGCCGGTGATTGACTGGATCGCCTCGGGCGCTACCCCGAGCGATCGCAGCTTCTGCACGGCATGGCCGGCCTTCACGTGCTCGCCGATCAGCGCGGCCACCGTTAGCATGATCGTGCTCCGATTCTCAGAACTAACCATGAACGCCACCAGGTACTCACACCGTAGCGCCCGTTGCCCGGCCTGTCAATCAATCTCGCGGGCTGGCCGTTCAGCCTAAACGTCTGCCCGGGGATACCGCACCGGTATGGCCAGACGGGTACACCATACCTCCGAAGCCTGCCTAGTCGAGCTGCTCGCCAATGCGGAAGGTCTTCCCCAAGAAGCGGACCACCGGCCGCGTGGCGTCGTCGAGGTGACAAACGAGCACGTCGGCCAGATAGAGCGTCACGTCGCCCGCGGGCAGGGCGCTCCGCACGCGGCACTCCAGGCTCGCGTGGCAGCCGACCACCAGCGGCGGCGCCACCTCCCGCGCCGGCCGCGTGGCGAGGCCCAGGGCCGCGAACTTGTCCTCCGTCGTCCGCGCCGACAACACGCGCCCTTGAGGGATGGCGCGGACCTGCTCGTCCGTACACACGTTGACGACGAACTCGCGCGTCTGCTCGATCGTCTCGTAGCTGTAGTTGGAGTGCTGGATACCGACCAGGACGAGCGGCGGCTGCTCCCAGATGCCCAGCCCCCGAAACGCGAATTGCACGTTGGGCTGGCCGTCGCGGCAGGTCGTGATCAAGAACAAGCCGCTGGGGATCGTGCGATACGCCCGCCCGAGGTCCACCTCCTGAAGCATGCGCCGTCCCCCCGAGTGCTGACTGCTGAGTGCTGCGTGCTAAGCGCGATGCCGGCTCAGGGCGCAGCGCTCAACGCTTTCCGCGCCATCGCCTGCGCCGTCTTCTGCAGCTCAGGGGTGCGCGCCTGTAGCTCGGCGAGCGCGGCCGGCTCGCTTTGGCCCGCGGCGACCAGCGCCCGCCCCTCTTCCCGCAGCCGCGCGCGCACCGCGTTCAGCGCGCCCCGGTAGCGCTCGCGGTAGCCGCGCTTCTGGTCGTCCTCCACCGCGTCGAGCTTCACGCCGCTCGCCGCCAGCTGGGCGCGGAAGACGCGGAACGGATAGACCGCTGTCGCCAGGTCACGAAGGCCGCGCTCCAGTGCGCCCCGTGCCGCCATCTGCCGCTCCAGGTAGCTCGCCAGGTCGACGCTCGTGAACAGATGCCGTGACGTGCGCAGGCGGACCAGCGCTGCGCGCGCGTCAATGGCCGTCGGCGTCTCGGCGAACAGCGGCGTGGCCAGCCGCGTGAGTGCCCCCGCGAACCCAGCGCCGAGCCGGAAGTAGCGCTCGGCCCCGTCGATCGTCGCCAGCAGCCCCACGCTGCGATCCATCTCTGCCAGCCAGCGGCCCAGCTCCCAGCCGTCGAGCGGGCCAAAGAACGCCTCCGGGTCCACCGGGCAGAGCACCACGTCGGCGAGCGTCAGCGGAGACTCGGCGTGCGCGTTGGCCTCGCTCGCCAGGAAGGCGCGGTTCTCGGGGTGCTCGGGCGCGAAGAACAAGCCATCCACGTACTCCAGCGTCGCGACCGCGAGGCCGGCAGCCTGCTCCACGGCGGCCAGGTGCGCCTGCACCTGCGGCACCGCGGCGCCCAGCAGCCGCTCGAGGGTCACCGCGCTGACTTGCGGCAGCTCCGCCCGCTCCAGCGCCCACTTGAAGTCGACGGGCTGCAGCACGGCCGCATCGGGGGCCCTGGTCCCCAGCAGCGCGGCGTCGGGGTTCGGAAGCCCCGTCGCGTGGATCTCGCGCCGCAGCGCTTCGTCGTCGGCCAGCGCCACCACGGCCCGCGGCACGTACTCGCCCAGCGCGGTCAGCCGCGGTGCGTCGAGCTGCCCTGCCAGCGCGGCCAGCCCGACCTCCTCCCATTGGCGCCCCAGCGCCTCGTCGGCGCGACCCCAGTTGCCGATGCGCTGGAGCCGCGCCACCGTCCACACGCCGCGCGCTGCACCGCGCCCTCCGCCGCCTCGCATCCGCTGCCGCCTCCCCGCGTTGGCCGCATTGTACCATCGCCGCCTTCTTTACCCTGACTTAACCCCATCCCTCCCGCGCTCGCCCGTTCAAGGCTAGGCCGGGGGCATGGCGTCCGCTATGATGTGGCATATAGGGGAGGACACGATGACCGAACATCCATCCGTCGAACCGGTCGAGGAACAGGCGGAGACCATCGAGGTGCTCGCCACCGTGTTCCACGACTGGAAGCAGACCCACCCGGAGGGAACCTGGCTCGAGTTCTGGACGGCCGTGGGCAACGGCGACGTGCAGATGCCGAGCTAGCGCCATCACCCGACGGGGGCGCCCCGCTCGACCAGACTAGTGCCAGCGCGGCGCTCAGTCCAGCAGCGCGAACACGCGGCACGGGGCGGCCCCGGTGCCCCGCAGCCGCAGCGGCGCGACGTAGAGCTGCACTTCGGGCGCCGTCAGCGCACCCAGGTTGACCAACCCCTCCACGATCAGCACGTCGCGCTCCAGCAAGAAGCGATGACCCGCGTAGTCGGGCGTGGCGTCGAAGTCGAAGGCGTCGATGCCGAGCAGCCGCACCCCGCGATCCACCAGCCAGGCCAGCGACTCCAGTCCCAGCATGGGGCGCCGCCGGTCCCGCGGCGCGATCGGCCCGCCTCGATCGGCATAGCCCGAGCGCAGGAGCAGGAACGGGTTCCGCCGCACCCGCCCCTCGGCGGGCGCCAGATCCGCCACGCCCAGCGCGCGGCACGACACGTCCACCACGCTCGCGCGGCCGATAAAGCGATCGAGCGGCTGGTCGCCCAGCGTGCGACCGCCCGCCAGGAAGTGCGCCTGCGTCTCGACGTGCGTGCCCGCCTGGTCGCTGAGCGCCAGCCGCGCGACGGCGAACCCGTCGGCCGCCACCGTGGCCGCGGGCGCGATCGCTACCGGCGGATCGCCCGGATAGACGGGCATCCCCGACCACAGCTCCGCCGTCAGGTCCACCACGCGCATCGCCCCTCGCTCCCCGCGCCCCGTACTCACCGGCTCGCCCACCCCTGGTGCAGCATCAGAGAAGCCCTTCGGCCAAGCGCCGCCCTCCAATCGGGTCCCCCGCGCTCGTGATACCCTGGGAGACTGGGGGACGCCACCGATGACCGCGCCAGCCAACGCCGACCTGCTGCACGCGGCACAGTTCCGGGCCCGCACCATCCCCGACATTCTATTGCAGGCCCGCGCCCGTCACGGGGCACGGCCGGCGCTGGCGCTCCGCGATCCGGCGCGCGGCTTTAGCTGGACGTTCGATGAAACCGTGGCGTTCGCGGCGGGCGTGGCCCGTTGGCTGCGGGTGCAGGGCGTGGAGCGCGGCGACCGTGTCGTCCTCTGGGGCCCCAACGAGCCGGCCTGGGGCGGGACCTTCTTCGGCGCGCTGCTCGTCGGCGCCGTCGTCGTGCCGCTCGACGCCCGCGGCGCGCCCGATTTCGCCGCGCGGGTGACGGAGCGCACGCGCCCGCGCCTCCAGGTGCTCGGCGCCGCGCAGCCGCCGGTGGCGGGCGTGCCGGCGGTGCGCTTCGCCGACCTGCCGCCGCTGGAGCGCGGTCTGGAGCCGCCCGCGCCGGTCGCCGCCCCGGACGACCTGGCCGAGATCGTGTTCACCTCGGGCACCACCGGGGCGCCCAAGGGCGTGATGATCACGCACGGCAACCTGGTGAGCAACGTGCGCTCGATGATCGAGGTGGTTCCCATCCAGCCCACCTACCGCCTGCTCTCGCTGCTGCCGCTCAGCCACATGTTCGAGCAGGCGGTCGGGCTCGGCGCGGCGCTCAGCGGCGGGGCCTCGGTGGTGTACGTGGGCACGCTCCGCCCCGACACGATCTTCGAGGCGCTGGGCGCCGAGGGGATCACGACCATACTGGCCGTGCCGCAGGTCTTGCAGCTTTTCCTCAGCGCGATCGAGCGCGAGGCGCGGCGCGGCGGGCGGGAGCGTCTCTTCCGCCTTCTCCAGGCCGTCGCGCCTGCCGTGCCGTTCGACCTGCGCCGCCACCTGTTCGCGCCCGTCCATGAGCGCCTGGGCGGCCGGTTCCTCTTCTTCGTCAGCGGCGGCGCCTACCTCGATCCGGCTCTGGCGCGCGCCTGGGAGAACATGGGCGTGAAGGTGGTGCAAGGCTACGGCGCCACCGAGGCATCGCCGGCCATCGCGGCGAACTCGCTCGCCCGCCGCAACCTGCGCTCCATCGGCAAGCCGCTGAGCTGCAACGCGGTGCGGCTCGCGGCGGACGGCGAGATCCAGGCGCGCGGCGCGAACATCACGCCCGGCTATTGGGAGGACCCGGTGGCCACGGCAGCCGTGTTCGAGGACGACTGGTACTGCACGGGCGATCTCGCCCGCCAGGACGCCGACGGCTACCTGTACCTGATCGGCCGCAAGAAGAACGTGATCGTGCTGGCGAGCGGCGAGAACGTGTATCCGGAGGACGTCGAGAGCCTGCTCGTGCAGCAGCCGGGCGTCCGCGACGCCGTGGTGCTCGGCCTGACGCGGCCGGACGGCGAGGTGGAGGTCCACGCCGTGCTGCTGGCGAGCGACGCCGACGCCGCGGCGGCCGCGGTCAAGGCCGTGAACCGCCACCTGGCGATCCACCAGCGCGTGCGCAGCACGACGCTGTGGCCCGACGAGGACTTCCCCCGCACGCTCACGCTGAAACCGCGCCGGCCGGAGATCGAGACGCGCCTGCGGACGCTGCGCCCGGAGTACCGGTAGCCTGATTTGGTGCTTGGAGGGGTCGATCCATGCCCCGCGCCGGGCAGCCGGGAACAAGCCCCGGCCCTACGCCGCGGCCCCGTTTCACGAGTCCTCACCCGCGAACGCCGCCCTCACCCGTAGGAGGCGCGCTCAGGCTTCGGCGGCCAGCGGCCAGAGGCGCGGCAGGGCGGCGCGCGGCACGAGGAGCGGCCAGGCGCCCACGCCGCTGCCCCGCCCCTCGACGAGCGGCGCCAGGACGAGCGGCTGCTGCCCGAACACGCCGACCACGAGCCGCGCCCGCGCCTGGTACTCGTCCACTGCCCAAGCGTAGCGCTGCGTGTACGGGTAGGCGCCCGTCGCGGCGCGGTGCTGCTCCAACAGCCAGACGTAGGCGGCCGCCGGGCCGATCGTCGCCGCAACACTCGCTGGCAGGTGCTCCGACAGCTCCGCCATCATCCGCGCCGCGGCCTCATACGGCTGATTGAAGCTGCCGGGCAGGAGCGCGGCTTTGTACGCCAGGTCGATGGCGACGGTCGTGCGCTCGACCGTGTCGGGCGCGTGCGCGGCGAAGTAGCGCCCGCCCTTGAACGGGGCGCCCGCGGCCCGTAGGCCCGCCAGCGTCAGGCCGGCCGGCAGCCGGACTAGCGTCCAGCCGCTCTCGGCGAGGGTCCGCGCGTCGTGCGGCGCGAACGCGCTCGCGGCGTCGGCCCCCGGCCCACTCACGCTCGCGCTCGCGCGCCGCGCGCATGTCGAGCCGTCATTCGTCGTCGTCCAGCGCGACGAGGCGCTTGCGGACCGCGTAGACGGCGGCCTCGCTGCGCCGCGAGAGCCCCAGCTTGTCGAGGATATGGCTGACGTGGTGGCCGGCGGTCTTCTCGCTGATGACCAGCCGCTCGGCGATCTCGCGGTTCGTGCAGCCGCGCGCGATCAGCGCCAGCACCTCGCGCTCGCGCTCGGACAGCGGGTCGGGCAACGGCTCGGGCGCACGGGCAAGCTGCGTCAGCCGGCGTGTCACCTTGCCGGTAACCGACGGGTCGATCAGCTCCTGGCCGGCTGCCACGGCGCGGATCGCCCGCAGCAGCTCGGCGCGGCTGGTGTTCTTGAGCAGGTAGCCAGAGGCGCCCGCCAGGATCGACGAGATGACCGCGTCGTCGTCGCTGTAGGAGGTCAGCATCAGCACCCGCGGCGGGTGGGGCAGGGACCGGAGCGCGCGGCACGCCTCGACGCCGCCCAGCCCCTCCATCACCACGTCGAGCAGCACCACGTCGGGCCGCAGGCGTCGCGCCTCCGCGATGGCCGCCTCACCGCTCGCCGCCTCGCCGGCCACGTCGAGGTCGGCTTCCAGGTCGAGCAGCGTGCGCAGCCCCGCCCGCACCACCTCGTGGTCGTCCACGAGCAGGAGACGCGTCGTGCGCGCCGGGTCCCGCGCGCCGGTTGCGCCGTCGTCGGCCATCGTCGCGCACCTCGCTTGACTGGGACTGGGCCGTCCGACCATCCACTCTCTACTCGCTAGCATACGGCACGAACAGCTCGACGTGGGCGCCGCCGCCCGGCCTGGACTCCACGACGACGCGCCCCCTCACCTCGGCCGCGCGCGCCGCCATGCTCGCCAGCCCGTGGCCGCGCGCGACGACGGCCGGGTCGAAGCCCCGCCCGTCGTCGCGCACCGCGAGCACCAGCGCCGTGGGCTCCCAGCGCAGCGTTACGTCCACCCGCGTGGCGCGCGCGTGCTTGAACGCGTTGGCCAGCGCCTCCTGGAGCACGCGGTAAACGGCGGCGCGGGCGCGCGGCGACAGGGGCCGCTCGGTCCCGCTCGCGTGGAGCGTCGCCGGCAGCCCGGCGATCGTCTGGAACTCGCGTAGGGGATTGCGTAGCACGTCCGCGAGCGGCGCCTCGCCGCCCAGCAGCGGCTTGAGGTCGAAGATGTAGTGGCGCACTTCCCAGAGCGCCTGCCGCGCCAGCCCGAGCAGCTGGTCGAGCCGCGCGGCCAGCGCGGGGGCTGGCGGTCGGCGGTTGGGGGCCAGGGGAGCGGAGGCGACCAGACCATCTCCGGCCGCTCGGCCCCCCTCTGGCCTCTGGCCCCTGGCCTCTGGCCCCTGTTGCGCCGCCAGCTCGGCGCACGCTTCCAGGTTCAGCGTGAGCATGTACAGCGATTGGGCCACGCCGTCGTGGATCTCGCGGGCCAGGCGCTCGCGCTCGCCGGCCGCCGCGAGCATGGCCTTGTCGCGCGCCAGCGCGGCGTTGCGCAGGCCAAGCGTGACCTGCCCGGCGAGCGCCTGCACCACCGCCTCGGTCGGCGCGGCGGCGCCCGGTCGGTAGACGGCGACGAGCCAGGCGGCGGGCGCGTCATCCGCGCCGAGCGGGGCGGCCACGATATCATCGCCGGCCACCCCGGCGTCGGGAGCCGAGTCCGCACCGGTCGCCCGCGCGGGTAGCGCCAGGGCGGGCAGTGTCCGCGGCACGCCGTAGCCGGCGAGCAGCGCGGCGGTCGGCGCCTCCGTCGTGTAGATGCCGAAGCCGGGCAGGCGCAGATGGCGCCGCACGGCCGCAACGGTCTGGGCATACAGCGCCTCCACCTCGGGCGGGCTCTCCAAGACGCGCTGCGCCACGGCGTACAGGGCGCGCGTCTCCTGCGAGACCGCTGCCGTGCGCCGCCGCTCGACCTCGACGCGGTGAACGAGATCGGCCAGGTAGGCGCTGAACAGCGCGATCAGGTACGCGTCGGCGAACGCGGCCACGAGGCTGTCCAGCTGGCCGGCGCGCAGCACGCCGGCCAGGCCGTCGCCCGCGAACAGCACGGCGAGCAGGTACAGCGCGTCGAAGACCGTCGCCGCGATGAGCGCGCCCCGCCAGCGGAAGACCAGCGCGGGAAAGATCAACGACGTGAGCGCGTACTGAAAGAACGGGCTGCGGAACCCGCCCGTGCCGGCGACGGCCGCCATGGAGAGCAGGAGGTCCGCGGCCGCCCACAGCGCGCTGCCCTGGCGACGGTGCAGGCCCGAGCGCCGCAGGAGGGGGCGTAGTTCGCGGTGCAGCAGCGGATAGTAGACCGTGAACAGGGCCGTCTGGAGAAACGTCAGCGCGAGGAACGGCCCGGCCGTGGCGCGGTTGAGCGCGGGCGCGCCGCCGACAAGGGTGATGACGAGCGCCAGCCCCCAGGCGATCCAGCGCACCGCCACCTGGAAGTAAGCGGGGCCAAGCGCCCGGGCGCGCTGCCAGTGGCGGCGCCAGGTGACGCGGCGCGCGGCCGTCGCCGCCTTCGCTGTCCGCGCCGGCGCTTCGCGCACGCGCCGCCTCCGTCCCCTGGCCCCGTCGCAGCAAATATAGCAGCTTGCCGCCGTCGTCCCCCCGCCGACCGGCCAGGCCTCAGGCGCCTCCGAACCCTGGCTCGCCGCCACCTGGATTCGTCGCGGCACTATACAGCACGGGCCATGCACCTTATCGTGCTCTTAGGGGCGGCTGGTATGCTGTTTGCTGGCCGTCGCACCGGCGCGGCCTGCCGAGCGTAGCAAGTGAAGGTGGGACCCATCGTGACACACCCGACAACTCAGCTGGGCAAGGAGCGGCGCCCGCGCCTGCCGGCCGGCTGGGCCGGCGCCGCCGTGGCCGGGCTGGTGGCGGTCATGGCGCTGTCGTGTGCGGCGCCGGCCGCCCGGAGCGCGGCCGCGCCCGCGGTTGAGGACGCGCCCGCCGCGGTCGTGCGCACCTGGAGCGAGAGCGGGGGCCCGGCCCCGGCGCAGGTTGCGGTGACGGCAGCGACCGCCACCGAAACGCTGCCACCGGCGACGACTGGCAATGCGCTGCCCGAGTACGTCGGACCCATCCGCGGGCGCTTCCTCGAGCGATGGTTCGACAGCGCGGCGCTCGAGCGCACCATGCGCTACTTCGTCTACCTGCCGCCGGGCTACGACGTGAGCGGCCGCCTGTACCCCGTGCTCTATCTCCTGCACGGGGCGAGCGGCGAGGCCGAGGAGTGGGCGGCCTACGGCTTCCTGAACCGCCTGGACGCCGGCATCCTGGCCCACAGTCTGAACCCGTTCATCGCGGTGCTGCCCGAGGGCGAGTTCGGCTACTGGGTCAACCACGCGGAGGGCGGCGCGCGCTGGGGCGACTACCTGACGCGGGACGTGGTGACCGACGTGGACGCGCGCTATCGCACGGTGCCCACGCCCGCCGGCCGCGCCGTGGGCGGGCTGTCCATGGGCGGCACCGGCGGGCTGGTGCAGGCGTTCACCTACCCGTCGATCTTCGGCGTAGTCGGCGCCCACAGCCCATCGCTGCGCGAGGACAACAGCGTGGTGCCATTCCTGGGCGAGGGCGCGGAGTTCGCCGCGCGCGATCCCGTGCAGCTCGCGCGCACGCGGGATGGACTCGATAGCCTCCGCATCTGGCTGGACATCGGCGAGGCGGACCAGTTCTACCCGCGCGCCGCGGCGCTGCACGGCACGCTGCAAGAGCGCGGCGTGGCCCACGAGTGGCACCCCTTCCCCGGCGAGCACTACGAGGGCTACTGGATCGAGCACACCCCCGACTACCTCAGCTTCTACAGCCGCGCCCTCGGCACCAACAGCTAAGCACCTCCTCAAGGATGGTGCGTGGGTACGGTGTAGCTGCCCCACGCACCATCCTTGGAAACCGGCCTGGCTGCCCCCTGTAACGTTCCCGCCATGGCAGCGTTCTATTTGACGGCCGCGTGTCGATAGCCGGCGCCCCGATCCGGGCGCCGGCCTGACGCGCCTGCATTCGAGCCGTCACGTGGGGGACGTTCCATGCCTGGTCAGGGGCAGGCGCCTGCTCGCCTTCGCGTCATGCTGGTCGCGCTCGCGCTCGGCGCCAGCGTGCTGGGCGGGCTGCTCCCGCCCGCACGCCACGCGGCGCTCGTCCATGCGCAGACGCTCGGCACGGGGGCGCCCGCCAACGCCAGCAGCGACCAGCCGCAGGCCGACCCGGGCGCTGTGCCCGCCGGGCAGGACCAGGCGCCCCCCGACAGCCAGGCGACCGGCGAGCAGCCGCCGTTCGCGGCGCCGCCGCTTGGCGCGCTCTGGGCCGCTCAGCAGTGGCAGCAGGCGCAGTCCCTCGCCATGCTGCAGCAGTGGCAGCAGGCCCGGGCGCTCGTGGCGGCCCAGCAGTGGCAGCTACAGGCCCAGATGACGCTCGCGGCCTGGAGCCCGAGCGTGCTGGCCGCGAGCCTGCTGGCCCAGCAAGCCGCGCCGGTTCCGCCGCGTCCGCCGGCGCCGCCCGTCCCGCCGCCGCCGAACGACAAGGCGCGCATCCAGCGGTCGCTGGTGCTCGACGGCGACGGCCTGTGCGGCCTGCTCGCCGGGCACGTCTGCCAGGTGGGCGGCGACCTGGCCGGCAGCACGGTCACGCCCAGCGCCCCGGGAACGACCACGGGCAGCCAGTGGCGCATCGTCCTGCCCGCCGGGCGGATCGTCGCGGGCGCCACGGCGACCGTCTTCGTCCCCACCACGCGCGGCATCGAGTTCTTCGACTGCCCGCCAGCCACGGCCGGCACCCAGACCGTCTGCACCGGCACGACGCGCGGCCACGCGCTGCAGCACGGCACCGCGCGCGTCCACGTCGGCAACGCGCTCATCGCGCAAGGCACCATCAGCGGCCCGGGGCCGGGCATCCAGAAGCTGCTGATCGTCGTGCCGGGCATCGACGGCACCCAGTCCAGCGCGCTGTACGACCCCTACCAGCGGGCCTCGAGCTTCTTCGGCTCCGCCATCTGCAGCAGTGTCAGCCCGTGTACGGCCCTTTTCCCCACGATCGGCTGCCCATCGCAGAGCGGCGGCCCGAGCACCACGCTCGTGCCCTGCGGAACCAGTGGGCTGGCCTGGCTGCCGTACTCGTACCAGGGCGTGGCCGGCAGCGGCGCGAGCGGCCTGCCGCTGCTGTACACCGGCGCCGACACCGGCCAGCGCCTCGCTCTCTCCTCGGCCGCGATGGGCCAGATCGTCGCGCTCGGCCGCGCCCTCCTCGGCTCTAGCGCGACGACGCAAATCATCCTGATTGGCCACAGCCTGGGTGGCGCCGTGTCGTCCGACTGGGCCGGCGCCAACGCGCCCAACGTGCCCGTCATCACGATGGACTCGCCAGTGAGCGGCATCTGGCCGACCGACGACGCGATCTTCGATCCGTACTGCTTCCACTCGACCGGCCTGCTCGACGTCTACAACCTGTCGACACTGCTCTGCCGCGCGCTGGCCGACGTGCCCGCGCTCGACTCGGCCGTCGTCCCCGACCTGCAAGCGCCGGCGACGATCGCGCGCGAGGGGCTGGCCAACGCCGTCAACCTGTTCAACCCCGCCGACGTGATCGTGCCGAGCTGGTACGCGGTGAACCGCGCGGCGCGGCACGGCGCGGTGCAGTTCGTCACCAACTGCGGCTCCCTCGACTTCAACCATAGCTGCATCCTCGGCTACGCGCCGGCGGTCACGGCCGCGGCGGCGATCATCCAGCGCGGCACCTACCCCGCGCCCACGCCGATCCGGGCGTCGATCAACCTGAACGTGACCGTGACGCTCGACGGCTCGCCCGCGCGAAACGTGCCGATCACGGTGAGGCAGGGCTCGACGCCCACCTGCACGTCCGACTGCAACCCGCCCAGCGTGGTCGTCGGCTCGGCGACGACTGGCCCCCAGGGGACCGCCACGGTGAGCGTGCCGTGGCGCGACTCGCTCATCACCGCCAACGTGGGCACCTTCAGCGGCGCCCTCTGCAAGGCCGGCGCACTCCCCGCCAACGACACCGACCTCAACGTACGCATCGCCGCGCTCAGCGTCGTCGGCTGCGACTTCTCGGCGCCCGCCCCCGCGGCCGCACGCCGCTGATGCATGCGCCCCTACACGCAAGTAGCGCACAGGCATGGGCTCTTGCGCCGGGATATGAATAAGAACCGGTGAACGCTGCGCTGCACGCCCCCGCGCCGTTCCAAGCGCCTTGACACCTTCCTCGCAATCCGTTTAAGATTGCCCGCGGTATCCGGCGGACGACCGTCGTGGCGCGAAACCCGCCGCAGCTGGCGTCACCGAGGACCACCACCGCCTGGGGAGCGATGTAGCATGCCGCCACGCATCTCGCTGTCGCGACTTGTATCGCATGCGATCTTCTTCCTATTCCTAGCATTCGGCGCGTGGTCACTCCCGGCTCCTCGGCAGGCTGCTTCTGAACCAAACGCTGCCCCAATCGATCAGGCGTGCAGCCCGCGCCCGTCTGTCCGCCTCTCGGTTGACCCCGCCAATGGCCTCTTCACCATCTTCATGGCCGATGGCGGCACACCATTGCAGTCGGTGCGCTTCCCGAGCGCGGCCAACGCTTACGTCAACAACTACGTCGTTGACCACTGGATACCGCTCACCATCCCGACTACCGTCACCGTCCCGAGCGGTAGCTCATCTCAGATCAGCTTCGCCGTCAGTGCGGTAAGCGCGGATGCGCCTACGACCATCCACCTCGTCGTCGTGGACGGCTGCGGCGATTGGCCGACCTTCGTAGGCACTGGCGGCACGCCGCCATTCCCAGTCGCTACTCTAACCCCGACCGCTACTGCCACTCCGACGAACACCTACACACCTACCGCGACCAACACACCCACCAATACGCCCACACGCACCAATACACCTACACCCACGAATACACCCACCAGGACACCGACGCCGACGTTCACCCCCACGCCGGCACCTACAATGGCCGCTGACCAAATCAATATCGGCGCTGGCGGTGTACTGACTGCCTACTGGTACAACATCCAAAATCCTAGCACTAACGACTGGATTGGACTCTTTCCTGCCGCGCAATCGTTGGCCGATCCCACGACCAACTGGGCGCGCACGACCACAGGCACAACGTCTGGCTACGTACCGTTTGAAATCCCAGTCCACCAACCTGCGAATATCTATCAGTTGCGCTTATATAAAGGCAACGCGAACGGCGGCACCAATCAGTTGCTTGCCTTCAGCGATCCGATCGTGCTAAATATTGTCCTAAGTGCCTTCCCGAATACACTGAGTCCTGGGAACTCTACCACGATAACCATCTGCAATCTTCGTTATGCCCTACCGAACGACAGAGTTGGATTTTACTTTCCCTGGATTGGCGACGCGGCTCCCGTGCCGAGCTCTCCTACCAATGGCTTGCTCTGCGGTAATCTCCCATTCACTGTGCCGTTGGACGCGAACCCAGGGCTTCATCAGTTCCGGCTGATTGCTCAGGGTACGCGGTTAGCTACAGAAAACCCTGTCATCGTCAATGGCATCGCGCACAGCACTGACGATCAGGGTAACGAGTTGTGCCCTGCTGTGAAATACTATTGCAGCCACCTAGACTACGATGCCGCTACCAGAATTATCACCTAACTATTCTACAAAGTATCACTTGGCGATTTACCCAATAACCCTAGTGGTAACGTTAACTGGTATCGTATGTACGCGCATGAGTATGACTGCCCTGATGATAGTAGTAGCTGCGCGTCGAATTATCCTCCCTATGACTACGGGCGAGTAGGACCATTTACCACTCCTAGCCAGCTAGCAAACGCTGCCTATAGCCAGATCGCACCGATTCGTCAAGGTGTATCAGGACAGCTCCACGAGTGGGACGTGCAGTTTGCCTATTCCGGCTACCAGCAAGACCCGAATTGCCAGTTTGCCGGCTGCCCGCTAGTGCTGAGATGCACCACCCAACAGATTCAGTTTCACTTTAACTTCGACCGGTTCAGCGGGCAAGGTGGCCTATCTGGTCAGCCATGCTAGTCACGACGGGTGACGCAGAGCGAGGAGGGCTGTGATGCGAACGCATGACTCTTTGAAGAAGTGGCTTCTGTTCGCCGGCATGCTCCTGCTCGGAGTCGGTCTATTGGGCCTGGTGGGATACCATAGGGCTACTGAAGCGGCACAGATTCCGACACCACTACCTGTGGCCGACCACTGGCCTCCCTTCATTATGGTGTTCCAGCAGACCCAGTTTGATCCCGACTCGCAAGGCACGACTCAGGTTGAACGCTTCCGCGTGGAATACACTGATCGTCATCATTTTCGTACAACAGAAATCTATCACTCAAGCGAGCCTAGCTTTGTTGGTGCGGTATGGGAACAAGATGGTGACAAGAGCCTGTTCACCCGCTCGACCGGCAGCCAGCCAATGGTGATGGACAGACTGCCCACTGGCAGCCAGATTCTTCCAGCACCGACAGAGTTTTTGATCCCCGAGTTCTTTGTGCCTGATAAGCTACGCGCGATGGTGAGCCTGCCAGAGCGTCGCGTTGAACGGTTAGGTAACGGGCTATCACAATTTGAATGGATACCTGTCCAGGGCGGCTCTGAGCGACGCGAGGTTACATACCGCGAGGCTGACTCGATACCAGTTTCTTATAGAGTGTTCCAAAACGGTGTCGAGATTCGCCGTGACGAAGTGCTAGATATCCAGACCTACCCCAAGGGCACTGTCCTGCCAACTGCGGCTCCCGCTACTGCTACGGCGCCTGACATAGTACGTGGACCCGATGCGATCAACAATGCCGTACCCCGTGTCCCCATGACCCCTAATCCACCACCAAGTGCTACCGCCACCGCCGTGGCGACCGCTACCGCTGTGGCGACCGCCACCGCCGTGGCGACAGCGACGGCCGTGCCGAGCATCGTGCCTACCTCGGTGCTCCCGGTTGGTACAGCCACCGCAACGGTGGTCGCGTCACGTACTCCTACCGCCGTGGCAACACGGACGTTGGTGCCAACTCCCACGATTGGCCCTACCATCGCGCCGCCACCTACAGGTTTGCCCCCGACCTTCCTGCCGCTGACCGTCGTTCCAACTCCGGTGCTCCCAACACCGTTGGGCCTCTCCACGGCGACGAGAGTTCCAGCCACCAACTCGACTACAGGTGCTGCGCCGGCAGCGCGGTAGCGCAGCAGGGAGCGATTCGCAGACGGATCGAATGGCCTCCCACGGGGCGGCAGGGGACAAGACCCAACTCGACGCCCCTGCCAGTCCTCGGTGACTCCACGCTCGCGAACACCACGGTAGGCGATGTAGTCCGGGCGGCGGCACACTCCTTGCGTTGGTGGGCGAGCGCCAGGCGCATTCCCTGGCGCGAACGGAGATGCGGCCATGCTACTCGCTATCGCGGGCATCCTACTCGTGCTCTGGATCGCGGGCTTCGCGCTCCACGTGATTGGGGCCTTCATTCACATCCTGCTGATCCTCGCGGTCATCGCCGTCATAGCCCACTTCTTCCGTGGGGCCGGGGCCCGCACCGCCTGACCCGACCCGCTCGGCGAGCCTAGCGCGGTGTTCGTGGGCATTGAGCCAGCGGCGGCGCCGGGGTTGCGGCCTGCGGGCCGCCGCGGGCGACAAGCGACCCGCGCTACGGACCGACGACGCCCTAAGGCGCTCCAGCCATCCGAAGTCCGCGCTAAGGTCGGCCGTGAGGGCTGACCCGGCGCGCGGGGCGCGCTGGCACGGCCGCCTGGCGACCGCCTAAGATGTAAAGGGGGTCGGCGCCCCGAACGGCCGACCTGTGCGAGGAGCGGGGGCCGTGCCAGAGGCGCCAGGGCTGTCCAGGGTTCGCGGGACCAACGACTTCGTGCCGCCCGAGGCGGGCGCGCTGCGCAGGCTGGAGCAGGCGCTGCTCGCCCACGTCGCGCTCTACGGCTACGCCCCCATCGCCACGCCGGTGCTGGAGACGACCGACCTCTTCCTCCGTAAGTCGGGCGAAGAGATCGCCACGCGCATGTACGCTTTCACGCACTGGAACCGCCGCCTCTGCCTGCGCCCGGAGTTCACCGCGTCGGTCATCCGCGCCTACCTCCAGCACTTGCAGGACCGGCCGCTGCCGCTGCGCCTCGCCTACAGCGGCCCGACGTTCCGCTATGAGAAGCCCCAGCGCGGGCGCTACCGTCAGTTCACCGAGGTCGGCGGCGAGCTGCTCGGCGCCGCCGGGCCGGCCGCCGACGCGGAGATCTTGCAGGTGGCCTGCGGCGCGCTGGAGAGCGTCGGCGTGCACGACTACCGCCTGACCGTCGGCCACCTGGGCGTGGCGCTGCAATTGCTGGCGCAGCTGGGCATCGACGAGCGCGGCCAGGCGCTGATCGTCGGCCAGCTCGAGCCGCTGGCGCGCAAACAGGCCGACGCCGACGCCGTGGTCGAGCACGTGGCGCTGCTGCTCGGTGCGCCCGCCGAGGCGGCCGACGAGGAGGACGAGGACGGCGAGGAGGCCGCGCTGGGCGACCTGCTGGCGCGGGTCGGCCCCGAGGCGGCCGCGCTGCTGGCCACGGAGCTGCTGCACCATGCGAGCCTGCCGCTCGACGGCGGCGTGCGCTCGCCGGCGGAGATCGTGCAGCGGCTGCTCGCCAAGGCGGCGCGGCCCGACCCCACGCCGCAGGTGCGAACGGCGATCGAGTTCTTGCAGCGGCTGCACGGGCTGGCCGGCCCGCCCGCCGAGGCGCTCGGCCGCCTGGAGGACCTGCTGCGCGCCTACGGCGTGAGCGCCGCGCCGCTGGAGGAGATCGACGCCGCGCTGGCGCTGTTCGCGCGCTACGGCGCCCGCCCGGGCCAGGTGGTCGTCGATCTCAGCCTGGCGCGCGGCCTGCGCTACTACACCGGGCTGGTGTTCGAGATCTACGACGACGGCCCGGACGGCCCGCTCCAGCTTTGCGGTGGCGGGCGTTATGACGATCTGGTGCGGGCGCTGGGCGGCCGTGAGGCGGTGCCCGCCTGCGGCTTCTCGATCGGGCTGGAGCGCGCCAAGCTGGCGCTGGAGCGCCACGGCGCCCTGCCGGCGCCCACGGCGGCCGTCGAGGTGCTGGTGGTGCCCGTCGAGGCCGCCGACCACCCGGCGGCCGTGGAGGCGGCGCAGGCACTGCGCGGCCGGGGCATCCGCGTGGAGCTAGACCTGCGCGGCCGCGGGCCGGGCGGCGCGCTGAAGCACGCCGATCGCCAGCGCATTCCCCTGGCGGTGCTCGTCGGCGAGCGCGAGCGCGCCGACGGCACGGTGGTGCTGAAGCGCCTGCACGCTCGCGCCGAGACCGTCGTGCCGGTCGGCGACCTGCCGCTGGCGGCGCTGGCCGCGCTCGGACGCGAGAACGGAGAGGTCCACCATGGCTAGAGCCGCCGAGCGGCGCGCGAGCGAGGAGCTGCGCCTGGCGCTGCCCAGCAAGGGCATGGAAGATGCCACGGTGAGCTTCCTCGCGGCCTGCGGCCTGAGCGTCGATCGCAGCAACCCGCGCCAGTACCGGGCGGCGCTCCGCACCCCGGCCGGCGTGACGGTGATCTTCCAGCGCGCCGCCGACATCTTCGAGAAGGTGGACGAGGGCAGCGTCGACCTGGGCATCACGGGCTACGACATCGTGCGCGAGCACGAGCACGAGGAGGGCACCGTCGAGGTGCTGTACCCCGAGCTGGGCTACGGGCGCTGCCAGCTCGTGCTCGCCGTGCCCGACGCCTGGCTCGACGTGAAGAGCATCGCCGACCTGGCGGAAGTGGCCACGCAGCTCCGCGCGAAGGGCGGCGAGCTGCGCGTGGCGACCAAGTACGCCAACCTAACGCGCCACTTCCTCTACGAGCACGGCATCAACTACTTCAACATCGTGAGCAGCCAGGGCGCGCTGGAGGCGGCGCCGACGATGGGCTACGGCGACATCGTGGCCGACCTGATGACGAGCGGCGTGACGCTGCGCGAGAACCGCCTGAAGACGATCGCCGGCGGGACGATCCTGCGCTCCGAGGCCTGCCTCATCGGCAACCGCCGCGCGCTGGCCGCCAGCGACGCGAAGCTGCAACGGACGCGGGCCATCCTGGAGCTGATCGAGGCCTACCTGCGCGGCCGCAACTACGCGAGCATCACCGCGAACGTGAGCGGCGAGTCCGAGGAGGCGGTCGCCCGCCGCATCACCGCCCACGAGACGAGCGCGGGGCTGCGCGGCCCGACGATCGCGCGCGTGTACTCGAAGGCGGAGGGCGACCACAAGTGGTTCGCGGTCACGATCATCGCCCGCCGCGATCAGCTTCTCCCGGCCGTGGAGCAGCTTCGCAAGGCCGGCGCCGTGGACATGACCGTACAAGACCTCCACTACGTCTTCGAGCACCGCTCGTGGCACTTCGAGGCGCTGCAGCGGCAGTTGGGAAGAGCCGTCAGCCGTCAGCCGTCAGCTATCAGCCAGCAATCGCCAGCGGCCCAGGCGGGGGAGCGCCCCGTGCCCGAGGTAACCACGCCCGTCTCCTGACGACTGACCGCTGATAACTCGCACGGAGTGCTCATGAGCTTGCTGCGCGTGTACGATGGGCTAGACGCCGCGCGGAAGACGATCCTCGCCAGCCGCCGCTTCGGCGAGGTCGAGCTGCCGGAGGGGGTGCGGGCGCGCATCCGCGCCGTGTTCGGCGCCGACCTGACCGCCGAGCAGGTGGTCGCGCGGGTGATCGCCGACGTGCGCGCCGACGGCGACGAGGCCCTGCGTCGCTACGGCGAGGCGTTCGACAGCGTGGCGGTGGACACGTTCCGCGTGGACGATGCGGCGCTCGACGCCGCCGTCGCGAGCGCCCCGCCAGCCCTGGTGGAGGCGCTGGAGGTCGCGGCCCGGCGGGTCCGCGCCTTCCACGAGCGCGCCCGGCGCCAGTCGTGGCTCGACTTCCGCGGCGAGGGCGCCCTCGGCCAGCTCATCCTGCCGCTCGACCGCGTGGGCGTCTACGCGCCCGGCGGCCGCGCCGCGTACCCCAGCTCGGTCGTTATGGCCGTCGTGCCGGCGCGGGTGGCGGGCGTGCGAGAGATCGTGGTGGCGACGCCGCCGCGCGCCGACGGCACGGTGACGCCGAGCGTGCTAGTGGCCGCGCGCGTCGCCGAGGCCGACGCCGTGTATCGCGTCGGCGGCGCGCAGGCGATCGCCGCGCTGGCCTACGGCACGGCGCAGATTCCGCGCGTCGACAAGATCGTCGGGCCGGGCAACATCTTCGTCGTGCTCGCGAAACGCGCGGTCTACGGCGTCGTCGGCACCGACGGGCTGCCCGGCCCGACCGAGACGATCGTGCTGGCCGACGATTCGGCCGAGCCCCGCGCGCTCGCCGCGGACTTGCTGGCGCAGGCCGAGCACGACCCGCTCGCCCAATCGATCCTGCTCTGCACCTCGCGCGCCTGGGCCGGGCGCGTGCAGGCCGAGCTGGCCGAGCTGCTGGCGCGGGCGCCGCGCCGCGAGGTCGCCAGCCAGGCGTTCGCGGCGCGCGGCGGCGTCGTGCTCGTGGACTCGGTGGCCGAGGCGCTCGCTTTCGCCAACGAGTACGCGCCCGAGCACCTGTGCCTGTGCGTGCGCGAGCCGTGGCAGTATCTCGGGCTGGTGCGCAACGCGGGCGGCGTGTTCGTGGGCGAGCGGTCGGTGGAGGCGCTGGGCGACTACACCGCCGGGCCGAGCCACATCATGCCGACCAGCGGGGCGGCCCGCTTCGCCTCGCCGGTCGGCATCGACGACTTCGTGAAAGTGACGTCGGTATTCGCCTTCGGCCCGAACGACCTGGCGACCCTCGGGCCGCCGGCGATTGCGCTGGCCGAGGCCGAGGGCCTGGAAGCGCACGCCCAGGCGATTCGCCTGCGGCTGGATAGCGAACAGGCGCGGCAGGGCTAAGGGACGGTGCCCTGATCAAGGAGAACGAGATGAGCGTGAAACCGCGGGCGACGCCGCAACTGGTGCGGCCGGTGATCGCCGACATTCAGCCCTACGTGCCGGCCGAGACCGAGGAGGTGCTGGCCCAGCGGTCCGGCCTACCCGTCGAGCGCCTGGTCAAGCTCGACGCCAACGAGAACCTCTACGGTCCGTCGCCCCGCGTCCGGGCGGCCCTCGGCGCCTACGATCGCCACCAGATCTACCCCGACCCCGAGCAGGTCGCGACCCGCGAGGCCGCGGCCGCATACTACGGCGTGCCGGCCGAGAATGTGCTGCTGGGCGCCGGGTCGGACGAGTATATCCACCTGCTGACGATGGTCTATCTGGACCCGGGCGACGAGGTAATCGACTTCAGCCCGAGCTTCGCCATGTACCCGATCTACTCGGGGCTGATGGGCGGCCGCATGGTCTACGTCCCGCGCAACGAGCAGTTCGCGATCGACGTGGACGCCGGGCTGCGCGCCGTGACCGACCGCACCAAGCTCATCTTCGTCGCGACGCCGAACAACCCGACCGCGACCGCGACGCCGCGCGCCGCCATCGAGCGCCTGCTGGAGACGGGCCGCATCGTCGTCGTGGACGAGGCCTACGCGGAGTTCACCAACCAGACAATGGTGCGCGACGTGCTGGAGCACGAGAACCTGATCGTGCTGCGGACGTTCAGCAAATGGGCGGGGCTGGCCGGCTTCCGCGCCGGCGCCGTCGTCGCGCAGGAGAGCGTGCTGCAGCACCTGTGGAAGATCAAGAGCCCGTTCAACCTCAGCGTGCCGGCGGGCATCGCCGTGCGCGAGTCGCTGAAGGACCTCGACTACGTCCAGGACTGTGTGCGGAGGATCGTCGCCGAGCGAGCGCGCATGGCGGCTGCTCTCGCCGAGCTGGACTGGCTGCGCGTCTACCCCTCTGAGGGCAATTTCCTGTACGTCGAGGTCACGCGCGGCAGCGCCCGCGACGTCCGCGAGCGCTTGGTCGTGGAACACGGCATCTCGGTGCGTCACTTCGGCGGCCCGCCGCGGATCGTGCAGGGCCTCCGCATTACCGTCGGCAAGCCCGAGCACACCGATCTGCTGGTAAGCGCCCTGCGAGCCGTCGCGCCGGCGTGACCCACCCCCCCGGCCCCGCTCTCGCTGCGGGGAGGGGAGAGGACGAGGCCGGGGTGGCTCCCCCCTTCCTTCCGAGGGAAGGGGGGCCGGGGGTTAGGTCCCCCTCCGGTACACCACCACGTCCCCCTGCTCGAACACTGGCTGCCAGGCGGGCGAGCGCGCCACGGCTTCCACCAGGCCTGGCTGGCCGGTGCGGCTCAGCACCAATTGGCCGACGCCGTAGCCCGCGAGGCGCGCGTCCCACCCCGGCTCGGCCGCGCTAATGCGCGCGTAGTCGTCGAAGACCTCGGGGCGGTAGGCCTCGTAGCGGCCGTCCACGAAGATGCGCTGGCTTGGTCCGAGGCGCCAGGCCAGATAGCCGCCCCAGGCGATGTAATGAAAGACGTGCCCGGCGCGCGCGTCGGGCAGTACCAGGTCGGCGGCCGCGGCGAGCGGCGACGGCTCGACGACGGCCCGGGCCTCGGGCGCGAGTCCCGGCAGCCGCGCGCGCCACCACGGCAGCGAGCCCACCGCCAGCACGAGCGTCAGGCCCAGCAGGAGCCGGTTGAGGGCGGGGCGGCCGGGCGGCGCGGGACCGGCTGGCTTGCCGACGAGCGCGCGCTGGAGTAGGCCGGCGAGCGGCGCCGGCAGCACCAGCCCCCACCAGACGATCGCCCGGATCCACCGCAGCGCCAGCCAGGCGAACGTCAGCAGCCGCGCCGCCTCCGCCGTCCCGAGCCCGAACGCCGCGCGCGGGCGGCCCGTGCGCCAGCGGGCGTTGACGTACAGCACGAGCAGCAGCACGACGAGCGAGACGAAGAACGGCACCCCGCCCGGCGTCGCCAGGCTCGTCGGCAGCCACTCGGTCAGCAGGCCGCCAAGCTGGCGGTGGCCGGGCGACACGGTGAGCAGGCTGCGGAGGTACTCCAGCGCGCGGAGCCCGTGGGGGCTCACCAGCGGTGCCAGACTGCTCGCTACCAGCACGCCCCCCAGCCGCCGCAGCCCGCCGTTGGCGACGATGCGTCCCCCAGCCCCGGCGGCCAGCAGGTCCAGCAGCTGGCCGACGAGGGCCAGGGCCACCAGCCCGAGACCCAGCAAGAATGAGCCGTGGACGTTCGCCCAGAACACCATGACGAGTGGGAGCGCGTAGAGCGCGGCGCCAGTACGGCACGGTCGGCGCGTCGCCTCGAGGTAGAGCACGAACGGCACAAGCGCGAAGAGCTGGGGGCGGAGCGCCAGCCCAACGTTGACTAGGGGCAGCGCTAGCACGGTGCACAGGCCGGCCACGGCGGGAACAGCCCCGGCGCGACGACACCCCACGTATAGCAGCCCAAATACCACGGCCACAATAGCCGCGCGGAGCACCACGAGCAAGGCGAAGCCGCCGAGCAAGTAGGTCCCATACAGTAGCACATCTGCTAGCCATTGCCCCTGGATATAGGCACCAGGCGCGGGAGTGTAGGCAAGCGGCTCGGCGCTTGGCAGCGCGCCCGCCTGCCATACGGCGCGGCCCAGGGCTAGCGACCACCACAGGTCGCCATCGTCCACTTGCAGCGTGGCGAAGCTCAGCACGATGAACGGGTACGCCGCCGCGAGCGCGACCCATACGACGTCGAGAGCGACAAGCGCAGGCCGCCGCTTACTCAGCGCCCGGCTACGGAGGCTCACAATCATGGGAGACTCATGCGAGCATCGCGGCGGCCAGATTCACACCGGTAGGTCCCCTGTCGTACTGAAACCGCCTAGCGTCTGACCGGTGCTCGCTTCGCTGTCTATGGCCGGCACGGTGGCGGCGGAAGGTTCGAGGCAACTACGGACCAGTAGGGCCCACAACAGAATGAGCCCAACCAGTGGGCCGCAGCTCAGCAGGTTGCCCCAGCCGTAGCGCCAGGGAAGCGCTGCCAGCGGCACCAGAGGAAAGTAACTCTGGCACCATTGCTCCGGCCCCAGATCGCAGTACTCGACGGGCAGGCTCAGCAGCAGACCCACCCACAACAGCCATCGCAAGTGCCCCGGCCAGGTCGCTTGAACGTATGCCGCGGCTGCCACGAGCCCCACTAGCGCGATCATGAGATTGTAATGACCGTTGATCGGAGACAGCAGTAAGCTGGCTACGACTACCATCGCGTAGGCGCGCGACCGGCTCTGGCGAGCCGCTCGCGCGCGCCATACTGCATAGGCGCTTGCGCCGAGAATCCCCGCCGCACACAGCGCGGTGAGGCCAGCCGCCAGTGCTTCGGCGGAGACAACAGGCGTGGTGAACGCATTGTCGCTAAGCAACCGTGTGAAAAAGCCTACGATTGACACGTTGGACGGCATACCGTACCAGTAATGCAGCGTGGCCACGACGGCGGTCAGGTACTCGCGGTGCGGCTCCCATCCCAGCACCGCTACGGAGGCCGCGAGCTCGAGCAGCGCTAGCAGCGCCGTGCTGACGCAGGCCTGGTAGCGGCGGCCCAGAACGAGATAGAGTCCCAGCAGCGCGGGGAACCCCTTGAGGCCCGCTGCTACCGCCACGGCGGCTCCAAGCAGAACCGGGCGGCCTGCCCTGATGGCGGCGTAGCCCGCGGCGACGACGAGCAGCAGGATGGGGCTGAGCTGGCCGATACCTAGCGCTACGACAACCGATGGCAGCACGCCGATACAGGGCACCAGCGCCAGCAGCCGGCGCCCGCGCAAGTGCAGATCACTCGCGCGCCAGGTCAGCCCTACTCCGCCAGCCAGGCAGACCACCCCAAGGAAGAGCCATGACCAGCGGGCCGCGGGATAGTCGAGCAGACGCGTGAAGGGCGCGAGCAGCAGCGCCAGCAACGGTGGATAGAAGTAATCGGCATTGGGCGTAGCATATGGACGGTTCTCGGCCAGCCACTCATAAGGGCTGTGGCCATCGGCAACGCTCCTGGCGCCATTCCAATACGAGGTGAAGTCGTCGCCAACGGCGATCGATCCGCTGATCGTGGCGTGGATCCGCACAGCATTCACGGCGAGGAGGGTAATCCCGAGCGCGCCGCCGCCAATCAGCATCGCCCAGCGGCCCCAGCGTTCTGCGCCGCGTTCGCCGGGTAGCCCTAGCGCCGTCGGACCAGCATAGCATTTGGGGGTTGCCATAGCGATCGGTACTCCCGCCGGGATTGCCCTCGCTGCGATGATAGCAAGTCGCCTGCATGCTCCGGTCGCCGTTTGAGCGCTTCGAAGTGCAGAGTGGGTGAAGAGCGCCGCGCAGGCTCTCCGTGTGTCCCCGGGCCACCGTAACGTCGTTCGGCACCGCCTTCAGCGCCAGGACCGTCCGTCCACCGGGCCGCGTGCTATCCTCCCGCCGGCAGTTGCGTCGCACACCACTCAACCGGCTAGTTGGCCAGCTTAGCAGCCCTCGCGCGAGTCAGGGCCAGCCAGTTCGCGCCGCACGTACACGGCGGCAACATCGTCGCAGTACACGGCCTGCCAGCCCCCGGCGCCGACGAGCGCGCGTAGGAGCGCGGGCTGGTCGGCGCGGCTGATGACGATGCCATCCACAGCGTGAGCCGCCAAGCACTCGGCCCAGCCCGGCGCGGCGTTGGCGATGGCGAAGTAGTCCTGGTACACCACGGGCGGGTAGAGTTGGAACCGCGCGTCCACGAAGATGCGCTGCCGAGGCGCCAGGCGCCAGGCCAGGTAGCCGCCCCAGTCCATTGCGTTGTACAGGCGCGTGGTCGGCAGCGTCGCCAGCCGATCGGCCGCCGCCACCGGCAAGTCCGGCCCCTGGATCGGCCAGCGGTCGGGCGCGAACAGCAGTCCCAGCGGCCGCAGCCACGGCAGACTGAGCGCGGCCACGGCCAGGAACCCCGCCACGATCACCGCGTTCAGCGCCGGAACCCCCACGCGATCGGCGCTCGCATCCCCAATGGTCCCGCCCGCGGACGCTGCCTTATCCACACGCCCCGGCCCCCGGACCGCCACGGTGATGCCCCACGCGAGCACCGGCGCGGCGACCATCGCCCACCACAGCGTGCTCCGCACCGCCTGGAGCGCCAGTACGCCGAAGACGAGCAGACGCAGCAGGTCGGCCAGGCGCGGCGGGCCGGCGCGCAGCAGCACGACCGCCAGCACGAATGCGCCGAGGAAGAACAGCGTGCCGTGGACGGTGCCGAGGCTCGTCGGCAGCCATTCCTGCGACAGCGTCGCGAGGCCCGTACCGCCGAGGTTGAACGTGAGGTAGTCGACCAGCCACGGGATGATCCCGGCACCGTACGGGTTCACGAGCGGCGCCAGCAGGCACAGCCCGAGCAGCAGCGCGAGCCGGCGCGTGAGCGGCTCGCGCCACACGCGGCGCCAGACTCCCACGAGCCCGTCCAACGGGGCCAGCTCTTCCAGCGCGCGCGCCAACAGGGCGATGCCGACCAGCGCGATGCCGAGCGGGAACGAGCCATGGGCGTTCGCCCAGACGACCATCGCCGCCGGCAGCGCCCAGAGCGTCCAGCCCCGCCCCGCCGAGGTGGTCGTGCCGAGCAGGAACAGCGCGAACAGAGGGATCGCCAGTAGCTGCGGGCGAATGGCGGCGCCGCCGACGACGGACAGCATCGCCAGAGAGCAGGCCGTGGCCGCCGCCGGCGCGCCGGCACCGGCCCGCCGCGCGGCGTGGTAGAGCAGGGCGGCCGTCAGCACCAGGATCGCCGCCCGCAGCAGCAGCGCCGCCTCCAGCCCGCCCCAGCCGTGGACGGCGGCGAGGACAAGCTGGGCCAGCCATTGCTGCTCCACGTACGGCTGGCGCGTGGACGTGAAGGCCAGCGGGTCGGCGGGGGGTAGCTGGTGCGTCGCCCACAGCCCCTCGCCCAGCTTCACCGTCCACCAGTAGTCCGGCTGCTCGGCGGCCAGCAAGGTGCCCGTGAGGAAGGCGAACACGAGCGTGCCGACGAGCCAGACGTGGTCGAGGGTTAGCGTGCGGCGGCCACCGCGCCGGCCCGTCACGCCGAGAGCCGCGCCCGGCCGCGCCTCCTCAGCGTTCACCCTCGCCCCTCCTAGGTGGCCGCAATCCGGCCAGGCGTGTGGGCGGCGAACGAGTGCTGATCGCGCTAGCTTAGGCCCCATCACGCCGCCGTTGGGCGCGGGCGGGTGCCCGCGCCCAGTGCCGCCTCGCGCGCGGTTTCCGCCACCTCAGGCCTCCAGGCCGCGCGTGTCGCCCAGAGGACGAGGAGGACGTTCACGGACAGCATCGCGAGCCCGGCCGCCGGATGGCCGGCCTTTGGCGCCATGCCGAAGGCCGCGAGAAAGAAGCCCGCACCCGGCAAGACGAGCCAGGCGTTCAGCAGCCAGTTTGGCAGCAGACCGCGGGCGCGGAGGTAGAGCAGCGGCGCGAGGGCGGGTAGTCCGCTGTAGACGTGCGAGTGCCAAGTGGTCGCGCTGGATGCGGCAAAGCTGCCGAGCAGCGCCACGACGAGCTGATCGTTCGCGTCGCCGCGGCGCGGCGCCGCCCACACGGCCAGCCCCGCCAGCGCGGTCGCCACCAGCCCCGGCAAGGCGACGCTCCAGGCCGCCACACCGCCGATCAGGGGCATCAGGTTGATCGCCAGCCCGCGCCAGTTCATGCCGGCCTCCGGATAGGTCGGGGCTACGCCGCCCGAATAGTACCGGAGCAGCCTGAACAGGCCGAGCAGGCCATCACTGCCCGCGATGGCGAGCGAGATGCCCGCCAGTAAGGCGCTGGTCAGGCCGAAGCCCAACAACACCCGGCCGCGCCGCCCGATCGCTAGCCCGGGAAGGACCAGCAGCAGCACCTGGGGCTTGACGAGCATGCCCGCCAGCCAGGCGCCGCCTCGAAGCTGGCGGCCGCGGAGACACGCCAGAATCGCCTCGCCGAAACAGACAAACAACAGGACGTTCACCTGCCCCGCCACGAGATTCTCATACAGAGCGTACGCCAGGGCCAGCTTCAGGAGCGCCGCGGGCCCGTGATCGGCGCCGACCGCTCGACCGAACCGGTAGCAATAGAGCACGAACACGACAAGCCCCAGTCCGGTCCACAGCACGTATCCGGCGATCGGCGGAAGCAGCGCGAGCGGCACGAGCAGGGCTTGAAACACCGGCAGGTAGGGGTTTGGCGGTGTCTGGCAGGTCGCGGACTCAGCCCGACCCGCGTCGACCACGCGATAGAACGCGGCCTGCGCCGACGGATCGTACGCCTGTGCAAAACCGTTGTGGTGAATGAAGCGCAGCGTACACAGCGTGTTCCAATAATCGACGCCGACGTAGGCAAAAGGGCCAGTGAGCGCGAGCATCATCGCCACGAAGAGCAGGTACGCGAGCGCGATCACGCCGAGCGCGACAGCGAACCATCGTCGCGACGCCGATGCCTTCACCGGTTCCCCATGAGGACCATGCTCCATCGACTGCGGACTCATCCGGGGCGTTCCCACGGCAACACCCCGTCCTACCGCCAGGGTCCCTCGCGCAATCATAGCAAGCGGGGAGCGGTCCACGGCTATTTACGCGACGCGCCGCGAAGTGGAGAGACGGTAAAGCTGCGCGGCCAGCCGCGCGGCCCGGCGCGCTCTGCCCCGGCCCCGACGCCCGAGCAACACGGGGCGGGGCCGGTATGGACGATCCGGCAGCCGCCGACGAGTCATCTCCGCGCCGCCTACCAAGGTGCTGCTGCCTGTGGCATACTGGCGGCGCCAGGCTGCCGGGCGCCGTAGCAGACCACTGTGCCCGGCGCCCAGCCCCGGAGGAGTGCCGACGAGCCGTCTTGTCTTAGTCGCCCCCCCTTGCGGCCCGCAGCGGAGCCCCGCGCGGAGCGTGCTCGGGTCCGCGGCAGCGGTCGTCGGCGTATCCCTGGTGGGAGCGCTCGTGCGCGGCGGGCCGACGCTGGCGAGCGACTTCCCCCTGAACGACGGCGGCCTGTTCTACGTGATGGTCCGCGATCTCCAGGCCGCCGGGTTCGCGCTGCCGGCGACGACCACCTACAACGACGCGGCGCTGCCCTACGCCTACCCGCCGCTCGGCTTCTACCTCGCCGGGCTGCTAGCCAGCGTCGGCCCCTGGTCGCTGCTCGACCTGTTTCGCTGGCTGCCGCTGGCCTGCAGCGTGCTGACGGTCCCGGCCTGCTGGCTGCTGGCGCGCGCGGTGCTGCCCGGCCAGCGCGCCGCGATCCTCGCGGCCGGCGCGTTTGCACTGCTGCCGATGAGCTTCCAGTGGCTGGTCATGGGCGGCGGGCTCACGCGCGGCCTCGGGTTCGTCTGCGCCCTCCTCGCGCTCTGGCAGGTCTACCTCCTCTGTCTCCGGCCGAGCCGGCGCGGCGTGGCCGTGGCCATCCTACTCGCCGCAGCAACCGCGCTGAGCCACCCGGCGATGGCCTGGTTTCTCGCCTACAGTAGCGTCGTCTTCTTCCTGGCCCACGGGCGGACCCGCGCCGCGCTCTGCCGCCTGCTCGTCGTGGCGGCCGGTATGGTCGTGCTTGCCGCGCCGTGGTGGCTGACCGTGCTCAGCCGGCACGGGCTATATCCACTACTGGCGTCGGGAGGCTCCGGCTCGGGCATCTTCGCGCCGCTGCAGCTCCTCACCCTGACCGTCACCAACGAGCCGTTCTTTCCCGTCCTCGGCGCGCTGGCGGCGCTCGGCGCGCTGGCCTGCCTGCGCCAGCGGCAGCCGTGGCTCCCCGCGTGGCTCGGCGTGATGGCGCTGCTGGACGCGCGCAGTCCGCTGGCCACCGCCAGCGTCCCGCTGGCGCTGCTCGCCGGCCTGGGCGCGAGCGAGGTGCTGCTGCCCTGGCTAATGCGCGGCGCGAGTGAGGACGCGCTCGGCGCGGCAGCCGCGCCCGGCGGTAGCTCGTGTCTCCAGCGACGCGTCCCCGTGCTCGTCTGGGCGGTCGGGGCGTTTGTCGTCTTCCTGGCCACGCTCGGCGCGACCGTCGACTTGAACCGCGTGCTCGTCGGGCTCACGCCCGAGCAGCGCGGGGCCATGCGCTGGGCCGCTGACGCCACGCCGCCCGGCGCTCGCTACCTGATCGTTACCGGCAGCCTGTTCCCCACACGCGATCGGGTCAGCGAGTGGTTTCCCGCGCTCAGCGGCCGGGTCAGCGTCGCCACCGTCCAGGGATACGAGTGGGCGCCGGATCAGGCCTTCGCGCGGCGCGTGGCACGCTACCCGGCGCTCCAGCGCTGCGCTTACCGCGGCGCCGACTGCGTGGCGGCTTGGGCCAGCGATAACGATGCCCCGTTCGACTACCTCTATCTGCCCAAGGGCCCCACCGGCGCCAGCACGACCCCGGCGCTCGTTGAGGACTGCTGCTGGGCGCTGCGGACGAGCGTGGCCCAGGATGCGCGCTTCGAGCCCGTGTACGACGGCCCCGGCGCAACGATCTACCGACGACGCGCGGGACCACCGGGGGCCTGAGCCGCGCCGGGGACCGGCCCTGCTGGACCCCAGGCCGCGCTCCCCTGGCCGGCGGGCAGCGGCTCGGCTCGCGCCCCGCGGGCCGGCAGCCCCGCGCCTCGGAGGGCATCGCCCTCCTCGCTGGCCGCCGGCGGTTCCAGGCAGAGGCGCACTAGCAGCCACCAGAGCGCGAGCAGGCCGGCGAGCGGGACGAGCATCGTCAGGTTCCACCAGCCCGCTCGTAGCGGCAGCGCGTTCAGCGGGCCGGCGCCCGTGGCGAGAGCGGCCACGCACCACGACCCGCTCGGACGGGCCGCGCGCCGGGGGCGAGGCAGAGCCGAAAGAGCAGCGCCCAGAGCGCCAGCAGCCCCCACAGCGGCCCGGTGATCAGCAAGCTCCCCCAGGCCTGGCGCCACGGCAGCCCCTCCGCTAGGCCCGCCGGCCCCATACAGGCGTCGCGCAGAAGCGCCAGGTCGCACGGCTCGACCGGCAGGCTGAGCAACAGCGCGATCAGCAAGAGCCAGCGCAGGTGGCGCGGCCAGGCGCGCTGCACGGCGGCCGCCGCGACTGCCACCGGCACGACCGCGATCACCAAGTTGTACTGGCCGTTGATCGGCGACAGCAGCAGCATGGCGACCACCGCCAGCCCGAACGCCGCGGCCTCGCCGCCCCGGTCGGACCGCGCCCGCCAGATCGCATAGGCGCTCGCGGCGAGGAGTGCTGCCGTCGTGGCGCCGATCGCGAGCGACGCCAGCGCGGGGGCGTCGACCACCGGCGTGCCAAAGCCGCCGGCGCTGAACAGGCGCGTGAACAGGCCGGTCAGGGAGACGTTGAGCGGCATCCCGAACCAGCGGCGCTGCGCGGGAATCACACCCGTAAGGTAGGCCCAGTGGACCTGCCAGCCGAGCAGCAACAGCGACGCGGCGACGAGCAGCAGCCCCGAGGCCAGGGCGGCGAGCGCCGCGCGCCACTGCCGCCGCAACAGCAGGTAGCCGCCCAGCAGCGCCGGAAACGACTTCAGGTAGGCGCCCACCGCGACAAGCGCCCCGGCCAGGCGCCCGCGGCCGCCAAGCGCGGCGGCGAACGTCCCGGCTGTGGTGAGCGCGAGCACGGGACTGAGCGTGCCGGCGCCGAGCGCCGACGTGGCGGCGGGCAGCAGCACGAGCAGCGGCACGAGTGCCATCTTGCCTGGCCCCCGCGCCCGCAGGCCGCTCGTGCGCCAAGCAAGCGCGGCGGCGACGAGCAGGCAGGCCGCACTCAGGGCCAACCACGCCCAGCGCGCGGCGGCATAGTCCAGTACGAGCGCGAACGGCGCCAGCAGCATGGCCAGCAGGGGTGGGTAGATGTAGTCCGGCACCTCCTGCGGCCGGTTCTCCGCCAGCCAGGCGTATGGGCTCTGGCCCGCGGCGACGGCGCGCGCGCCGTTCCAGTACGGCGTGAAATCGTCGCCCGCGACCAGCCCGCCTTGCACGACCAGCACTACGCGGACGCCGATCGCCAGCAGCAAGAGCAGCGCCAGCGCCACCACGCCCGCGTTCCGCGCCCACGTTCGCCCGCGGCCGGGCGCGCCCGGCCGCGGGCGCGCAACCAGGGGGGACGCGCCGCCCTGGCTCGCGTCCGGCACGTCCCCGCGCTCTCTAGTCGCCGGGCGGCCTGGCGGGATCATCGCAAGCCGCCTCCTGCCGCCATCGCCCGTCGGCCGGAGCGGCCGCGTGGAGCCAGGCACAAGCGCGGGCTGTCGCGCCGGCCGGCCGCCCGCCCGAAGCTCATCGCGAGCGCTCCAGGCAAAGCCGGATGAGCAGCGCCCACAGGGACACCAGCCCGAAGAACCGCGCGGACATCAGCAGGTTGCCCCACCCCTGCCGCCAGGGAAGATCCTTCACCGGCACGTTGCTCAAGTCGGGGCCGCACCAGTGAGTGAACAAGCCTAGGTCGCAGAACTCCACCGGTAGGCTGAGCAGCAGCCAGACCAGCAGGAGCCAGCGCAGCCCGTGCGGCCACCTCCGCTGCACACTCGCCACCAGTTCCGCCAGCGGCACCAGGGCCAGCGCCAGGTTGTACTGCCCGTTGATGGGCGCGACGAGCATCATCGCGACCACGGTGAGCGCAAAGGCCGCGCGCTCCCCCTCGGCGCTGCTCCGTGCACGGGCGGCCCAATAGCCCGTCGCCGCCAGAACCAGGAGGGTGCTCAGCGCGATGAGCGCCAGCCCGGCCCCCTGCGCCGCGACAATCGGACTGGTGAACGGCGTATCGACGAACAAGCGGGTGAAGAACCCGGTGAGGGACACGTTGAACGGTCCGCCGAGCCAGCGGCTCTGCGCCGGGATGACGCGCGTCACATACTCCCAGTGGGCCTCCCAGCCGAGCACGGCCAGCGAAGCCGCAACCAGGGCGAGGCCCGCACTGATCGCCGCGATGCAAGCCCGCCACTGCCGCCGCAGCAGCAGGTTGCCGAGAAGCAAGCCCGGGAAGCTCTTGAGATACGTTGCCACCGCGGCCAGCGCGCCGGCCCAGCCCGCGTGGCGGCCGAGCGCCCCGTAGCTGAGCGCGATCACGAGCAGCAGCTGCGGGCTTAGCTGGCCCATCTCGAGGGCTATACACGTCGCCGGCAGCAGGCCGATGAACGCCAATGCCGCGATGCCGCTCGGCTCGCGCCAGCGCACCCCGCTCGTCCGCCAGGCCACCACGACGCCGATCCCCACGCATAGAGCGCTGAAGGCCAGCCACGCCCAACGGGCGGTGGGGTAATCGAGCACCAGCGTCACGGGTGCCAGGAGCAGCGCGAGCAGCGGCGGGTAGTTGTAGTCCGTGACTTCGAGTGGTTGGTTGGCCTGCGCCCACTCATACGGGCTCCGGCCCGTCGCGACCGCCCGGGCGCCAGCCCAGTACTGCGCGAAGTCGTCGCCCTCCATCAGCCAGCTATTGACGAGCGTGACCACCTGCACCGCGCCGGCGATCAGCACCACCAGCGCCAGCAGGCTCAATACCACCGGCCTCAGCCGAGTCCAGTGCGCCCCGCCCGCCGGCGGCGCCAGCCGCGCCGCCGCAGCCGGCGCCTCGTCGAGCGTGCCCCACACTAGGCCAGCTCCCCACGTGCCCGCGGCGCCCGGCCGGCCAGCAAGCCAGCCGCGTCCCCCGCCGGACACACGCCCGACACTCGGCGCTGACCGGCACGTTGCAGGCTAAGCCGCAGCACCAGCGCCCAGAGCGCGATCAGGCCGCAGAACGGTCCGTCCAGCAGGAGGTTGCCCCAACCCTGCCGCCAGAACAGTTCGGTCACCGGCACCTGCGCCCCTTGCTCCAGATACCACGCCCGAACGGGCGCAAGCTCGCCAAATTCGACCGGCAGCGCCAGCAGTAGGGATGCGATGAGAAGCCAGCGCAGGCCGCGCGGCCAGTCAGCTTGGACGCGCGCGGCGGCCGCGGTGAGCGGGATGATGGCCAGGATCAGGTTCCCGTTGCCGTTGATCGGCGACACGAGTAGCATGGCCGTCACCGCCAGCCCGAAGCCCAGCGACTCGCTTTCCCAGTCGGCCGGCAGCCGCCAGACGGCGCATGCCGTCGCCGCGAGCAGCGCGGCGGCCGCCAGCGCGATGGAGGCCGGCGCTATGACCGGCGCGGCGGCGACTGGCGTCGTGAACGGGTTCTCGCTCAGCAGGCGCGTCACCACACCCGTGAGCGAGACGTTCGACGTCGCCCCGAACCAGAAGCGCTGCGCCGGGACGACGCCACTCAGGTAGCGCCAGTGTGCCTCCCAGCCTAGGGCCAGCAGCGTCCAGGTCAGCAGCGCTATCCCCGTGGCCGCCACGCCCAGGCAGGCGCGCCATCGGCCGCGCAGCAGCAAATACACCGCGAGCAATGCCGGGAACGACTTCGAGTAGCCCGCCAGCGCGACGAGGCCGCCCGCCACTAGCGGCCGCCCCGCCCGCAAGCTAGCATAGGCGCCCGCGACCGCGAGGAGCAGCATCGGACTGAGCGTGCCGGCGGCCAGGGCCGAGACGAGCGACGGCCAGAGCCCAATCAGCGCCGCGCAGGCGAGAGCGCTCACCCCCCGCGCGCGGAGGCCGCTCGTACGCCACACCAGCGCGACGCTCACCGCGACAAACGCCGCGCCGAGCGCCAGCCAGAGCCAGCGCGCCGTGGGGTAGTCGACCACCCGAGTCAGTGGCGCAAGCAGCAGCGCCAGCGGCGGCGGGTAGATGTAGTCGGCCGTCTCTTGATGGCGGGCCGTGCTGACCCACGCGTAGGGATCCTGGCCTGCCGCAACTGCGGCCGCGCCGTTCCAGTAGGGGGTGAAGTCATCGCCATCGGCCAGCTGGCTCGCCACCAGGCCAACGACCCGCACGGTGCCCAGGCCGACCAGCAGGACCGCCGCCGCGAGCAGCAGGCCGCGCCCCCAGATGGCGAGCCAGCGCGCGCACAGCGCCCGCGCCCTGCCGCGCCCCCCGAACCCGGCTGCCGCCACGCTGCTCTCCGCCCCCCCCCCGCTCACTCGCCGGCATCATACCAGGAGCGGTGAATTATCAGCCGCGCCGAGCCCTCCCCCGGCGGTTCAGAGTGAGTGAAGCATCGCCGCCCACGACCCCGTTGCCACCGCCGGCCCGCCAGCGTACATAATGTCCTGCGCCTCTCCACAAGCGGCCAGCGGCTGGCCGCGAGCAATTCGCGCATGTTGGGCACACACCCCTTCTTGCCTACTACATGTTGTGTCTTGAGGCGTGCTGGGAGCGCGCCTGGCTCCGTTTGGCGGTTGATCCGACCCTTCGCGGTCTGGTATCGTAAGAGCAATGGCGGCGACACTTGGGCCAGCCGCCGACGGTTTCCGGGTAACGATGGCTCAGCGACCTTGCGGCCGCTCTCGAGCGCGCTGGAGTCGGTGTCTGAGCCATTTTTGTAACCAGCCCCGACCAGGACGTCAGTGGTCAGCGGCGAGCCGTCGGCTCGGTGGTCGGTCCCTCGGATCGCCGCGGGCTCGGGCGCTGATCGCTCGCTGGGGAGGTGCAGATGGCCACAGAGCAGCTTACGTCCACGGTCGCGGACATGCACGTAAGCGGGAGCGCACGGCTGCGCCCCGCTTACGGTTTTGATGACGTAGCGCTGGTGCCCGGCGCGCTGACGATCGATCCCGACGACGTGGACATTTCCTGGCAGGTCGGCCCTCACCGGTTCGCGTTGCCCGTGGTCGCCTCGGCCATGGATGGCGTGGTCGATCCCGCCTTTGCGATTGCCCTCGGCCGGCTCAGCGGCCTGGCCGTCCTCAACCTCGACGGTTTGCAGACCCGCTACGACGACCCGGCCGAGCCGCTGGCGAAGATCGCCGCGGCGCCCGCTGAGCAGGCCACCGCCCTGCTACAAGACCTCTACCGCGCGCCCGTGCGCAACGACCTCATCAAGCGCCGTGTCGAGGAGATCAAGGCCGGCGGCGTGATCGCGGCCGTTTCGGCCACCCCGGCCAACGCCGCCGCCTATGGCCGCATCGCGGTGGACGCGGGCGTGGACATCTTCGTGGTGCAGGCGACCGTAACGGCGGCGCAGCACCGCTCCCGCGCGCAGACGCACCTGTCGCTGCGCGACTTCTGCCGCTGGATGCCGGTCCCGGTGATCGTAGGCAACTGCGTGGCCTACTCCGCCGCCCTGGAGCTGATGGAGACGGGCATCGCCGCCCTGCTGGTCGGCGTCGGCCCCGGCGCCGCCTGCACCAGCCGCGAGGTGCTGGGCGTGGGCGTGCCGCAGGTCACCGCCACGCTGGACTGCGCGATGGCCCGCCGCGATTACCGCGCGCAGACCGGCCGCTACGTACCGATCATCACCGACGGCGGCATGCGCACCGGCGGTGACATCGCCAAGGCTATCGCCTCCGGCTCCGACGCCGTGATGCTGGGCTCGCCGTTCGCCCAGACCCAGGAGGCGCCCGGCAAGGGCCACCACTGGGGCATGGCGACGCCGCACCCGGGCCTCCCGCGCGGCACGCGCATCAAGGTCGGCGTCCAGGGCTCGCTGGAGCAGCTGCTGTTCGGCCCCACGTCCCGCACCGACGGCACCCAGAACCTGATGGGCGCGCTGCGCACGTCGATGGGCGTGCTCGGCGCGGCGAATCTCGGCGAGATGCACGCCGTGGACATGGTCATCGCGCCGTCGATCAAGACCGAGGGCAAGCTCTGGCAGCTCGCCCGGGCATTCTAGCGAGCGGTCAGCTATCAGCTGTCAGCTTTTAGCCGTCAGCTTTCAGCCGAAGGTCGCGGCGCTGCGCTCAGCTGATAGCTAACGGCTGATCGCTGAAAGCTGATCGCTGACGGCTGATAGCTAACACACTGAGGGCTGATGGCAAACAACTCGCAGGATACCGACACCGAAAGCACTGCCCGCCCTGGCGGCGACTCGCACCGCGTGGCCGTCAGCGGCGACATCGAGGTTTCGACTTACCTGGAGATTGGCGGCGCGCGCGCCGGCGGCGCGGCCGAGCGCGCCGCGGTCGCCACCGCCCCACCCGAGCCGCCCACGCCGCGCGATGCCATCGCGATCCTCGACTTCGGCTCGCAGTACAGCCAGCTCATCGCCCGCCGCGTGCGCGAGAACCAGGTATACTGCGAGCTGCTGCCGCACGACGTGGACGAGGCGCGGGTGCGGGCGCTCAACCCGCGCGGCTTCATCCTGAGCGGCGGCCCGGCCAGCGTCTACGCCAAGGATGCGCCGCGTCTGCCACCTTTCCTGTTCCGCCTGAACCGGCCCATCCTCGGCATCTGCTACGGCATGCAGCTCATGGCCCACGAGCTGGGCGGCGCCGTGGCGGCCAGCGACAAGCGCGAGTACGGCCACGCGCTGGTCAGCGCCGATCCGCCCGTCTCGCCGCTGTTCGCCGACCTGCCCGAGGAGTTCCCCGTCTGGATGAGCCACGGCGACGCCATCACGGAGCTGCCGGCGGGCTTCCGCGCCATCGCGCACAGCGACAACTCGCCGGTAGCCGCGATGGGCAACGAGCGCGGCTGGATCGGGCTGCAGTTCCATCCGGAGGTCGCGCACACGCCGAACGGCAAGCAGCTCCTGGCGAACTTCCTGTTCAAGGTGTGCGGCTGCCAGCCCACCTGGACGCCCGGCTCCTACGTCGACGAGGCCGTGGCCGCCATTCGCCAGCGGGTGGGCGACGGCAAGGTGATCTGCGCCCTGTCGGGCGGCGTGGACTCTGCGGTGGCGGCCACGCTCATCCACCGCGCCGTGGGCGACCAGCTCACCTGCATCTTCGTGAACAACGGGCTCCTGCGCCGCGACGAGGCCGAGCGCAGCCTCACGGCGTTCGAGCGCCACCTGCACCTGAACGTGATCTACGTGGACGCCACGGAGCGCTTCCTGACGCGGCTGGCGGGCGTCACCGACCCCGAGCAGAAGCGCCAGATCATCGGCGACGAGTTCATCCACGTCTTCGCCGACGAGGCCCGGCCGCTCGGCAAGATCGACTTCCTGGCGCAGGGCACGCTCTACCCGGACGTGATCGAGAGCAAGACGGCCGACACCAAGGCCGCCGCGCGCATCAAGACGCACCACAACGTGGGCGGCCTGCCCGACTGGCTGCCGTTCCGCCTGGTCGAGCCGCTGCGCTACCTGTTCAAGGACGAGGTGCGCCAGGTCGGCGCGGCGCTCGGCCTGCCCGACGACGTGCTCTGGCGCCAGCCGTTCCCCGGCCCCGGCCTGGCGATCCGCATCCTGGGCGAGGTGACGGCCGAGCGGCTGGACATGCTGCGCGCCGCCGACTGGATCGTCGTGAACGAGATCAAGAAGGCGGGGTTGTATCATCGCGTATGGCAGAGCTTCGCGGTGCTGACGCCGCTGCGGACGGTCGGCGTGATGGGCGATGGCCGCACCTACGCCAACGTCGTCGCGGTGCGGATCGTGCAGAGTGACGATGGGATGACCGCCGACTGGGCGCGCGTGCCCTACGACCTGCTCGCGCGCATCTCGACGCGCATCGTGAACGAGGTGCCCGGCGTGAACCGCGTGGTCTACGACATCAGCTCCAAGCCCCCCTCCACGATCGAGTGGGAGTAGCCATGGTAACCGTCAACCGTCAGCCGTCAGCTATCAGCAGCGCGACTCCTGGCGACGCACGCGACCACCGCCCGGCGCTGGAGCGCCCAGCGCCGTCCCGCCGTCTGCTGACGGCGGAAAGCTGACGGCTGATGGCTCGTCCGAAGATCCTGGTCGTCGGCGGCGGCGCCCGCGAGCACGCCCTGCTGTGGAAGCTCGCCCAGAGCCCCACGCGCCCCACGCTGTACTGCGCGCCGGGCAACGCCGGCACGGCCGCGCTGGCCGAGAACGTGCCGATCGGCGCCGAGGACGTGTCGGCGCTGGTGCGCTGGGTGGCGGAGCACCCCGTCGACCTGACGATCGTCGGGCCGGAGGCGCCGCTGGTGGCCGGCCTGGCCGACACGCTGGCCGCCCGCGGCCTGGCCGTCTTCGGGCCGTCCCGGGCCGCGGCCGAGATCGAGGCGAGCAAGGCCTGGGCGAAAGACCTCATGCAGCGCCACGGCATCCCCACCGCGCGCTTTGTCGTGGCGACCGACCGCGACGCGGCGCGGCGGGCGCTGGACGCGTTCGGCCTGCCGGTCGTCGTGAAGGCTGACGGACTGGCCGCCGGCAAGGGCGTGACGGTGGCGCAGACGCGCGCCGCGGCCGAGGCGGCGATCGACGCCTGCCTGGTCGAGCGCGCGTTCGGCGCGGCCGGCGAGCGCGTGCTGATCGAGGAGTGCCTGGAAGGCCAGGAGCTATCGGTCCTGGCGTTCGCGGACGGCCAGACCGTCGTGCCGATGGTGCCGGCCCGCGACTACAAGCGCGTGGGCGACGACGACACGGGGCCGAACACGGGCGGCATGGGCGCTTACGCCCCGCCCGCGCTGGCGACGCCGGCGCTCATGGCCCGGGTACAGCGCGAGATCCTGGAGCCAACGCTGGCCGCGCTCGCGGCTGCAGGGCGGCCCTACCGCGGCCTGCTCTACGCCGGGCTTATGCTGACGGCCGACGGGCCGAAGGTGCTGGAGTTCAACTGCCGCTTCGGCGACCCCGAGACGCAGGTGGTGCTCCCACTGCTGGAGAGCGACCTCGTCGAGGTCGCCCAGGCGGTCGTGCAGGGCCATCTCGACGAGATTGCCGTGCGCTGGCGGGATGCGACCTGCTGCGGCGTGGTGCTGGCCGCGGGTGGCTACCCGGGCAACTATGCGACGGGCCAGCCGATTCAGGGGCTCGACGCGCTGCCCGCGGACGTATTGGTCTTCCATGCGGGGACGCGGGCGGCCGCGGGGCAAGTGGTGACGGCTGGGGGGCGAGTGCTGACGGTGACAGCCGTGGCGCCCACGCTGGCGGCGGCGCGGGCGCGCGCCTACGCGGGGGCGGCAGCGATTCAGTTCGAGGGCGCACACTACCGCCGCGACGTGGCGGCACGGGAGGTTGCGATGCCTGCGATGGCCGGAGGGGCCGACGACACGAAGCCGCTGGTCGGCATCATCATGGGCAGTGAGAGCGACCGGCAGGTAATGCAGAATTGCGCGGACACGCTGGCGGCGCTCGGCGTGCCGCACGAGATGCTCGTCATGTCAGCCCACCGCACGCCGGAGCGCGTGGGCGAGTACGGCCGCGGCGCGGTCGAGCGCGGGCTGCGCGTCATCATCGCGGGTGCGGGCATGGCCGCGCACCTGCCGGGCGTCCTGGCGTCGTGGACGACGCTGCCGGTGATCGGCGTGCCGCTCGCCGCCGGCGACCTGCGCGGCCTCGACGCGCTCTACGCCATCGTCCAGATGCCGCCCGGCGTGCCCGTCGCCACCGTCGGCATCGGCAGCGCCGGCGCGCGCAACGCCGCCTACCTGGCCGCCGCGATCATCGGCCAGGGCGACGCGGGCGTGCGCGAGCGCTACGAGGCCTTCCGCCGCCAGCAGTCGCAGGGCGCGGCCGCCACTGCTAGCCCCCCGCCGGCCGGGGGAGCGAGCCGGGGCTAGGAGCAGGGCCGATGATCGAGCGCTACACCTTCCCCGAGATGAAGCGCGTCTGGTCGGAAGAGAACAAGCTCGCCAAGTGGCTGCGCGTCGAGATTCTCGCCTGCGAGGCGTGGGCCGAGCTGGGTGCCATCCCGCGGGACGACATGACCGCGATCCGCGGCGCCACCCTGAACCGCGCGCGCATGGCCGAGATCGAGGCCGAGAGCCACCACGACATGCTGTCGTTCGTCCGCGCGGTGGCCGAGAGCGTCGGCCCGGCGGGGCGCTTCATTCACCTGGGGCTCACCTCGTCCGACGTGCTGGACACGGCGCTGGGGGCCGTGCTCGTGGAGGCCTGCGACATCCTCGCCGCCGACCTGGCGCGCGTCGAGGCGGTCCTGGCGCGGCAGGCGGTGCGCCACAAGCACACGGTGATGGTGGGGCGCACGCACGGCATCCAGGCCGAGCCGACGACCTTCGGGCACAAGCTGGCGGTGTGGGTGGCCGAGATTCGCCGCCACCAGGCACGCCTCGCCCGGGCACGCGAGGCGGTGGCCGTGGGCAAGATCGCGGGGGCGGTCGGCACGCACGCGAATGTGCCGCCGGCCGTCGAGGAGTACGTCTGCCGCGAGCTGGGGCTGCGGCCCGAGGAGGCCGGCACCCAGATCGTGCAGCGCGACCGCCACGCCGAGTTCGTGCTGGCGCTGGCGCTCATCGCGGCGTCGCTGGAGAAGATGGCGACGGAGCTGCGCGGCCTCCAGCGCACCGAGGTGGGCGAGGTGGCCGAGCCGTTCGCCTCGGGCCAGCAAGGCTCGTCGGCCATGCCCCACAAGCGCAACCCGGAGCTGGCCGAGCGCATCTGCGGCCTCGCGCGCGTGGTGCGCAGCGCGGCCACGCCGGCGCTGGAAGACGTCGTGCTCTGGCACGAGCGCGACATCAGCCACTCGTCGGTCGAGCGCATCATCCTGCCCGACGCCTGCCTGGCGCTCGACTACATGCTGCGCACCTTCGAGCGCGTCATGGACGGGCTCGACGTCTTTCCGGAGCGCATGCGGCGCAACCTCGACAACGCGGGCGGCCTGGTGTACTCTGGCCGCGTGCTGCTCGCGCTGGTCGAGAAGGGCCTCGGGCGGCAGGAGGCCTACGAGCTGGTGCAGCGCCACGCCAAGCAGGCCTGGGCCGACGCCGGCAACTTCCGCGAGTCGCTGGCGGCCGATCCGCGCGTGCAGGCGCGGCTCACGCCCGACGAGCTGGCGGCGCTGTTCGACCCCGCCTACCACCTGCGCGAGATCGACACGACGTTTGCGCGGTTGGGGCTAGACGAGCCGTCAGCGGCCAGCGGTCAGCCCTCCGCAGATGGAGAAGCGCTGCCCGCCGGTCGAGCGCGCTAACCCGCGGACTGCCTGCTGATAGCTGCGAGCTGACCGCTGATAGCTGATAGCTAATTTGCTGGGGAGTTGATGGCGAAGATGCATCACCCATTTCTCGAGGGCGGGCCGGCGCCAGCGCCGGTCGGCGGCACTGACTTAGAGCTACCGCGCTTCAGCCGCGGCAAGGTCCGCGACATGTACGACCTGGGCGACCGGCTGCTGATGGTCACGAGCGACCGCATCTCGGCGTTCGACGTGGTCATGGACTCGCTGATCCCCGGCAAGGGGATCGTGCTGACGGCGCTCACGGCCTTCTGGCTCGGCCGCACCGCCGGCATCGTGGAGAACCAGCTCGTGACGACCGACGTGGCCGCGGCGCTGCCCGACCTGGCGCGCGCCCACCCGGAGCTGGAGGGCCGCAGCATGGTCGTGCGCAAGACGCAGCGCGTCGACATCGAGTGCGTCGTACGCGGCTACCTGGCCGGCTCGGGCTGGGCCGAGTACAAGCGCCACGGCACCCTCGCCGGCGAGCCGCTGCCGCCCGGCCTGCGCGAGTCCGACCGCCTGCCCGAGCCGCGCTTCACGCCGTCCACCAAGGAAGACACGGGCCACGACGTCAACATCTCCGTCGCCGACATGGCGAACCGCGTGGGCGACGAGCTGACGGCACTGATCACGACGACGAGCCTGAAGCTGTACGCCCACGCCGAGGAGTACGGCCGCGAGCGTGGCATCATCATCGCCGACACGAAGTTCGAGTTCGGCCTGCTCGACGGCCGCCTGATCCTGATCGACGAAGTGCTGACGCCCGACTCGTCGCGCTTCTGGCCGGCCGACCAGTACCAGCCCGGCGGGCCGCAGCCGAGCTTCGACAAGCAGTACCTGCGCGACTACCTGGAGACGACGGGCTGGAACAAGGAGCCGCCGCCGCCGCCCCTGCCCGAGGACGTCGTCCGCACTACGTCCGACAAGTACCGCGAGGCGTACCAGCGGCTCGCGCACAGCTAGAGAACGGCACCGCTGGCCGCAACCCCGGCGTCTGAGGAGAGCGGCGGAGGCGAACAGCGCTGTGTGGGGCACCGCGCCGCTCCTATCGAGCCCGGAGAGCGGGGGAGCAAACGATGTGGCTCGCGCGGATCCACGTGACGTTGAAGCCCGTGGTGAACGACCCGCAAGGGCTCGCCGTGATGGGCGGGCTGCACCAGCTTGGCTACACCGGCGTGGAGAGCGTGCGGCTGGGCAAGTACCTGGAGGTGCGGCTGGCGGCGCCCGACCGCGCGGCCGCCGAGCGCCAGGTAGACGAGATGTGCCGCCGCCTGCTGGCGAATCCTGTCATCGAGGACTACCGTTACGCGCTCGACGAGGCCCCGAACGCGGCCTCCGCCGCGCCCCCGGCGCATTAGCAGTCCAGGCCCCTGCCCCCCGATGCTGGCATACAGGTTGCTGTCTGCTTCCCGCCGACAACCGCGAGCCCGGCCGGCCGCGAGGGGCGGCGACCGCTCCCCGCTAACCTGCGGGACAGCCGCCGCGGCTGCCGGCAGCGTGCGGCACAACGAGGGCGGAGGGCTGAGCACATGGCAGCGCGACACGATCGTCGGCAAGGACGAGGCCGAGTACTCCTGCTCGTGGTCACTATCGGCGCGCTCTGGGGCGCCTCCCTGGGGCCGGCCGCGACGAACGCCCTGGCCGCGGCCGGCGCGGACCGCATGTCCGGACCAGACGTGTCGCAAGTCCAGGTGCCGGGCGCTGGCCCGCTCACCGTCCGCGAGGTAGCCGAGCGCATCCGCCCGGCCGTCGTCCAGATCGTCTCCCAGCTGGGCACCAGCAGCCTGGACCTGCTGACGGGCGCGAGCAGCCCCGACACCGGCATCGGCTCGGGCGTCGTGATCGACAGCGCGGGCCACATCCTCACCAGTCAGCACGTGGTTGCCGGCGCGCGGTCGCTCACGGTGGCGCTGCCCGACGGGCGTACGTTCGATGGCCGCCTGGTCGGCGCCGATCCGGACACCGACGTGGCCGTCGTGCAGATCGACGGCACGAACCTCCCGCAGGCGCCGCTGGGCGATTCCAGCCAGTTAGCCGTGGGCGACTGGGTGGTGGCCATCGGCAACGCCCTCGGGCTGCCGGGCGGCCCGACCGTGACCGCGGGCGTCGTGGGCGCGCTCGGGCGCACGATCGAGGAGCCGGCCGGCCCGTCGGGGCTGCCCGGTCCCCGACTGTACGACCTGATCCAGACCGACGCCGCTATCAATCCCGGCAACTCCGGCGGGCCGCTCGTGAACCTGAACGGCGAGGTCGTGGGCATCAACACCCTCGTCGCCGGCTCGGACGAGGAGGGCAACCCGATCCAGGGGATCGGCTTCGCCATCGCGATCAACACCGTCAAGCCCATCGCCCAGGAGCTGACCGCGACCGGGCACGTGGTCCACGCCTCGCTCGGCATCGCCTACGCCTGGGCCGGCCCCGCCGATGCGCAACAACTCGCCGGCGTCGCCACCCCCGGCGCGCTCGTCCTGCGCGTCCAGCCCGGTTCGCCAGCCGCGCAGATCGGCCTCCAGCGCGGCGACCTGATCACCCAGGTCGATGGCCAGCCCCTGCAAGACGAGAGCACGCTCCCTCGCCAGCTACAGGCCCACCATCCCGGCGACCTCCTCCAGCTCACCGTGGTCCGCAACCGCGTTCCCAGCACCGTCGCCGTGACGTTAGCGGCGCGCTCGTCGTAAGCGGCGGCTAGCTGGCGGCGCGTCAGGAGACGGCAGCGCGGCGCTGCTCAATGCGAGCGCGGAGGCGCGCGAACCGCGTGCCGTCCACGCCGAGGCTCCCGGGGAGCGGGTCGCGCGGGCGCCCGTGCCAGTCGGAGCCGCCAGTGGCAACCAGGCCCAGCGCGTCGGCCAGATCGCCAAAGGCTGCGCGCTGAGCCCCGTCGTGTGAAGGATGGACGACCTCGACGCCGTCGAGCCCCGCGGCCGCCAGGGCCGCGACGGCCGCGCGGTCGAGCGCGACGCCGCGCGCGCGACGGCCCGGGTGCGCGAGCACGGCGGCGCCGCCCGCGGCATGCATCAGCCCGATCGCCTCCGCCGCCGGCATCCCCTGCGCGCTCGCCCGTAGCAGCGGCAGGATCGCGAGCAGATCGGCCCGCGAGCGCAGCAGGCGCCGCTGGACGAGCGCGAGCAGCAGCGTCGTCGGCGTGGGATAGCGGGCGTGGTAGCGCGCGAGGTCGGCCGACGAGAGGTCGTAGCCGCGCGCGCGGAGCGCGTCCAGCGCCGCCGCCACCGCCGCTTCCGCGGCGGCACGGCCGTGCGCCAGCGTCTTGTGAAGGCGCGGCGTGGCGGGGTCGAAGCCGTAGCCCAGGATGTGACAGGTCCGACCGCGCCAGCGCGCCGTCAGCTCGACGCCGGCGATGACCTCGACGCCCAGCCGCTCGCCCGCGGCCCGGGCTTCCTCGAGGCCGCTAACAACGTCGTGATCGACGACAGCGATAGTCTTCAGCCCGCGCGCCACGGCCGCCTCGACCACCACGGCGGGCGCCAGCCGTCCGTCCGAGTGCGCCGTGTGCAGGTGCAAGTCGACCGGCACCGGGACCGCCTCGCTCGCTGCGCAGTGCCCTTGGGCCGCGGCCAGCGGGGCGCGACCGCCCGCCGCCGCGGCCCAGCGCGTCGGCACGCTCACGCGGCGCTCGCTATTGGAGCACGCCCTTGGTGCTCGGCACTTGCTCCGCGACGCGGGGATCGATGCTGGTGGCCCAGTCGAGCGCCTTGGCGAACGCCTTGAAGGCCGCCTCGACCTTGTGGTGATCGTTCTCGCCCCGCAGAACGTGCACGTGCAGGGTGATGCGCGCTTCCATGGCGAGCGACTGGAAGAAGTGGGGCACCATCTCCGTCGGCAGTTGGCCCAGGCGCGGCGTCCGAAGCGGGATGTCCAGTGTGGCGAGGCCGCGTCCGCTCAGGTCTACGGCCACGAGCGCCAGCGCCTCGTCGAGCGGCACGGTCGCGTCGCCCATGCGACGCAGGCCGCGGCGGTCGCCCACCGCCTCGCCGAGCGCGCGGCCGAGCGCGATCGCCACGTCCTCGACCGTATGGTGCTCGTCCACGTGCAGGTCGCCGCTGGCGCGCAGGTGGAGGTCGAACAGGCCGTGGCGCGCGAGCGAGTCGAGCATGTGGTCGAGGTAGCCGACCCCGCTCGCCACGTCGGCGCGGCCGCTGCCGTCGAGCACCCACTCAGCGGTGATCCGCGTCTCGCGCGTCTCGCGGCTGCAGCGGCCGACGCGCTCGCCCATCGTACGCTCCTCTGGCCGCCCACTCGGCTCAGGGCGCCGTGCCCTCGGTCGTCGCTACCGCCTCCGCTTCGACCTGGTCACGCGTGCGGCGCCCGCGTCCGCCGGTGGGGCGGCTGCGGCGCCGCGCGGGCGGCGCCGCCGGTATCTCGCCCGCCGGCTCCTCCGCCGCTGTCTCCGTCGCCACGGCGGTCGCCTCGCCAGGCGCCTCGGCGGACGGCGTCTCGGCGGCCGGCGCGGCCGCCGCAGGCATGGCGTCCAGCGCCACCGCCAGCGGCGGCGCTTCGACCGGGCCGATCGTCGCAACCGCGCGGTCGGCCTCGGTCGGCGCGATCGGCGCGGGCTCGACGGCCCGCGGCGGCTCGGCGGCGGGCGCTGTCTCTTCGAACGATCCAAACGACGCGAAGCCCAGGCGGCCCGTCGGCGACACCGGCCGCGGCGCGGGCGGAGGCGGCGGCGCCTCGACTTCCTCCTCCAGCGCTTCCGCGTCGGGCGCCCCCGCGGGCGCCGCCGCTTCCGCCGCGAGCACGCTCGCGCCCGCGCCGGCGGCCTCCGCCAGCGCGTCGCCCTCGGCCAGCGCCGCCTCCGGCGGCCCGCCCATCTCGATCTCGGCGCTCTCGCTCAGCGCCGCTTCCATTTCCAGCGTCCCAGCACTGCCGGGAGCGCCCAGGCCGGCGCCAGCCGCCGGCTCCGCCGCGCCCGAACCGCGCCCGCCCCGGCGGCGCCGGCGGCGGCGCGACGCGGTAGCGGCCTCGGCCGCAGTCTGCGCGCCCGGCTCCTCGGCGTGCGTGCCCACCTCCGCCGGCGGGCGCGCCGCTAGCGGGCCGTTGGGCGGCGCTCCCTCGGCGACCGGGCTGGGCATCGCCGGGGCGGCACCGCTCGCGGACGCCCCCAGCGGGCCGGCGCTGGTCGGCGCGCGGCGCGGCTCGACCGGCCGGCGGACGTTCGGCCTTGCGGCGGCCGGCTGGCGCGGCTCGGGCAGTAAGCGCGGGCCGCGCGGCTCGGACTGGCCGCGCGAGAGCGGCACCAGCCCCGCCTTTTGATGGGTCGCCACGGGCACGCCGGTCCCGGCCACCAGGTCCCGGTAGGTAACGTACTCGTCGGCCAGGCGCCGCAGCGGCACAGCCGTGCGATCGCTGCCGACGACGACGGTGCGCGTCCCGCGCAGCCGCGCGAGCCGGGCGAGTGGCAAGATGTCCTTGTCGCTCGTCACTAGCACCAGGACCTCCGGCGCGATGCGCCAGATGATGTCCACGCCGTCGGCGACGAGCACCGTGTCGGCCAGGCTCTTGCCAGGCTGGTCGGCGGTGGTGCGGAAGATAGGCGCGAAGCACGGCTCAATACCCGATTCGTAAACCGCCAGCCGCTCGTTGGGGTCGCCCCAATCGGCGTAGGCCCGCGCCACCACCACGGTCCCGTAGCGCTGGCACAGCTCGATCACGCAGCCGAGGTCGAGCGGGCGGCCGGGCATATCATAGCTAGCGCCGATCTCCAGGTTGTCGTAGTCGATGAGCAGTGCTACGCTGGGCAATTCACGGCGCATCCAGTTCACCTCGCCGCAAGATAGGCGGCCGGGGGGCGTCCCGCATCGGGCACGCCCCTTCTCTCTAGCTTCATTGTAAAAGATGGCCGTTGGCCCAAGGCAACCCGCGTTGACAGCCCCCCGGACGTGTGGTAGCCTGGCGTAGCCCTCAGGGCGGTCGTCACCGTGCGGCGCGCGGGGCCGGCACTCGATACGCGGCTTCGCTCGTGCCGTCCTGGGGCGCCCCTCTCGTGCGGGCTGGCGCGCGTGTTGATCGGCTGGTGCGCGTGGTCCGCCGGGCGCGATGGCGTCCGGCGCGAGCGCGCCCCGCCCTAGCCGCCCGACCCCGGCCGAGGGCCGCCCCGGCGCCAGGTGGCGCCCTCCCCGCGGTCTCGCTTATCCAGGCAGGCGAGGTGTGCTGTGATTAGCGACCAGATACAAGATCTGCGGCAGAAGGTCACCACCAACCGGGTCTACCGGAGTATCTTCCGCCACAGCTACCCGGATGATGCCCGGACGAGCGCCCTGGTAGTTTTCTCGAACGTCTTCCTGCACCTGCACCCGATCAAGATTCGCAAGGCCAGCCTCCGCATCACCTACACCTTCTGCCTGGGCGGGCTGTCCTTCTTCCTGTTCCTGCTGCTAACCGTAACCGGCGTGCTCCTGATGTTCTACTACCGCCCGGCCGTTGAGCACGCCTACCAGGACATGAAAGACCTGGAGACGGTCGTCGGCTTCGGCATGATGCTGCGGAACATCCATAGATATTCCGCGCATGGCATGGTCATCACCGTCTTCCTGCACATGATCCGCGTGTTCTACACCGGCGCTTACAAGCCGCCGCGCGAGTTCAACTGGGTGGTCGGCGTCGTGCTGTTCACGCTAACGCTGCTCCTCAGCTTCACCGGCTACCTGCTGCCGTGGGACCAGCTCGCGTTCTGGGCGATCACGGTCGGTACGAACATGGTCGGCAGCGCACCCGGCTTCGGCGACCAGGTCCGCTTTATGCTGATCGGTGGGTACGAGGTGGGCGAGAACGCCCTCATCCGCTTCTACGTGCTGCACGTAATCGGGCTGCCGCTGCTGCTGGCAGTGTTCATGGCGGTCCACTTCTGGCGTATCCGCAAGGACGGCGGTATCGCCGGGCCGCTCTAAGCCGCTCAGGGAGGCACGTATGGCTGAAACCACGCCCGCAGAAGCCGCCCAGCCCAACGAGCCCCGCCAGCGTGTGGCGGCCGCCGCGGCCCGCCGTCCCGGCCGCGCCGCGGCGCGTGAGCGCGACGAGACCGTCTTCGTCTGGCCCAACCTGCTGGTCATCGAGTTCATCGCCGCCATGGTGATGATGCTGTCGCTGATCATCCTGGGCTGGCTGGTCAACGCGCCGCTCGAGGCCCACTCCAATCCCGACCGCACGCCGAACCCGTCCAAGGCGCCGTGGTACTTCCTGAACCTGCAGGAGCTGCTGCTCCACATGCACCCGGCGCTCGCGGGCGTGATCGTGCCGACCGCCGCGCTCATCGCCCTTGCGGCGATCCCGTACATCGACCGCGACACGGACGACGTCGGCAAGTGGTTCGGTCAGCCGAACGCGATCCCGATTGCCATCTTCACGACGATCTACACCAGCATCATCATCCCGATTATGCTGCTGCTCGACGAGGAGCAGACGTGCAGCGTCTGCAACTTGAAGCGGCTCCTGGAAAGCATCGCGCACGCCACCGGCCTGCTAGTCCTCACGAACATCTTGGTGTCGGGCGTCATCTTGCCGATCATCATCATGCTCGGCCCGATCGTGATCCTGGTCATCATCATGCGCCGCGTCTGGAACGCGAACATGCGCGAGATCATGATCGGCCTGTTCACCGGGTTCGTGGTGACCTTCATGCTGCTGACGATCTCCGGCACGGTGTTCCGCGGTCCAGGCATGCACTTGTACTGGCCCTGGAACATGCCGCCATCGACGGACTAGGCCCTTCCTGGGGAGGCGATCATGGACCAAGCGAGCATCACCGTTACCGCTCTCTCGGGCACGGCGCTGATCCTGGCGGCCGCGCGCCTGCTGCCCCATCGGTCCCCGGCGCTTCGCCTGTCGCCCGCGGTCGCCGACCTGCGCACGGGCTGGTACGCGAGCAGCGCGGCGCCGCCAGCCAGCGGCGAGGGCCCGACGCCCGCGCCCCCGCCCACGCCTGCCGACACGGCCCCCATCGACACGGTGGCCCGCCGCAAGCTGCTGCGTTGGTTCGGCTGGGCCACGCTGCTGGTGATTCTCGGCGAACTCGCGGCGGGCTTCCTGCCGTTCTTCTGGCCGCGCCGCACCGGCGCGTTCGGCGGCACGATCGCCGCGGGCAGCGTCGACGACTACAAGGTCGGCGACGTGAAGAAGATCGTCGAGGGCAAGTTCTTCATCTCGCGCGTGCCCGAGGGCTTCCTGGCGCTCTGGCAGAAGTGCCCCCACCTCGGCTGCTCGGTGCCCTGGATCGACAGCGCGCCGTCGCTGGACGACATCGAGCCGACCGGGCGCTTCAACTGCCCGTGCCACGGCTCGCTCTACGACCGCTACGGCCAGATCAAGGGCGGCCCGGCCCCGCGGCCCATGGACATGTTCCCGCTCACCATTACCGGCGGGAAGATCTCCGTCGTCACCACGCCGAGCGGCGTGAAGCAGCGCACGGTCGAACAGGGCAACGATCACAGCTACGGCCCGGTACCCGCGGCATAGGAGGCACAAGTGCCGCCAATTGTCGGCATACTGTTTGGCGTTATCCTGCTCCTGGTGCTCCTCTTCGCCATCGCCTACGCGTCGGGCTGGACGCCGCGCACGGCCGGCCCGAGCGGCGAGGGCCTGGCGCCCGGGGTTGGTCCCGAGCGCAAGGCGCAGATCGCCATCGCCATCACGCTGGCCATCGGGCTGCTGCTGCTGATCTACGGTCTCAGCGAGCCCAGCCGCCAGGCCGAGGCCTACCAGCGCCAGCGCGAGACGTCGATCGAGTTCGGCGCCCACGAGTTCGCGCAGTACTGCTACGGCTGCCACGGCTACAACGGCCAGGGCGCGATGGTGCCGGGCCAGAACATCATGGCCGCCAACCTGACGCTGCGGAAGGCGACAGGCAATCCCGACGACGACAAGAAGCTATTCGACTTCCTCACGAAGACGATCACGCGCGGGCGGCCGAACACGCCCATGCCCGCCTGGGGGCTCAGCGACGGCGGCTCCCTGCAGCCCGAGGAGATCAACGAGCTGGCCGTCTTCATCATGAACGGCGACTACAGCATGATCCCAAGCCTGGTGGCGCCCGGAGCGCCCACCCCGATCTTGCCCGAGATCGCCGGCGGCGGGCCGGAGGCGCAAGCGCTGCAGATCATGGTCTCCAAAGGCTGCGGCGCCTGCCACACGATCCAGGGCACGCCGCTCAGTGGCACCGTCGGCCCGAACCTCAGCCAGGTGGGAGCGAACGCGGGCACCCGCGCGCCCGGCGTTAGCGCCGACGACTACATCCGCAACCACATCCTGCAAGGGTCCGGCTACCAGTACCACGCGCCGGGCTTCCAGCCCGTCATGCCGCCCTTCCAGGGCCAGTTGACCGACGATCAGCTGAACACCCTGGTGGCGTACCTCTCGACGCTCGGCACGCCGCAACAGGGCCAGGCGACCGGCGCCCCGGCCGCGCCCGCCGCCCAAAGCGAGTCGGGCGGCCCCGTGCCCGCCACCCCGCCCGCGTCGGGCACGGGCACCGGCGGCGGCGCGGCCCAGCCCAACCCGGCGAGCGCGCCGGGCGGCCAGATCACGACCCCCAGCCCCACCCAGCCGCAGCCCTAACCCCGCTCGCCCGCGCGCCAAACAGCCCCGCCCTCCTCCGAGAGCGGGGCTGTTTCCGTCCGATGAGCCAAACCAGAGTGGCAGAGTCCCGCTACGCGCCCTCTCCCACGCCCCGGTCGGGCCGCTGGGCCGCCCGGGCCCTACACCGTCTCGGTCGTAGGAGTCGTAGAACAGGTGCTGTCCCGTTTCGCCCGGCACCGCTGGCGGCTGGCTCGGTACCCGATCGGAGACGAAACGTAGGGCAGGGGCTCGTCCCCTGCCGCCCGGGAGCCGGCTTAGAGCCGTTTGCGCGCCAGGTGAGCGGCCCGCGTGTCGTAGGGGCGGCTCTCGTGGCCGCCCGCGGCCTGTGGCGCGGAATACTGCGAGCGCCACTGCCCCCGTGC
>JAJPHF010000078.1 GCA_021325365.1 Pseudomonadota bacterium
GCGTCGAGGTGCTTGATGAGCGCCGTGCAGTCGTAGTTCGCGGGGTTCACCTCCCGCTCGATGCAGACTAGCTCGTCCGGGATCTCCCGCTGCACGTCCGCCAGATATGTCCGTAGATCTTTCGGCATCCCTCCGCCTCCCACTGCTGTCACGCATGCGAAACATGTTATCTGATCTGCGACATGATACACTCGGCGCCGAGTCGGAGGCCAGCCCGATGATTCGGCTCTCCACTATTGCGGCGCCGCTTGCCGGGTACGCCTGGCGGCCTGCGCGCCGGTGCCGGCCCCGTCCACGTCGATCGGCGGCGCCATGCCGCCCGGGGCGGCGAGCGGTGCGCCGCCAGCAGCCGGGCCGGCTTCAGGAGCCGCGCCCGCCCTGCTTGAACGGCAGCGGCGTCGCCATGCTTACGCCTCGAGGAAGGCGACGACGCGACAGATGGAGGCCTCGCCGCCCTCGAAGCGCCAGGGGAAGACGCCGATGTGGCAGCGGCGATTCAGCACCTGCTGTACGTCGCCGCCGAGGTTCTCGACGTGCAGGATGTTTTGCCGGAACGGCACGCGGTGCATGACGAAGAGGTCTTCCTTCGGGAAGACCTCGCGCAGCTTCTGGTGGCGCAGGTCCTCGAACTCCTCGACGAGGTCGGGCCGCATACGGGTGATCGTCGTGTTCATGGGATGATCGCCCGAGCCGCAGTCCATGCCGGTCCAGGCGATCTGCATGTCCACCAGCCACTCGGCCAGCCGCCGGTCGCCGCCGGGGTGCCGCAGGAAGTAGCGCGCCTCGTCCTCGGCCTCGCAGCCCGGGTAGTAGCGCTTGTAGCCCGTGTAGTAGAGGAGAATGTCGCCCTTCTTGACCTCGACCTTGCTGGTAATCATCTCGGGCGTGATCACGTCCCAGTCACCGACGCAGTCGCTGATGTCGGCGATGACGCCCTCGCCGAAGCAGCGGGAGAGCGGGAAGCTGGCGATGTCGGCGCCGCCGGGGATGGCGTGCATCTGGCCGTCGAGGTGCGTGCTGACGTGCAGCGGTGTCTCGACGTACTGGGCGACGATCTCGTTGGAGGAGAAGCGCTGGATGTAGTAGTGCTTGACCGGGGGGTAGCCTGCCCACCCGGGCGTGTGGATGCTGAACGGGTGCGTCAGGTCGACCAGCTCGAACTTCACGGCGTACCTCCACACAAGCAATCGGGATGAGCTACCTGCCACGCAGTCAAGCTCGCTGCCCAAGAGCAAGCCGCACGTCGGCCTCCGAGTAGCCGGCCAGGCGATTGCCCTGGGTGAGCCAGTATTGCAGATCGTGGCAACGAAAGAGCTGGTTGTGATAGTCGGACTGGATAGCCATCCAGTCCAGCATCATGGCTATCCGGATCTCCTGCTGATGCGACGGTACGATAGGCATGAGGATAATGCCGGCGTGCATTCCACCTTGCAGGCGAAACGCTATGTGTAAGCGCCGGAAATCACGAGCATCATGGGTTAGGATGGCGAGATCGTGTTGGGTAGCAAATGTAAGCTGCGATTCATCGTCTACGCTGAGCAGCCCCTCTGCCAACGCTGTTGTAGCGTGATAACCGCGAACCTGGAGGCGCTCGGCAAGCTCATGTCGAACGCATTCATCCAGATAGACGGAGGGTACTGGCATCAGGCCAGAGCGTCCTCGTTCTCCTGAATGTAGTGGTCGATCTCCGCCCGGTTGGCCTCGTAGAACGCCAGTGCATCTTCTATGTCTTCGCGGGTGAGTCGCGGGAAGGCGTCTAGAAGACTCGCAATGTCTCCATCCTGTCGCAACGTCTCGACGATCACCCGCACAGAGACTCGCGTTCCGCTGACCGTAGGCTCACCGCTGAGCACACGAGGATTACGCACGATGCGCGGAAATGGCAGCGAGTACGCTTCCGCCATGTTAGTCTCCTTCTTCACCTACTAGCCGCCACTGTGGCTACTGTAGCACGTCAGGCCGGCGTTGAACGAGTGGGCGAGCGTCAGGTGCGGCCGAGGAGGAGGTCGCCGCCGTCGATGGGGAGGACCTGGCCGGTGAGCCAGGCGGCGAGGTCGCTGGCGAGGAAGAGGATCAGGCCGGCCACGTCCTCAGGCTGGCCGAGGCGCCCGAGGGGCAGGCGGGCCGCGCGGGCGCGGACCTGCTCGGGCGTGCGCTCGGTGATGCCGGTCAGCACCGGACCGGGGGCGACGGCGTTCACGGTGACGCCATCGGGACCTAGCTCCTGCGCCAGCGAGCGCACGAGGCCGATCACCCCGCCCTTCGCCGCCGAGTAGTGGGCAAGGCCGGCCTGGCCGATCAGACCGTAGTGCGACGCCGTGCAGACGATGCGGCCGTGGCGGCTGCGGCGCAGCGCCGGGAGGGCGGCGCGCACGGTGTAGAAGACGCCGTCGAGGTCCACGGCGAGGACCGTGTCCCACGCCGCCTCGTCCATGTCTACGACGGCCTGGTGGCTGCTGATGCCCGCGTTCGCCACGAGGACGTCCAGCCCGCCCCAGCGGTCGAGCGCCTGCTGCACCGCCGCGCCGATCGCCGCCGGATCGGCCACGTCGGCCGCCAGGCCGAGCGCGTCGTACCCACGCTCCCGCGCCTCAGCCGCAGCGGCCGCGGCGCGCGCGGCGCGCACGTCCACGTAGGCCACGCGAGCGCCCGCCTGGCCGAGCATGAGGGCGGTGGCGCGGCCGATGCCGCTGCCGGCGCCGGTGACGAGCGCCACGCGGCCGGTGAGGTCGATCATAGCGTCACCTGGCCGCCGTTCACGGCGAGCAGCTGGCCGGTGATGTGGCGGCTGCGCCGCGAGAGCAGGAAGAGGATCAGGTCGGCCACGTCGGCGGCGGTCGCGATACGGCCGAGCGGGTTGGCACGCAGCGTGGCCAGGACGTGCTCTTCCGAGCGGCCGGGGAGCGAACGCGGCATGGGCGTGTCGATCGACCCGGGCGCCACGGCGTTGGCGCGGATGCCACAGGGCGCGATCTCCAGGGCGAGCGCCTTCGTGAACGCCGCGATGCCCGCCTTCGAGGCCGCGTAGTGGGCACGCTCGCGGGCGCCCGTCACGGCGAGGCTCGACGCCATCGTCACGATGGCCCCGGCGCGCGCGGGCAGCATCGCCCGCGCGGCCGCCCGGCAAGTCAGGAACGTGCCGCGCAGGTTCACGCGCAGCACGCGGTGCCACTCGGCGTCCGTCATCTGCTCGACCGGCGCCGCGCCGTAGATGCCGGCCGCCGCGACCACGCCGCCGAGCGGCTGCCCGGTCTCGGCCGCGACGACGAAGGCCCGCGCCACGTCGGCGGCATCGCCCACGTCGCCGGGCGCGAGGCGCACGCGGTCCGGCTGGCCCCAGGCGGCGGCCGCCGCGTCCAGCGCCCCTGGCGCGAGGTCGAAGGCGACGACGGTCGCGCCCTCGGCGAGGAGCGCCGCCACGACGGCGCGGCCGATGCCGCCCGCGGCGCCGGTCACCAGCGCGGTGCGCCCGGCCCACTCGCCTCCCTCGGCCATTGTCACGATTGGCCTCCCTCGGCGCTCTCCGACATCACTCGCCGTTGCTCTCTCCTGTCGGACTCCCTCGTGCCCCATCCCGCCGGGGTTGCGGCCAGTGGCGCTTGCAGTATTCCGCGCCCCAAGCCCCCGCGGCGCCGGCCCTCCCGGTGGCTCCGGCGCCGGCACGGGGGCAGTGGCGCTGGCAGTATTCCGCGCCACAGGCCGCGGGCGGCCACGAGAGCCGCCCCTACGAGATATGGGCCCTCGGCTGAGTCATCCCCGGTCACCCCCCAGGATTGGGGGCTGAGGGGCCCGCCTGCGCCGCCTCGATGAGGGCGCGGACCCGCGCCGGTGTGAGGGGCAGCTCGCGCACCCGCACGCCGAGTGGGGCGAGCGCGTCCTCGACGGCGTTGGCGATGGCCGCGAGCACGGGCATGGCGCCGCCCTCGCCCAGCCCCTTCAGGCCCTCGGCGTTGAGGGGGGAAGGCGTGCAGAGGTGGCCCAGCGTCAGCGGCGGCATCTCGGCGGCCGTGGGCAGGAGGTAGTCCATGTAGCTGGCCGTGAGCGGCTGGCCGTTCGCGTCGTAGATCATCTCCTCGTAGAGCGCCGTGCCGATGCCCTGCGCCACGCCGCCCTGCGTCTGGCCGTCGCCCACGAGGGGGTTGATGACGACGCCGCAGTCGTGCGACACGACGTAGCGCCGCACGATCACCACGCCGGTTGCGGCGTCCACCTCGACGATGGCGGCGTGGGTGCCGAAAGCGTAGGCGTTGCCCTCGGGGTGCCAGTAGGTGGTCGCCTCCAGGCCCGGCTCCATGTCCTTTGGGAAGGTGAAGGCCGGCGGCGGCGCGGCGAGCGTGCGCGCGACCTGCGCCAGCGGCAGCTGACGGTCGGGCGCCCCGCGCACGCTGATTACGCCGTCCACCAGGTCGAGGTCGCTCGGCGCCGCCTCCAGCAGCTGCGCCGCCACGCGCAGGGCCTTCTCGCGCACCGTTGCCGCCGCCTGGCTGGTGGCGTTGCCCGCGACGACGGCCGTGCGGCTGGCGTAGGTGCCGATGCCGAGCGCGATGGCGGCGGTGTCGCCGGTCAGCACGGTCACGTCGTCGGGGCGCACGCCCAGCCGCTCGGCGCAGATCTGGGCGAGCGTCGTCTCGTGGCTCTGGCCCTGTGAGGCGGCGCCGGTGAGGAGCAGCACGTGGCCGCTTGGCTCGACGCGCACGGTGGCACCCTCGAACGGCCCGCGCCCCGTCGACTCGACGTAGCTGCTGAGCCCCAGGCCGAGATACCGCCCCTCCGCACGCGCGCGCACCTGCTCGGCGCGGAAGCCCGCGTAGTCGAGCAGCTCGACGGCCTGGCGCAGCGACGCGGGATAGTTGCCGCTGTCGTAGACGACGGACGAGCCGTCGCGGTCCTTCAGCCCCAGGTCGTAGGGGAACTCGTCGGGCTGGATCATGTTGCGCAGGCGCATCTCGACAGGATCGATACCGAGCGCGCGCGCGCCCAGATCCAGCAGCCGCTCCATGACGAGCACGCCCTGCGGCCGGCCGGCGGCGCGATACGGCGCGATTGGCGGCTTGGTGGTGTAGGCCGACCGCAGGTGCGCCTCGTAGTTGGGCAGGCGGTAGGGGCCGGGGAGCGTGGTCGTCGTGTTGAACGGCACGACCAGCCCGAACGGCGTGTAAGCACCCTGGTCGGCGATGAAGGCGTCGCGCACGCCGAGGATCGTGCCGTCGCGGCGCAGGGCGATGCTGGCGACGTGCTCCTGGTCGCGCGCCTGGTAGGTCGTGAGCAGGTCTTCCTTGCGGTCCTCGACCCACTTAATGGGCCGGTCGAGCAGGCGCGCGGCGATGGGCACCGCGGCCTCCTCTTGATAGAAGCGGTTCTTGATGCCGAAGCCGCCGCCCACGTCGGGGGCGATGACGCGCACGCTCTGCTGCGGCAGCCCAAAGATGTCGGCCAGCACCCGCCGCGCCGTATGGGGCGACTGCGTGGAGTCCCAGAGGGTGAGCGTGGGGCCGAGCTTGCTGTCCTCCCAGCGCGCGAGGCAGCCCCGCGGCTCCAGGGGCTGGCCGCTGATACGGCCCACGCGGAAGCGCTCCTCGATCACCAGGTCGGCCTCGGCGAACGCCTTCGCCACGTCGCCGGTGCTGTTGACGAGCTCGGCGGCGACGTTGTCGGGCAGGTCGTCGTGGACGCGGGGCGCGTCGGGGGCGAGGGCTTGTGCGCCGCTGGTGACGGCCGGCAGCACGTCGTACTCGACGCGGACCAGCTCGGCGGCGTCCTCGGCCAGGTAGGGGTCCTCGGCGACGACCATCGCCACCGCCTCGCCCACGAAACGCACCTTGTCCTTGGCGAGTGGGTAGGGCATCTGCGGCCGCAGCGCGCGGTGGGGCACGAGCATCGGCAGCGGCCGCGCCAGGGCGGCGATGTCGGCGTAGGCGAAGGCGGCGACCACGCCGGGCAGGCGCCGCGCCGCCTCCAGATCGACGCCGACGACACGCGCGTGAGCGTGGGGGCTGCGGACGAAGGCGGCGCAAAGCTGGCCCGGCACCTGTACGTCGGCGACGTAAACGCCCGCGCCGCGCAACAGCCGCGGGTCCTCCTTGCGGCGCAGCGGCTGGCCGAGATAGCGCGTGCTGGGCGAGGCGGGAGCGTGGGCCATGGCGGACTCCCCGGACAGGCTGGCCGGGCGCGCCGCGCGGCCGCCGGCATGGCGATTATAGGCGCCCACCACGGGCCGGGGCCATGCCGCTCATGCTGAGCGCACTTCGACCGCGAACTGGTTCAGGCTCCTTGCTGGCCCCGCGAAACCCGGTGGGTCCCGCGGCGGCTGCAACCAGCCCGCCGCGCCGCCGATGATCCTACTGGCGCCGCGAGCGCGCGGCCCTCGTCGCCGGGGACACTGACTAGCTGGACACGGCCTCATGAAGACACCTGATACTACAGCGGTTTGCAGCGAGACTGAGCGGTCAGCTGACATCGGGGCGGCGGCCTGCGGGCCGCGGGCGGCCACGAGAGCCGCCCCTACGACACGCTGGCCGCTCA